>CAYRKB010000004.1:29834-75523 GCA_964424705.1 uncultured Victivallales bacterium
GCCGGATCCCAGCTGCGTCTCGTAGCAGCGGACCCCTTCGAACACGGACGAGCCATAGTGAATCACGTGGCTGAGAATGTGACATTTGGCGTCTGCCCACTCCACAAATTTCCCGTCGTACCAAATCTTGCCGGTGCCGAATGCCATTGTGCTCTCCTTGCCTGGGCCCGCCCGCCCTTGCGTGTCAACGCGCCGTTTCCGACGAAAAGTACGGACGTTCCCCTCGCAAGTCAAGCAGACGGTGTTCTTTCGCGCAGGATTTGGATTGCGATGAGGGGCCGCTTTGTACGATCCTAGTGAACGTGTCATGAAAGAACGTAAGGAAACAGCGAGTGCGGGCGTCGTCAGGACCCAGGCGGTAAAGATCACATTGCCGGCAGAGGGGTTCCGCCTGGAGTGCGGAGAGTTTCTGCCTGAGCTGACCGTTGCGTACGAGACGCATGGGGCGCTGCGGCCGGACCGGACCAACGCGGTATTCATCTGTCACGCGCTCACAGGCGATTCGCATGTGGCCGGCCGCCACGACACGCCGGATGGGCCGGTGGGGTGGTGGGACGAAATGGTGGGCCCGGGCAAGGGGATCAACACCCGCCTGTATTACGTGGTGTGCGCCAACATACTCGGGGGCTGCAAGGGCACCACGGGGCCTGCGAGCACCGATCCCCGGACCGGGAAGCCGTACGGGTCTGCGTTTCCAAAGATTTCCGTGGCGGATGTGGTGAACGCGCACCGTCTGTTTCTGCAGGAGATCGGAATAGTGCGGCTGGCCGCGCTGGTCGGCGGCTCGTTTGGCGGAATGCAGGTGCTGGACTGGGTCATCCGGTATCCGGACACGGTGGACCGCTGCGTCTGCATTGCGTCGGCCGCGCGCCTGTCGACCCAGGCGCTGGCCTTCGACATCGTCGGGCGCAGCGCGATCCTGAGCGACCCCAACTGGCTCGGGGGGGACTTCTACGGGACGGATCGCTTGCCGTCGGACGGCCTGTCGCTGGCGCGCAAAATCGGGCATATCACGTATTTGTCCACGCGGATGATGACGGAGAAGTTCGGGCGGGAGCGGAGCGAACGGCCGCGCGGGGGCGCGGACGAGGCGGGACACCCTTCGGCGCGCTTCCGGTCGACGTTCGAGGTGGAGAGCTACCTGGATCATCAGGGCGCTAAGTTCGTCGGCCGTTTTGACGCCAATTCGTACCTGCATATTACTGCGGCCATGGACGAGTGTGATTTCGAGGAGCGCTATGGCAGCCTCGAGAAGGCGTTCGCGACCGTGCGCTCAAAGATGCTGATCGTGGCGCTGAGTTCGGACTGGCTGTTTCCGCCCGCCCAGTCGGTCGAGCTGGCCAACGCGCTGTTGCGCGCGGGCCGGGACGTGTCGTACTGCCTGCTGCACGCGCCGCACGGGCACGATGCGTTTCTGGTGGACATCGAGTACCTGGCCGAGGTCCTGCGCGCCTTCTTTCCCTGGGTCCGGGGCGAGGGGGAGAAGCCGCACGCAGCGCAGGTGGACGGGGGGTATGATGAGGCTGCCGAGGACCGCAGCGAGGAGCATCGCGAGGAGTTCCAGATCGTCTCCACGATGGTTCGCCCGGGCGCGCGCGTCCTGGACCTGGGCTGCGGCCGGGGCGACCTGCTCTCCCTGCTGCGGGAGAAGCGCAGCGTGTCCGGCATCGGCGTGGATATCGACATCCAGCACGTGATCGACGTGATTGACGCGGGCCACAACATGTTCCAGGGGGACATTGATGCAGGCCTGGCAATGATTCCTGACGGAACGTATGACTACGCGATCCTGAGCGAGACGCTGCAGGTCGTGCACAAGCCGCGGCTCGTGCTGCGCGAAATGCTTCGGGTTGCGCGCGAGGGCATTGTGACGTTCCCCAACTTCGGCAAGCTGCTGCACCGCGTGCAGCTTGGGCTGCGGGGCAGGATGCCCGTCGGGCGCACGCTGCCGTTCGAATGGTACGACACGCCCAACATCCACCTGTTCACGCTGCAGGACTTCGCGGAAGTGTGCCGCAAGGATGCAGTTTGCATCAACGAGATCGTCTGCATTCCAGCGGGCCTGATCGGGCGGATGCTCGTGGCCCTTGGCTTCTGCAACCTGGGCGCCGACCGCGTGATCGCGAAAATCGAGCGCTGCAAGGGCCCGGAAAAACAGGCCGCCAACCGGCGCACTTACTGCCGCGTGTGCCGTGCGCAAAGAAAGGGATGACATGGCCTCCAAAGACTGGATGAAAACGCTTTTGCCCGAACTGGGTGAATCCATCGGGCACTGCCTGCGCTGCCCGGCCGGGCTGAGCATGGGCGAGGGGCTCACGCTCGCCGGTCAGGGAGCGGTGCAGCGGGTCGTCGACGACTTCGTTTCCGTTCTCTTTCCCGGCTGCCACGGGCACCAGACCGTGGAACCGGCGCACCTGGGCTCGCACCTTGAAACGCGGCTGCAGTCGATCGCGACGGAGCTGATGGCTCAGGCGCAGCGCGCCTTCCGGTACCAGTGCCGCGTCGCGCATGTGCGCGACTGCAAGGAGTGCCGGGACTGTGAACAGAAGGCGTCGGATGCGGTGGAGCACACGCTGCGCCTGCTTCCTGAGATCCAGCGCGTGCTGGAGATCGATATCCAGACGGCGTACGAGGGGGACCCGGCCGCGCAGTCCACCATGGAAGTCGTCATGAGCTACCCCGGCGTTTACGCGATCATGGTGCACAGGCTGGCGCATGTGCTCTACGAGGAGCGCGTGCCGCTGATTCCGCGCATCATGTCGGAGTATGCGCATTCCAAGACAGGCATCGACATTCATCCCGGCGCGCGCATCGGGGAGGGGTTCTTTATCGATCACGGGACCGGCGTGGTGATCGGCGAGACCTGCGAGATCGGAAAACGCGTCAAGCTGTACCAGGGCGTGACGCTGGGCGCCCTGAGTTTCGAGAAGGACGCGGAGGGGCGGCTGGTGAAGGGAATCAAGCGCCATCCGGACGTGGGCGACCATGTCGTGATCTACGCCGGCGCGACGATTCTGGGCGGCAAGACCAAGATTGGTGCACACTCGGAAATCGGCGGCAACGTGTGGCTGACGCTTTCCGTGCCCCCCTATTCCAAGGTGTATAACCAGCAGCCGAAGCCGCTGATCCGGCAGTCCGATGGCCGGTGGGCGAGGTCTCCCGGGTTCGACGATCTGGGCGAGGGAATCTAGGAGACCTATGAACGAGATTCTTGAGAAGAAGCAGCTTTCGGACGAAGTATTCCTGATGCGCATCTCCGCGCCGCTGATCGCGGCGGAACGCAGGCCGGGGCAGTTCGTGATCCTGCAGCTCGACATGAACTTCGGCGAGCGGATCCCCCTCACCATCGCCGACGGCGATGCGGCCGAAGGCAGCATCACCATTATCTTCCAGGCGGTGGGTCGCACGACGCACCTGCTGGCCGAAAAGGCCGTGGGGGACAGAATCGAGAACCTGCTCGGCCCCTTGGGGCAGCCCACCCATATTGAGAAGTTCGGTACGGTCGTGTGCGTGGGCGGCGGGATCGGCACGGCGCCCCTTCACCCGATTGCCAAGGGCATGAAGGAAGCGGGCAACCGGGTCATCGTTATTCTGGGCGCCCGGACGCGCAACCTGATCATCCTTGAGGAGAACATGCGCAGCATCGCGGATGCGACGATCATCTGCACCGACGACGGATCCTGCGGGCGCAAGGGCCTCGTGACGGCGCCGCTGAAGGAGCTCTGCGAGTGCCTCCCGCCGCCCGACATGGTGGTGGCGATCGGGCCGCCCCTCATGATGAAGTTCTGTGCTGAGACAACGCGTCCGTTCGGCGTGCACACTGTGGTTTCGCTGAACACGATTATGGTGGACGGCACGGGCATGTGCGGCGGGTGCCGCGTCACCGTGGGCGGCGAGACGAAATTCGTTTGCGTGGATGGCCCGGAGTTCGACGGGCATAAAGTTGATTTTGACAACATGCGGAAGCGGCTGGCCGCGTACAAGAGCACCGAGGATCTGGCGCACCACAAGTGCCATCTGGAGCTCAAGTCGCGGCCGCCTGCGGCCTGAATCGGGCGAGCATTATGCAACATGCGGATTGTGACACGCTATCCACCGAGGCAAAGGGCCTGCTGGCCGACCTGCTTGGGAAGAAGGAGCTCCTGAAGCCGAAAGACCGGATCGCGGTCCCGCCCCAGGAGATGCCGTGCCAGGCCGCCGATGCGCGGGCCAGGAACATGAGCGAAGTGGCGCTTGGTTACACGGCCGAGCAGGTGCGCGTGGAGGCGATGCGCTGCCTCCAGTGCAAGAACGCGCCTTGCATCAAGGGCTGTCCCGTACAGATTGATATCCCCGGCTTCATTGCGGCTGCGGCGGAAGGCGATTTCTCGAAGGCTGTGGGCATCATCAAAGCCAACAGCCTTTTGCCGGCCGTATGCGGCCGCGTCTGCCCCCAGGAAACGCAGTGCCAGCTCGATTGCACGGTGGGCAAGTCCTTGAAGGATGTGGACAAGTCTGTCGCCATCGGGCGCATTGAGCGCTATGTCTCGGACTGGGAGCGTGAAGTGCAGGGGCTCCGCACGCCGTCCGTGCGCCCGGAAACCGGCCGGAAAGTTGCGATCGTGGGCAGCGGCCCGGCCAGCATCACCGTGGCGGCCGACGTCCGGCGCGAGGGCCACGCGGTGACCATGTTCGAGGCCTTTCACAAGCCGGGCGGCGTGCTGATGTACGGCATCCCGGAGTTCCGCCTGCCCAAGCGCATTGTGGAGGCCGAGATCCAGTCGCTGATCGCAATGGGCGTGAACGTGCGGACCAATTTCATCGTCGGCCGCACGCGCCAGATCAAGGACCTGATCGAGAAGGACGGCTATGATGCCGTGTTCGTGGGCGCGGGCGCCGGGCTGCCCAAGTTCATGAGCATCGAGGGCGAGAACCTCGTGGGCGTGTTTTCCGCAAATGAGTATCTCACGCGCTCGAACCTCATGCGCGCCTACGATCGCGAACACGCGGATACCCCCATCAGCCATTCGCGCGTGACCGCAGTGCTGGGCGGCGGAAACGTCGCCATGGACGCGGCCCGCACTGCCATCCGCCTGGGCGCGCAGGAGGTGCACCTCGTGTATCGCCGGACCGAAGCCGAAATGCCCGCCCGGGCGGAGGAAGTGCGCCACGCGCGGGAGGAAGGCGTGCAGTTCCATCTCCTGCAGAATGCGGTCCGGCTGCTCGGCGATGAATTCGGGTGCGTGAACACCATGTTTTGCACGCGCTACGAGCTGGGCGCGCCCGATGAGTCGGGCCGCCGCCGCCCCGTGCAGGTCAAGGATAGCGATTTTTCGATGACGGTGGATACGGTCATTGTCGCCATCGGCAATGAGTCCAACCCGCTGATCAGGCAGACCACGCCGGCGATTTCCGTCAACAAATGGGGCAACATCGTCGTCGACGACAACGGCATGACCACCATGGACCGCGTGTATGCCGGCGGCGACATCGTGCTGGGCGCTGCCACCGTGATCCTGGCGATGGGACAGGGCCGGCGCGCCGCCGCAGCGATCAACGCCCGCCTTGCGCAGTCGAAGTAGGGCGTCCCTGCTGAATGCAGTTGTCCTGCGGGGCGGGCCGTGGCGAAAGAAAGCATGAAGAATAGCAGGAGTGCCAGCACCCGGTCGGAAGCGCCGCGGTGACCCGCGCGCTTCAAGCGGCACGTTCGGACGGCGGGCAAAAGAGATGAGGCTCTGGACACTGCATCCGCAGTACTTGGACCGTCAGGGACTGGTCGCCGTTTGGCGGGAAGGCCTGTTGGCGCAGGCCGTCCTGCTCGGAAAGACAAGAGGTTATCTGCACCACCCGCAGCTCGTGCGTTTTCGGGGACAGCAGGATCCGGTCGCCGCGATCGCAGCATATCTTGTGGCGGTTCATCGTGAAGCCGCCAGACGCGGATATGAGTTTGACGCAAACAAGATCAACGCGCGCAGAAGCCGCTGCCGCATAGCGGAAACGAGCGGCCAGCTCCTGTATGAGTGGCGGCATCTCAAGAAGAAGTTGAGCGTGCGCAGCCCCTCTGTTCTGCGGGAGGCCCAAAGAACCAAAGAACCACGCCCGCACCCGCTCTTCAAGATCGTGTCCGGGCAGGTGCGGAGCTGGGAGAAGCGGAAGGCGGAAGCGGTGAGCGAATGATCGCCGCGGCCGCCCCTCTCTGCTCTGCCTTTCCGGCAACGCCGAGCGCTGCTTCGGCTCGACTCCCACCTTCCACCTTCGGTCCGAATTCCGCGCTTGTTTGGGCGGGGCGCGCTGCGTAATCTACACGCCTGTTGTTTATTCCGGACCGCACGAGCCATGCTGAATATCGCCATCACAAAGATGAATCGCCGACGCGGGCCGCCTCCCTGGCTGTGGCCCGCGCTGGCGCTGGTCGCTGTTCTGACCGTTATCGTGCTGTGGGCTGTTCTGCGAAAGCCGCGCGTTGCCGTGGTGCAGACTGCGCCTCCTCCGCCCGTCGTGCGAGTGCGCCTGAAGCCGACTCTGCCGTGGCAGGATCTGCGATCGCCCACCGACCGCAAGCTGGCGCCGATGGAGGACCTTGCCGCCACGTTCCAGCCAACGGCCGCGGGCCGGACCGAGTCAGGCATGTACGGCTCGGTGCGCACGTCGGAGCGGGGCGGGCGGGTGATGTCTTCCTTTCACGAAGGGATCGACATCGCACCGGCCGGACGCGATCGCAAGGGCGAACCAACCGACAAGGTGGCGGCGGTCATGTCCGGCACGGTGGCGTATGCCAACCGGGTCGCCGGCAATTCGAACTACGGGAAGTATGTCGTGCTGCTGCACCGCGATCCGATAGGAGAGGTCTACAGCCTGTATGCTCATCTGGCAGAAATCGAGCCATCCGTTCAGCCCGGCCTACGGGTGAGCCCGGGAACGGTGCTCGGCGTCATGGGCCATACCTCCTCGGTGGGGATCCCCAGCGACCGCGGGCACGTGCACCTGGAGATGGGGCTGGTCAACAACTCGCAATTCGCTTCGTGGTACCGCGGCCAGAAGCTGGTTCCGGACCATGGCATGTACCATGGGCAGAACTTTCTTGGCGTGGACCCGCTTTCCTTTTTTTTGGCGCAGTATGCTGATCCGGCCATACATTTTGGCCGGTTCTTGGCGTCTTTGCCCGTGGCGTTTGAGGTCGTGCTGCGCGCGGAGAAGCCATTGGATTTCTTCCAGCGCTATGATGCGCTCTGGCATGGCCCGCAGTCGGGCGGGGCCATGGTCATCGCCTGCACGGAGAACGGGCTGCCCGTGAGCGGGCGACCTGCGACGGAGGAGGAATCTGCCGCCCTCGGCAAGAGCAGCGCGCTGGTGCAGAATGCCAGCACGGAGGCGCTGGGGCGCAACGGGTGCCACCTTGTCACGCGGGAGGGGGCAAGCTATTCCGTTACGAGCAGCGGGCGTAGATGGCTGGAGGTGCTCACGTACGGAAGCGGCTGGACCGGGGCGCGAATTCCGACGGCCCCGACGGCGCGCCGGACAGCGGGGTCCCGGAGGAGATGAGTGTCCGGGCTGACCCGCCTTCCCCCGGCACGCCGGAGGACAGCCGCCGCCGCGCGATGCAAAGCGTGTTCGTGGCCTGGCTGTTCGGCGCGTTCTGGATGTACGCCGTGGGCGGCATTGCCCAGACGCGGCTTGCGAAGTTGCTGCAGCTTCCGCCTTTCGGATACGGCGTGCTCGCCGCGGTGCCCTTCGCGGGCGTGCTGCTGCAGCTCCCCACGAGCTACTTCATCGACCGCTACGGGCATCACAAGCGCGTATTCATTACGGCGGGCATAATCCATCGTTCGATCTGGATCCTGATCGGTTTGATTCCATGGCTTCTGACGGGCGGCTGGTCCTGGGCGGCGTTTCTGGGCGGAGTGTTCTTTTCCTCGGCCGCCAACAACGTATCGGGCCCGGTATGGATCACGTGGATGTCCGAACTCGTGCCGCCGCGCATCCGGGGGCGATTCTTCTCGCTGCGCTCGCAGGCCGGGCAAATGGTAGGGCTGGCGGTCACGGTCAGCGTGGGGTGGATGCTGGATCACGCCGCGGCCCGCGGCGGGCATATGCCGCAGGGGATCATCGCCCTGCTGTTTGCGGTGGCGGGGCTGGCCGGCATTGTGGACTTTCTCTTTTTCTTGCGGGTGCCGCCGCCGGCCGCGAAGGCGGCGCGGCAGGACGTGAGCCTGCTTGCCATGGTTCGCGAGCCGCTGGCCGACCGGAACTTCCGCCGGTTCCTCGGGTTCATCGCCACGATGACCTTCGGCACGGCGTTCACCGGCCAGTTCATCTGGCTGTTTCTCTTTGATGTCGCGAAGATGTCCAACACGCGGGCGAGCATTCTGTGCGGGGTCGTTCCTCTCATTCTTGCGATGATCGCCGCGCGCATCTGGGGGCGCGTCCTGGACCGGGTGGGGCGCAAGCCGGTGCTTACTATCTGCAGCCTCTGCGTTATTCACGGCGCGTTCACCTGGGTGTTTGTTCAGGGGCCGCACTGGTGGCTCGGGTACATTGGAATCGTCATCGCCTCGATGGCGTGGCCCGGGGTTGAATTCGCCAACTTCAACATGCTGCTGAGCATGGGGGATTCAATGCGCGGGCGCCGCCACGGCAGCTCGTACGTTGCGATTTGCAGCTTTGTGACGGCGCTGTCGGGCATGGTGAGCGGGCTTTTCGGCGGCGCGGTGGCGCAGTGGGTAGGGGACTGGCAAGTGACCGTGCTCGGGTATGTGGTGACCTACCATGCGGTTCTTCTGTTTCTTTCCATGGGCATCCGGGCTTCCGCATTGCTCTGGGTGCGGAAGCTCGAAGAGCCGCGCGCGTGTGGGACCCGGCAGGCGCTGTTGTATGTGGGAAGCAGCGCCCTTGCCAACCTCGCAAGCCTGGCGGATCTCGTGGCGGCTCCGGGCAGGCTGCTGATCCGCGTGGGGCAGTGGACGTACCGCGTCACGCCCGGCTCCGGATGGATCCGGCGCAAGGGATGAGGCGGCTCTTTCGATCCGTGCCTAATGCACGAGGCGCGTCGTCATTGCCACCACGATCAGGGCGAGCAGAATGAGCCCCGTTCCGAAGAACAAGTAGCCGAAGGTCCGGGCGATATCGCTCCAGCGCTGCCACTCATCCCGCACCCGGTGGTCCTCCAGTTTGCCCGTGCTCAGGAGCCGGTCATACCAGCGCTTGCGCTCGTGCAGCATCTCGGTCTTGGAGATGCGCCCGGAGAAGATCACGGTGTCCATCGGGAACTTCTCGATGCGGAAGTGCGTGTTGAAGAAATGGAAGGTAAAGATGAACCCGGCGGCCAGCAGCGCCTCGTCGGAATGCACGATCATCGCGATGTTGATCACCCAGCCTGGCAGGAAACGGGTGAAGAACAGGGGGAACCACATGATCAAGCCGGAGGCCCCGATCATGGCAACGCCCCAGAATACCGCGAGGTAATCGAATTTCTCCCAGTAGGTCCAGCGCTCGAACTGCGGGCGGGGCCCCTTGCCAAAGAACCATTTCTGGTGCGCGATGAATTCGCGCCAGTCGTTCATGTTGGGCATCATGGAGTCGGGGCCGAAGAGAATCGCGATCAGCCGCTTGAACTGGAACCGGCGCGTTACGGGGTCGAGCAGATTGCCGCGGCCACGCCAGCAGGCGCGGGTCCGGTCTGTCAGGTGCAGGCTGAAATAGAGGAAGGTGATGATGGCCGCGAAATGATGCAGCGACCGGGCCACGGAGGGGCCGCCCATGACATTGAATATGGTTTTGGCCCAATCCGTGTAGTGGAACTTCAGCGGCATGCCTGTGACCACCAGCAGGAGAAAGCTGGTGACGACCATGATGTGCAGCATCCGCTCAAATGGCGTGAACCGCGTAAACCACTGGTCGTCCACCTGCGTGCTGATCTTGGCCTCGCGGAAGGTCTTGGAATCGTGAAGGAACAGGTATACCGAACGGATCAGCCAGAGTGCCGTGTGCAGCCCGAAGAAGGCAAAGGTGCCCACGAGCAGGCCTGTCATTGCGATGAAGACAAAGTGGAGGAGCGGGTAGTGCTCGCGGTCCGTCGGGTCGGCGTGGGGAACGTACTGGGTGAACTTCGCCGTGGCCCCCTTATGGCACTGCTGGCAGGTCTGCAGAATATTGGACGAGGAGAGGCGGGACTCCGGGTCGGAGGGCGGAAGCACATCGTGGTGGCCGTGGCAGTCATAGCAGGCTGCCACTTGCGGCGCCTGGTGGGAAGCGCCCAGTGCGATGGCCTTGCCGTGATAGGTCTCCATGTAGTTCTCCAGGCGGTCCTGGTGGCATTTCCCGCAGCGCGCGTCGCTCGCCGCCTTGAGTAGCCCGCCCACCTGCGTTTCAATCTGGTGCGCGGAGTGGCAGTCCGTGCAGACGGGGCCGCGGGCGTCGCCCTTGGCGAGGAGCTGCCCGTGTACGCTCTTCAAATAGGTCTTCTCCACGCCGACGTGGCATTTTCCGCAGGTGTCCGCAATGTGGGCATGGTTGATCTTCGAGTCCCGGTCCACGCTGCGGCGGATGTCGTGGACGCCGTGGCAGTCGTTGCAAGATGGCGCTATAATAAGCCCAAGCTTGATCAAAGCGCGCCCGTGGATGCTCTCCATGTATTGCGAGGCTGCCTGCGGGAACTTCATCCGGTATTCGGACGTTAGATTGGGGTTGCTGTGGCAGCGCGCGCAGGTTGCCGGAAGATTGAGTTTGAATACCGGCGAGTCGCCCTGCTTGACAGGAACGATGTTGTGCGACCCGTGGCAGGAGGCACACGTCGCCGCGCCGGATGATCCCATGCTCTGGCTCATGCCGTGGATGCTCGCGGCGTATTCCTTTGACTCGGAGTCATGGCAGCTGCCGCACTGCGGGGCAGGCAGTTTCTCTTCATGCGGAAGGTCTTTGATTCCAGCGTGACAGTCCGTGCACGACAGCCCGGCATGAACGGATTGATTAAGGTTCGTCTCGGTCACGTGCAGCGAATTCGTGACGCCGGCCACGATCCGGGTGAGCTTTGGATCGTCGTGGCAGACCATGCAATCGCTGTTCGAAATCGATGAGCCCATCGCGCGGGCGCCCGAAAGCAGGCACAACGCCGGAACGATCCATGCCCAGGCGCGAGCCATTGAGAGTCTGCCGTTCATTGCTGTCCTCCGTCCCAAAGATCGAGAGCCATGCTGTGCTGCAGGCAACAGGCCGTCGCCCATTGCGTCATATCTATTGTTAATTGGATTCATGCTGCCTGGAACCCGTCCTCGCGCGGACAAATGACAAGAACTGTAGTGTGAAGATCCTCGTCCGTAAACAGGATAAATCTACGCATACAGGTTGATTTGCCGCGTGGCCAGGCCCGCCGCTTGAAATGATGCCACGCTTGTTGTTTGTCATCGATACCCGGTCCGGCTGCGGGCCCGGTCCGGGTCTGGGATACGGGAGTGAACAGCGGAATCCTGTGTAGGTATATCCTGATACTTTTGAGCGGGCCCGGAGCCGGTGTGCGGTGTTCGCCGGCATGCCACGGCTCTTGCAATTGAGTTTTGTATGTTGTACACGGGATAGGACCTGCTTGGGGGGGGAGGGCTTGGCGGCCCGGCGGGGAGGCCTGGGGGAAACAGATGCAACCGCAACGCGAGAATAGATTGCCGAGACTGCTGCGGAATTGGCTTAGCCAGGCCGGTATTGTGCTGGGAGGCCTGTGTTTCCTCACGGGCGTGATTCTTCTGGCGGTCGACTTCCAGACGAAGCATGCAAGTCCCTATTTCGGCCTGCTTCTATATCTTGTGGTCCCGATGCTGCTGAGCGGGTGTCTTCTTCTTGTGGTGGCGGGCGTAGTGTGGACCATGTGGCGTGAACGCAAGGGTCTGGCTGCGTTGCCGCTCCTGACGATCGACCTCCAGGATCGCACGACCTTGACGCGTCTTGTTATCACGGCGGCGGCGTTTCTCATCGTTGTTGCCGTATCTGCCGTGGCCACCTATCGCGCGTATCACTTCACGGAGTCGGTGGAATTCTGCGGCAAGACATGCCACCAGGTGATGAAGCCGGAATACACGAGCTTCCAGAACTCGCCGCATTCGAACACATCGTGCGCCGAATGCCATATCGGGCCGGGCGCGGAGTGGTACGTCAACGCCAAGCTGTCCGGCCTGTACCAGGTATACTCGGTGCTTTTCAACAAGTACAAGCGTCCCATCGAGACGCCGATTTCCAACCTGCGGCCGGCCAGGGATACATGCCTCGCCTGTCACTGGCCGAGCAAGTTCTTCGGCGCCGTGCTGCGCACGTGGACGCACTACCTGCCGAACAAGGAGAACTCGCCGTGGTCCGTCAAGATGCTCTTGAATATCGGTGGCGGCGACCCGGCGCATGGGATGATTCATGGCATTCACTGGCACATGGAGGGGGTCAACACGGTGGAGTACATCGCGGCGGACGCCAGGCGCACCGAGATCCCGTGGGTGCGCGTGACGGACCAGAAGGGCGCTGTTACCATCTTCCAGACGACGGACGAGAAGCTTCGCCTCGCGCCAGAGAAGGTTGCGGGTGTGACGCCGCGCCGGATGGATTGCCTGGACTGCCATAACCGACCGACGCATCGCTACCTGTCCCCGAATGAGGCGGTTGACCTCGCGATGTCTTCTGGCGAAATCGACAGCTCCCTGCCGTCCGTCAAGGAGACGGCGGCGAAGCTGCTGGCGGCCACATATACCAACGACGTGCAGGCGCAGGCGGCGATCGCGGACGGGCTGAGCGCAAAATACCCGGATAGCCCCAAGCTGGCGGACACGATCCAGGCGCTCCAGCGCGTTTACGGCCGGAACTTCTTCCCGGAGATGAAAGTGCGATGGGAAGCCTACCCGAACCATATCGGGCACAAGATCAGCGCCGGGTGCTTCCGTTGCCATGACGGCCTGCACGTGAGCTCGACGGGCGCCACGATTCGCAAAGATTGCACGATCTGTCACACGATCCTGGCGCAGGGCGCCAGCGTGAACCCCGAGGGTATGTCGCAGAAGGGCCTGACGTTTGAGCATCCGGAGGACATCGGGGACGCCTGGCAAACGGACCGTTGCGACACCTGCCACACGGGCGCGCCGTAGGGGATCGCACGAATACTCCATCAGACAACGACGACGGGAACACGAAAGTGGTCCGGCCCGATTACCGCCACGCGATTCCCGTATTTGTTATTGTTGTCTCCGCCGTCGCGGCGGCGCTTACAGCCCGGCATTTCCTGATACCAAAGACGTTTGGCGAGTACGGGCACTACCGCGCTGCCGCGATGGACGATGAGAGGGAGCATGCCACGCGCCATGTGGGGCGCGCGGCCTGCTCCGAGTGCCATGATGACGTGGCCGCGCTCCATCGCAAGGACGCCCACGCGTCGATCGAGTGCGAAACCTGCCACGGGGCAGGTGGAAAGCATGTCAAAAACTCCGACGAGCCGATGAATCCCGCCAGCACACGGGACGACTGCCTGGTGTGTCATCGTCGCCTGGACGCCCGCCCCGGCTCATTTCCCCAGATTGAGTGGCGGGAGCATTTCGCGTTTGTCGCGGTGAAGGATGAATCCACTCCCTGCGTAAAGTGCCATTCGGGGCATGAGCCGCTCTTTTCGGATCGCGACCTGCATGCCGCCCGCCTGCACCCCCTGATCCAGCGATGTGGAGACTGTCATGTCGGGCGCACGGACCGATCTCTGAAGAAGCCCGACACGCATCCGACGATTTTTGAGTGCAACTACTGCCACGCCAGTTTGGCGAAGACTTTCAAGCAGGGCTCTCACTCGAAGCTCGATTGCACCACGTGCCACCTCTTCATCAAGGAGAATTCGTTCTCGGGCCGCATCGTTCGCAACACCGATCCGCGCTTCTGTCTGCTGTGCCACAAGAAGGCCGATTTCAAGTCCGAATCCGGCCCGCCTATGATCGACTGGCCGGCGCACCTGAAGGATGTGTCAAGCGATCCGGCCGACGCGAAGACCGCTTGCGTAAGCTGCCATCAGGAGCAGATTCACGAAATGCTGCCCAAGGAGGTGTCGCATGCCCTGTAATTGCACCATGGACCGGCGGACGATGATTCGCCGGATGGCGGCGGGCGCATCGGGCGCTCTCATTGTTTCCTTGTTGCCCAAGCTGGCTTTCGGCGAAGAGCGTTCGAGCACGGGGAAGCGCCCGCTGTATGCGTATGCAGTGGATACGTCCCGCTGCATCGGGTGCTGTGCGTGCATGCGGGCTTGCCGCACCGAGAACGATGTCCCCAAGGGCCGCTGCCGGACCTGGGTCGAGCGCTATCGCGTGCGCTCGAATGGCGCGGTGGTGGTCGACGTCGCCGCGAATGACGAATACGTATTCGAGGATGTGCCGGTCAAAGATGTCGTCAAGGCGTTCTTCGTGCCGAAGCTGTGCAACCACTGTGTGAAGTCCGTGTGCAGCCAGGTGTGCCCCGTGGGCGCTTCGTACGAGACGCCGGAAGGCGTGGTCCTGGTTGACCGCAAGCACTGCGTCGGGTGCGGCTACTGCGTGCAGGCTTGCCCGTACGGCACCCGGTATATCCACCCCGACCTGCACGTGGCGGACAAGTGCACGCTCTGCTACCACCGGATCACGCGCGGGCTGCTTCCGGCTTGCGTGCAGTCCTGTCCCAAGGGCGCGCGCATGTTTGGCGATTTGCACGATCCCAACAGCCACCTGTCGATCTTCCTGCGGCAGAGGCGTTTTCGCGTTCTCAAGCCGGAAATGGGCACCGAGCCAAAGTGCTACTACGTGGACCTCGATGGCGAGGTGGTATGATGAACTTTGTGTTTCCCAACGAGCTGAACGTGACCTGGACTGTGATGATCGTTCTCTATCCGTACATCACCGGGCTCGTGGCGGGCGCCTTCATCGTCTCGTCGCTGTATCACGTCTTCGGTCGGGAGGAATTGAAGCCGATCGCCCGCTTCTCGCTGGCGTCGGCGTTCGTCTTCCTGCTTTTCGCCACGCTCCCCCTGTTGATCCACCTGGGGCATCCCGAGCGCGCTTTTAACATGATGATCACGCCGCACTTTACGTCGGCCATGGCAGGCTTTGGCTATATCTACTCCACGTATCTGATCGTGGTGGTGCTTGAGCTGTGGTTTGTCATGCGGGGCGACCTCCTCGCGCGAGCCTCTGGCAAGGGGCCCATCGCATGGTTCTGCCGGGCGGTCACGCTGTTCAACCGCGAAGACACGGCGGCCACGCGGGAAGCCGATCATCGCATCGTGAAGTTCCTTGCCGGTCTCGGCATCCCGATGGCATGCACGCTCCACGGGTACGTGGGCTTTCTTTTCGGGTCGATCAAGGCGAACCCCTGGTGGTCCACGCCGCTGATGTTTATCATCTTTATCTTCTCCGCCATCGTGTCGGGCATCTCCGTGCTGATCTTTCATTACTTTGTGGTCGCGCGGATCAATGGATGGAAGGTCAACGCCGCATGCGTGCAATCCCTGGGCAAGTACCTGTGGGGGTTCATGATGGTTGCCATCTGCCTGGAATTAATGGAGCTGCTGTCCATTGCCTACGAGCAGACGGAGCAGACGCACGTGCTGGCCCGTCTGATCTACGACAAGCTGTTCGTATCCTACGTCGTCCTGCAATTCTGTGTGTTTTCTCTAGTCCCTTTCCTCCTGCTGGGCATTACGGCGCTCTTCCGGCTGCGCGAGCGGACGGCGCACCTGCTGATCTGGCTGTCCGCGACCATGCTGTTGGCCCAGGTGCTGCTGATGCGCTGGAACGTCGTCATCGGCGGGCAGTTGATATCCAAGTCCATGCGGGGATTCACCAGCTATTTTCCGGGCTTGTGGGAGAAGGAGGGCCTTATCACGGCGGCCGTCATTTTTACGCTGCCCTTTGGCATTCTCTACGTTTTTCATCAGATTGTTTCCCTGTTTCCCGATGTTGAGAAGACGGAGTCGCCCGCCCGCGGAGGCTAAATGCCAGACGACCAGGCAACCGGGCGCGAGGAGATTGCGGAGCTTCGTGAACGTATCGGTCGGCTGGAACTTCAAGTCGCCAAGCTGGCGCAGGGCCGCGCCGATGCTGTGCCGCCGGCGGCGCCCTCCGTGGCGGTTTCAATCATCATGCGCCGCCGGCCGGCGCCCGGTGCAGGCTGATACCTGCAGGGCGTGCCTTCGTAGGTCTTGTTGCCTATTGATTCCTCCTGCAGCGGGTGATAGCGTGCCCGCCGAAAGTGTCAACATCCGGGTCTTTCGAGAGGTCGCGCATGAACGCAGTCTGGAAGGATTTCTGCTCAGAGCTGACAACGGCCTCGCTGCTGGACCAGGCGAACCTGGTGCTGGGCATCTTTGGCGTGGGGCTGATGATCCGGCGCAACCTGTGGGCGTTCCCCGTCGGGCTGATGGCGGTAACCGTTCAGGGAGTGCTCTTCTACCGGGCGCGCTTCTACGCGGATGCGACGCTGCAGGTCTTCTTCTTTGCGGCGCTGGCCTGCGGCTGGTGGCACTGGACGAGGCACAAGGGCTCCGCGGCGGAGCTGCCGGTCACCCGGATGACGCGGCGCGGCGTGCTTTATGCCCTTGGAATCGCTGGCGCCACCTCCCTGGCGTGGGCGCTGGTCTTGCGCCAATACACAAATGCCATCATGCCGTTCCGCGACGCATTCATTGCGGCCTTCAGCGTGGCCGCGCAGGTCCTGCAGTCGCGCAAGCAGATCGACAACTGGCCCTTCTGGGTTGTTGTGGACCTGGTGGCGATCTGCTCCTATTGGCTGGGCGGCCTCTATTACACGGCATTTCTTTACACCATCTACCTGGGCATGGCCTTCTGGGGCTGGCGCGCCTGGCGCAAAGCGTATCGTGCCGGCACATGACCCACCGCGTCGCCATCTTCGGGCCGGAATCCACGGGCAAGACCCAGCTGGCCGGGGCGCTCGCCGCCCATTTCAATGCGGTCTGCGTGCCTGAATACGCGCGGCAGTTCTGGGATGAACGCGGGGCGATTACCCTCGCGGACATACCGCACATCGCGCGCGAACAGTGGCGGCGCGAGGACGATGCGGCGGCCCGGGCCCGGGGCGTTCTCATCTGCGACACCGAGTCGTTGACCACCGTGATCTGGAGCGAGCTTCTGTACGGGTCCTGCCCGGAGGACATCCGGCGTGAGGCGGAGGAGCGCGCCGGGCGCTATGCGCTGTACCTGCTGCTCCATACCGATGTGCCGTTCGCGCCCGATCCGCAGCGCTGCTTCCCCGATCCGGCGGGCCGCGAGCGGTCGATGCTCATCTGGCGCGCCGCCCTCGTGAGCCGCGGCCTGCCCTTTGTGGACATCCGCGGCACCTGGGCGCAGCGGGATCGAGCCGCCATCGATGCGGTAGATGCGTTGCAGCGCGCACGCTCGCGCAGTTCTGTGTGAGAACGGGATTGAGAACGCTGGCCGGTCTTTGGTATTCTCAAGGCAGTATACACGGCAGATGAAGGGGCGGCGTCATGCAAAGCGTGCAGAAAGCGGTAGCGCTGGTGGGCGAGTCGATCGGGACGATCAGCCCCTATCTCCACGGCCAGTTCGCCGAGCATCTTGGCGAGCTGGTGTATCCCGGCGTGTGGGTGGGGGAGGATTCCTCCATCCCGAACACCGACGGCATCCGCAACGATGTAATCGAGGCGCTGAAGCCCCTGCAGCTGCCCGTGCTGCGCTGGCCGGGCGGATGTTTCGCCGATACCTACCACTGGCGCGACGGCATCGGCCCTCGCGCGAATCGCCCCACGCGGGTGAATGTGCACTGGGGCATGGCGCCCGAGCCCAATGCGTTCGGCACGCACGAGTTCGCCCGGTTCTGTGAGCTGATCGGCACCGCGCCGTATTTCGCGGCGAATATGGGAAGCGGCACCGTCGAGGAGCTGCAGCAGTGGGTCGAGTACTGCAACTTCGCGGGGAATTCCACGCTGGCGGAGGAGCGCAGGAAGAACGGCAGGAAAGAGCCGTTCAACGTCAGGTACTGGGGCGTGGGCAACGAGAACTGGGGCTGTGGCGGAAACATGAACCCCGAGCAGTACGCCGACATGTACATGCGGTACCGGACCTACGTGTACCGCTATCCCGGGAGCGACCCCTTCGCCATTGCCGCGGGGCCGTGCCACAACGACTGGGCGTGGACCCGGCGCTTCCTTGAGCGGTCGAGCCGCTACTACGGGTTCGCCAACCGGAATCACATGGTCCAGGGCTTCGCGGCGCACTACTACTGCGGCACGGCGGGGAAGAGCGCCACGGACTACACCGCCGACCAGTGGCTGGAGCTTCTCGCCAAGGCGCGGGGAATCGAAGGGCTGATCGTCGGCCACCGGTCGATCATGGATGAATACGATCCGCAGCGCGCCATCAAGCTGATCTTTGACGAGTGGGGCACGTGGCATCCGGTGGAGCCGGGCAAGCCGATGGGCGGGCTCTACCAGCAGAACACAATGCGCGACGCGCTCGTCGCCGCGCTCAGCCTCGACGTATTCAATAACCAGGCGGACAAGGTCTACATGGCGAACATCGCGCAGATGATCAACGTCCTGCAGGCGCTGCTGCTCGTCAAGGAGGAGTCCTGCGTCAAGACGCCGACGTATCACGTGTTCGACCTGTACCGGCCGCACAAGGGCGCAAACGCCGTCCGGTTCCTGACCGCGGGCGAGAGCCTGACCGACGGCGGCCCGTCGGCGGAATTCATCAAGGCCTTGTATTTGGACAAGAGCCGGTTCACGCTGAAGGCGCTGGAAGGGTCGGCCTCAGTGAAGGACGGCGTCCTCTGCGTCACGGCGTGCAACACGCATCCGACCGAGCCGATTGATTTCGAGCTGGAGGTGCGGGGCGGGAAGGTGGCCGAGGCGCGGGCCGTGACGCTTGCAGGCAAAGACATTCTTGCGCTCAACACGTTTGAGAAGCCGAACGCCGTTAAGCTCTCCCGCGCCGCCGTGGTGAAGGCCAAAGGCCGCGTTCTGCGCGTTGAGCTGCCCGCCGGTTCGGTCGTGCGGATCATGGGCGCGGTGTCCTGAAAATAGTAAGCAACGAGGGAAGGACGGGAAGCATGGCAAAGGGAAAAGGACGGACAATCTTTCTGGGGAGCGATCCGTGGGCTCCGAATCTGCATCGCCACCTGGCTCGCACCTGCCGGTCGTGGGGGTACGCCGTGAAGGAAGTGAACAAGCCCGGCGGAAAACGTGTCATGTACTATGAGATTGCGCGGCGGGTGGCCGTTTCGGTCGCGCAGCACGAGGGATCCGCGGGGATCGTTTTGTGCGGGACGGGGATGGGCGTTTCCATGGTGGCCAACTCGTTTCCGGGAATTTCCTGCGCACTGTGCGAAAGCACGTTTACGGCTGACCGCAGCCGCGTCCTCAACAATGCCAACGTGCTGGCCATGGGGGAGTTCCTTACCACGCCGTATATGGCGGCCCAGATCGCCAAGGTGTTCCTGACGACGGAGTTTCTGACCGGCATCGAGGCCGGCCTGGGCCGTCAGATCAAGGGCTGGCACAAGGATGTGCGGAACATGAAGTCCGGCATTACGGTCCCTGACTGGATCAAGGCGTCGGAAGGCAAGTGATTGTTCTGCGGCCGGGCCGCCGGATGCGCGGCGAGGATTTGCAATGAGTGAACGCATCGACAGGCTGCGTAACCAGGCGCTGACGACATACGTCGACTGGAGCCATCCGGCTCCAGCCGGGTGGGATACGTTCCTTGCGGGCCTCGCCGGCGAGCCGGCCATGATCCGCAGCGCGAAGGAATTCGCCTGGTCCTGTGCGCACCGGGACATTTCCATCCGCGACGGGGAGCTTCTTGTCGGCACGCGCCCGGAATTGCGTTTCGGCGCGACGGCGACAAAGCCCTTTTCGTGGGGGCGGCAGGGCTTCGACGTGCCGCAGTGGTTTCCCCTTCCCAAGGAATTCGAGGAGGATTTCAAGCAGGGCCTTGTCTCCCTGGCCGGCAACCACATGACCATGGACTATGCGGGGGTGATCCGGTCCGGCCTGGAGGGTCGCATTCAGCGGGCGGAGGCGAAGAAGAAACAGCTGCTCCGGGACCAGCCCGGCGCGGAGCGGGAATTGCAGTTTCTTGATGCGCTTATCATTGTGGCACGCGGGTACATCCACCTGTGCAGCCGGCATGCCGGCCTTGCAGAGGAGCTGGCCGGAAAGACCAGCGACGAGGTGCGGCGCGAGGAGCTGAAACGGATTGCCGAACACTGCCGTCAGGTCCCGGCCAGGCCCCCAAGATCGTTCTGGGAGGCGTGCCAGTGCCTGTGGTTCTGCTTTCAACTGGTCCCGGACGCGCCGGGGCGGGTGGACCAATATCTCTTTCCGTTCTACCAGCATGATCTCGAGAAAGGCCTCATCACTCGCGAATCCGCGCGGGAGCTGCTGAGCTGTCTCTGGCTGAGGTATTTTGAGCATGCGGGGGCCAGCCAGCCCGTGGGGGCCGTGCATCACCTGACCCTCGGCGGCGTGGGCCCCGATGGGGCGGATGCTTCGAACGCTGTTACGTGGCTCTGCCTGGACGTCACGGAGGAGCTTCGTCTCCAGCGGCCGCAGGTAGGGCTGCGCTGGAACCGTGGCACCCCTGACGATCTGCTGAAGAGGGCCGTCTGCGCGCTGCGCGGGCACGGCGGCAGCCCGGATCTCTGCAACGATGAGCAGATCGTTCCGGCGCTGGTGCGGACGGGCATCGCGCTTGAAGATGCGCGGGACTTCTCCCTTTCCGGCTGCAACGAGATCATTATTACGGGCAAGGCGCAGATGGGGTCCGTTGAAGGTTTTGTCAACATGCCCAAGATCCTGCGCACCGTGCTCGGGCTTGAGCCCGCGCTCGGGCCGGGAGTGGCGCTGGATCGGCTGAACAGCTTTGAGGACCTGCTGGCGGCCTGCGAATCGGAAATGGGGCGGGTGGCCGCAGCCGTTCACCAGATCTCTGTGGCGCGGGACCGGCATGGCGCCGAGAATGCCGACCTGGTCTGCTCTCTGGTGGTTGATGACTGCATCGAGAATGCCAGGGGGTACAATCAGGGCGGCGCGCGGTACAACCATTGCAACTGGGATGTGATCGGGATTGCCAACCTTGCCGATTCGCTGGCTGCGATCAGGAAGCTGATCTTCGAGGATCACGTGTGCACGCTGGTCGGGCTGGTCGGGATGTTGCGCTCAGACTGGGAAGGCGCGGCGCCGATGCGCCGGCGCATTCTCAACGAGTGTCCGCATTTCGGGAACGACGACGACCGGGTGGATCACCTTGCGGGCTGGTGCATCGAACGCTTTGCCGCCCTGATGAATCCCTATAAGCCGTTCCGCGGCGGCGAGTATATTCTCGGCACGCTGGCGGGCGCCGAGAACATGCACATCGAGTTCGGCCGGGTCACCGGCGCCACGCCGGACGGACGGAAGGCCGGCGAGCCGGTGGCCGACAGCATCGGCGCGGCCCAGGGCCGCGACCGCGCGGGCGTTACGGCCCTGCTGAATTCCGTGGCCAAGCTGCCGCACCGGCTCCTGCCGACGGCGGTCTCGCTGAACGTCCGCCTTGCCCCGAAGCTCATCGAGACGGAGGAGGGCGCGGCCAAGGTGGCGGCGCTGATCCGGGCGCATTTCCTTTCCGGCGGGCAGCACATGCAGATCAACCTTGTCAGCCGCGAGATGCTGCTCGAGGCGCAGCGGGAGCCGGAGCTGCACGCGGACATCATGGTGCGCGTGGCCGGCTACAGCGCGCCCTTTGTGTCGCTCTGGAAGGACCTGCAGGACGAGATCATTTCCCGAACGGAGCATGCCGCCTGAAAAGGTGCCCGCATGTGTGCTCCGCGGGTGCATGTCGCCTCGCAGATGCGGCAACATGCCCCGGAACGTCTGGAGATAGACCTGAGAATGCGGGTCGCCAGAGATTCAGCTGCCGCCATAGAAGACTCTATGTACCCAATGACGAAGGCTTTGACTACGCCGCGTTGCATCAACAAGGCGCCGTTTCGCCAAGTGGTCCACGGTTGCGGCGCGCCAGTGAGCGGAGGATAGTGTCCAAGACATGGTCGAGACGCGTGCCGACATCCTCAGCCAGGAACCGCAGCACGAAATAGCCGTTTTCCTGCAGCAACGCATGCTTGTGACGGTCCCGGCGATAGGCCTCGGGCTCGGATAAGTGTTGCGGGCCGTCCAGTTCCACGGCCACCCGCGCTTGCGCATAGAGCAAGTCCACCTCCATTCGTCCTCCCGAGTTGAAGGGAATTGGCAATACAGCATTGAGAACGAACTTACCTGCCGTTTCGGGCCCCGCGAGCCAGTGGCCAGTGCAACACCGGCGACTGGCTCGCGGGTCGTAAAAATCGGTGCTCTTGCGCAAAGGAAGTGCCGCTGCCGTCGTCTAATGTGTAAAGATGAGGATCGTACCGCATGGACTACAACACACAAATGCGACGTGCGTTACAAGAGGAGGGGTAATGTTCTGGGTCAATCTTGAGACGCAAAGCAGTCAGGTGCCGAGCGTTCTGGATGGGATGTATAATCCGGAAAGCGAACCGGATGTCATGGTGGCGAATGGATGGAGGATGGCTGAACATCCTGCTGCTGCGGATCCGGACTGTCATCGAGGACAGATCATCTGGGTTCAGGATCCAGGCAATGAGCGTCGTGCCATCGCGCAGTATATGGATCGACTATGGAGTGAGCTGAACATCTGATAGAGTGCCGCTGACGTCATCTAATGGGTAAGGATACTGAGTTATGCGTACGTTCGACGGTCCAGATGTGGAACTCTTGCAAGGCTACGCAGCAACCGGCGAGATGCGGTGGCTGGATGAGCTGTTTGGGAGGCATGTGGCACATGTGCGCAATATAGTATTTCCCATCGTCCTGCACGAAGCCGATGCAGACGACGTCACGCAGGAGGTGTTTCTGCGCGCGGCCCGGGGGTTAACGCACTTTCGGCGCAGCTCGCAGTTCAGCACGTGGCTGCATCGCATCGCGGTCAATACGGCTGTGGAGTTTCTGCGGCGCCGCAAGCGGATGCCCGTGTGCGACGGCATGGACGCCGTCGAACAGCACCCGGACGCGGGCAGCCTCCCGGACAGCGGGCTGATTGCCCGGGAAAACGACAGCCAGATTGGGGCGGCCCTGCGCGAGCTGTCGCCGGAGTTGCGGGCGGCGATCACGCTGACGGCCATAGAAGGCCTTTCGACAACGGAGGCGGCTGCCGCGTGTAACTGCCTCGCGGCCACGCTGTACTGGCGGGTTCACAAAGCGAGGAAGATTCTTCGGGGAAAACTGGGGGCGGATCAGCCATGAAACAACAGCACGAGATGGATGACAGCTTGCGCCGCTGGGCGGCAGCTCACCGGGTGGATGAGGGGAAAGTTGCTGCTCTCCGCGAAACAGTAAGACAACGACTGGCAGGCGAACGGCTTCTCCACGTGCCGCAACCGGTGCCGGCGCAGCGGTGGGTCTTGGCTGCTTGCGCGGCCGCGGCCGCGCTGCTGGCCGTCGCCGTGATGAATCGTCGCGCACCGGAGAACGCAGGGCCGCTGCAGCCGCATTTTGCGGAGATCTCGGCCAAGGACGTGAAATCGCGGACCGGGCTGTTTCAAGCCGTGAGCGACCTTTTCGGCGCGCGCCTGGCCTGGCTCGACCTGTCGCCGCGCGGTCTGAATATCTCGCTGGCGGAGAACGGGGAATCCACCGGAAACCCCATGTTGGTTCGCGTCTGGGTGGTGCGGCGCGAGGCGGGCGGCGGGAACTGGCAGACGGTCTGTGAGCGGGAGGTGATTGCCAGGGATCAGGAGTTGGTCGATATCCGGGGCGACAACGGCATCAAGGAGATGCAGTTTTGGGCGATCGAGGCTGCCGACGGATCCATGCTAGTGGAGTCAGAAGTGGTGCTTGCCGTGCCGGGAGCGCATGGAAACAACACGGTTGTGCTGCGCGCAGGCCAGACGCGCGAAGTCCTGTCGTTCCGGGTGGATGGCACGGAGTATCGCGTTTACCAGGCGGTGCGCCGCCTTGCAGTCGACGACAGGCCAAGCTCCGGGGGGAGGACCTCATGAGATGGATATGGGTCTGCTTGCTTCTTCTATCGGGCGTCTTGAATTCATCCGCGGATAACTCCTTGCGCTGGGTTGAATCCTGGGGCGCAGTGTTTGCTGAAGAAAACGTCACGTTTCATCTCGAAGGGCCGCCGGGAGTGGAGCGCGCAGGATGGGCGCTGGCCGTTGAGGGTGCTGTTCTGGCTCGCGGTGAGGTCAGTCTCGCTGGCGGGCCCGCGGCCGTTGTGCTGTCCCTGCCGAAGCTGCGGGAGGGCGTCGTGGTGGAAGGCGCCCTTACGGCCGAGGCGGGGGAGTCCCGCACGGCCAAACGGCTTTGGGTCTTTGCATCTGATCCGTGGCATGGCCGCAAGCAGGAGATGCAATCCTTGAACCTCCGCGTGTTCGATCCGGATGGAACCACAGCCATGGTGCTGGAAAAGGCAGGATTGCCGTTCAAGCCGCTGCTGGGCTCGGCCGATGGGTTGGCAGGCGCAACCAACGGGATCCTGATCCTGGCGGAAGGCTTGTCCGTGAACGAACGGAAGGGGCTTGCCCGCGCCGCCCGGCAGGCTGCGGAACGGGGCGCGCGGGTTCTGTGGCTGGCGCCCGGATCAGGCGCCAGCCCGTTGCCGGGCTCAGAAGAAGAGTCCACCCCTCCGCCCAGCGCAGTTGGGCTGCGGCGCTCCACAATCGTTGGCGAACTGGACAAGCGACTTGCAGCGGCGGATTGGCGCGGCACGAACGCCGTGCACGCATCAATGCATCTCAGCGCGGAGAAGCGCCGTGTGGAAGGGGAGTGGCGCGGGGACTCAACGGGATGGCCTTGGCTGGACGTGCGCTGGCCAGGCGGCGGACGCCTGATCGTGTGCGGCTTCGGCGTGATCGGGGCCTGGGACCAAGGGCCCGCGCCACGCTATCTTTTGTCGGTGATACTGGACGACATGAAGAAGAACGAAGGAGGGGTGCAATGAACCGGGGAATGATGAGTTTGCTGACGGTCGGGATCATGGCAATGCTGGGGGTGGCCAGGACGGGTGCGGCCGAAGCGGCGAAGGATGCGCAGGTCTATCCGGCAGCCGTCCTGCTGTTTCAGGAGCGCGGCGAGGACGTGAAGGGGTACGGGGCGAAGGTGACCGACATCCTGTTTGCGTCGTTGTCCACCCGGCCGGAACTGTACCTCGTAGAACGGGCTGAAATGCAGAAGCTGCTCGAGGAACACGAACTGAACCTATCCGGCATGGTGACGCCTGGGCAGGCCACGCAGGTCGGGCAGCTTACCGGTGCGAAGCTCCTGATTACCGGTTCGGTCATCGAGGCGGACAAGACGCTCTATCTTGTGGCCAAGGTTATCGGCACCGAGACGAGTCGAGTGCTGGGCGAGTCCGTGCAGGGCAAGACCAGCGAAGCGATCGGCCCCTTGACGGAGCAGCTTGCCGCGAAAGTGGCCGCGCTGGTGATGAAGCAGTCCGACAAGCTCGTCGCGAAGCCTGTAAAGATGGAAGACCGCGTTGCAGCCTTGAAGACGAAGCTGGGCGGGGCAAAACTGCCGTCCCTGCTCGTTAAGATCACGGAGAGGCATGTCGGCCAGATCACCATCGATCCCGCGGCGGAGACCGAGCTGAACCTGTTCGCCAAAGAAGCCGGGTTTGACGTACTGGACAGGCAGGCTGGCGAGAACAAGCCGGACATTGTGATTGAAGGAGAGAGTTTCAGTGAGTTCGCCATGCGGCGCGGCAACCTGGTCAGCGTGAAGGCGCGGCTGGAGATCAAAGCCATCGACCGTGCCACCGACAAGATCCTGGCCACCGACCGCCAGACGGCGGTCATGGTGGACCTTGCTGAGCAGCTTGCCGGCAAGGCGGCATTGCAGGAAGCCGCCGCCCAGATCGCGGAGAGGATGCTGCCGAAGCTGGTAAAGAAATAGGCTCCCATGGGACACCATTGAATGATGTCGTAGTGCGCACTGCTTGTTCTCCCTGTATTGGACCTTTCCTTTTGGCACGCCTGGAAAGAAAGGGGTCAAGCCGCACCTTGCCTTGGTTGTCTTCGACGACGGGACGGTATTGGCCGACCCGCTCTTCAGGGCACGGGTTGATTGAGCGTCGCTTTCATGCAGTAGCAGGGAAACCGAAGTACATGCGTCGCATTCACAGCTCAATCAGAGCCCTGACGACGGCCGTTGCAGTGGCGTACACGTTGCTTGCGGTTGCGACGCACGGCGAGGGGCACAAGCCCGTCGTGGCTCTGATTCACACATTCCATGATTCTGAAGCCAAGGTGACTGATCTGGTTTCCGTGGCCCTCTCAAAGGACAAAAGCATCGCCTTGGTGGAACGCGAGCAAGTGGACCGTCTGATCAACGAGCAGATCGTCTCGGCGGCGCTCGCCGCCCCGGCCGTCGGCGCGAGGGCGGAGATCGGGAGACTGCTCCAGGCCGACGTGGTCGTGTTTCTTGCCTGCCGCGAGGGCGAGCAGCCACTTTATGAGGTCGTGGGGTCGGAGTCGCGAACGGGTATCCGCCGGTATCAGGCCTGCGCGCAAAACACCGGCCATCTCGCCGCCGACGCAGAAACGCTCCGCGGCATGGCGTTGCGCGCCGTCGCCGCGACCCGGCAGCCCGTTCGCGCCGTGTGTGCGATTCCTCCCTTCGTGTGTGCAGATCTGGGCTTTGACGACTCCCGTTGGAAAGGCACCTACGCGCGTCTGGCGGAAATGGAACTCATGACCATGCCAGGGATCGTAGTGGTCGAATTCCAGGAAGCACAGGCGCTTTCCGAGGAACTGCTGGTTGCAGGCAGGCAAACGTCGGTGGCCCGGCCGATGCCGTTCTACTTCCTCGGCGAATACCGAATGGATCATCGGAATCCTGCCAACCCACCGTTCTTTCGCGTTATTCTCAAGCAGGGCGCGACAATACTCGACAGCAAGGAATTCAAAGGGAACGTGGAGGAAGGCGGCGCTGCGTTCATTCGGCGGACCGTGCGCGACCAGGCAACGGCCCATCTCGGCCAGAGCATGCACGAAGAGGACCCGGCGAAAGAAATGGGCATTCTCAGGGACAGGGCCAGACTGCTTCTGAAACTGGGGAGGTTCATGGAAACTGCAGAACTGGCCGAAGCCTTTCTGCTGCTCAATCCCGGGGATGGCGAGATGAGGAAGGCCGCGTTTCTTAGTTACGGAAGGATGGCCACGACACTGACGGTCAAAGATGGGATCTACACGGCAGAACCCGCCCGACTGCGCCCGTCGCTGCAATATTCGGCGATCGGCATCCGGCACATGGAAGCCTATCTCACAATGTTGAAACCGGACGACCTGCCGCAGTCGTTGTCCAATCTGATGCGAGAATGCGGCATTCCTGCTTCGGACGGCGTCGGTCGTTCCGGCGACCAGGAACTGCTCGACAGGCTCAGGACATTGCAGACGGAGTATCGCGAGATGTGCCTGAGGGTTCTGGAGCATCGCTATCGCCAGCTCCAGCTGACCCCCGTGTTCATGAACGCCCTGTTCGGGGCCTGCGTTTACGGCACCGACACGCTGGAAATGTCACTCGCGTACCGCCTGCGCGTTGCCCGACTTGTGGTCGGCCCGGAGTCACCGTTCGGCGACCCATTGGTGCAACAGTACGTGCAGTGGATACTGAACGACGGGATTTCCGACCCGCAAAAGCAGGGAAAGAAATACTCTGAATTCCTGAAGCAACTGTCAGAGCTGAACCATCCGGTCCTCCTCCAGCTTGTTGCCAAGGAGGAGCTGGCCCTCGCCCCGCGGCCGGACGCCCCCCGGAATCCAGCTGGCCCCCATCGCGCTCCGCAGAGGGAGAAAACGCAACCGGTTGAGCGAAACGCCGCGCGGGTTCTCGTTGAGCCGTTGAAGAGCCTGGACCTCCCGGCCGACCTCAAGATACTGGGCCTTCGGAAATGCGGGAAGAGCGCCGACGTGATATGGGGGTTCAATGGCGCGAGACGCATCTACCTCATGAAGGAGAAGGACAAGGCACAGGAGATCTTCGTGGCCGACTGTAGACATGAGCTTCGCGAACCGGCCTTTGACGGGCGCTATCTTTGGTTTCCCGTTTCCGGTCCCGAAAACGAAGTTCTGGTCATCGATCCGAATGTGGGTGTGACCGCGCGGTTTTGCGCCCAGGATGGCCTGCCGGCATTTCAGCACGGTGTTTGCGCGGCCTCTCAGCCGGGACAGGCGTGCTTCGTCGGGGCCACCGACCGTGAGCTGCGCGCCTATGTGGCAACGCTGTCCCTGGGGCCGGATGGGACACGTTCTCTGGCTGTCGTGCACGAGGCCGTCAACGTATTCACCGAGGACATGGCGGCGTCCGATTACCGGCGCGACCCGCAGCTTGGTTTCTGCCCGAAATTTGCCATCATGGGGGCCGCCGCCGGCAGCTCCCGGCCGCTTCTGCTGATCGGCCGCTCGTTGGCCGATGGCTGGGGCCTGCACTCCTCTCTTCTCGTGAACACAACCACTCCTTCTGCCACTGTTGTCAAGGTGGCGGTCGACAGTCACATAACGGCCGACGACGTGTGGCATGAAGGCAACGAGATCTACTGGATCGCCAGAGGCAGCATTAAGCGCCTAGGCATCGACAGCCTCGAGACGGAAATCGTCTGCAAGGCACCTGCAGAAGGAAGGGTTCTGTTCTACAACGGCTACTGGCATGTGGTTGGCAGGCGATGGTGGCGGGCGGACAGGCTTGAAGGAGAATACACAGCCTTGGACGCGGCGCTACCCGCGCGGCACGGCGACGGCGTCTTCTTCGCCAGCGCTCACTACGGGCTGACAATGATGCCTTCCCCGGCGGCCACCTCGCTTTATCAGGTGAGCTTCGTCGAGGCGGAGTAGCTTCGTCAGGCGATGCGCGGGCAACTGCGCGAAGGCCATGGAACGTTCGACGGCGGGGCCGAGGAGGAAACGTGCGGCAATTGAACATGTCAGGCGGCGTGACGGATCCGGCCAGCGGCATCCGGTGCCATGCAGCCGTCATCCTGGGCTCGCTTCTGCTCTGCGGGGCAATGCGCGAACGGGCCGATGCGACACGTCTTGCCATTGTTACGCGAACTGTCCCTGTTCCCGGAATTCACGTCGCAGGGAATCAGGAAGGCCACGGCGGGACGACCGCTTCAATCAGACGTGAGCCAGGCGGGCAGGAATGATTAGGCGCGGGATCTAGCGATATTAGGTGCGGGAAATGGCAGGCGTGTGCTCTGGACGTCAGCGAAACAGAGACCAAGGACCGCCATTCGGAAGGAAGTGCGAAAATGCAAAGGTCGGTGCTCATAGTGTGCATGTTAGCCCTGCTGGCGATGCGGTCGTTCGCCGCGGCTCCAACCGGTGTCTCCACGAACAATCTCGCGCTCGACCTGGGCGGGACGCAGAAGATGGAGTTTGTCTGGATCGCGCCGCTGAAGATGTGGGTGGGGAAGTACGAGGTGCGGAACTGCGAGTACCGGCAATTCGATCCGAAACACACCAGCGGCAAGTATCGAGAATGGATGTTGGACGACGATGACCAGCCGGTCGTGAAGGTGAGTTGGAACGACGCGCAGAGGTTCTGCAACTGGCTGACCGGGAAATGCAGCAAGCTGGGCGAAGCGGGCGGCGTGCTCCGGCTGCCGACGGAGCAGGAATGGGAGACCTATGCCAAGTGCGGGGATGACCGCGAGTTCCCCTGGGGAAAGGAATGGCCCGAGACCCCGGAGGATCGGAACGCGTTCCGGGGGATCACCATCGACGCGGACCGGACGTTCAATGCAGACGCCTGGTGGTGGAACGGGCAGAAGTACCCGTGGGGATCCCGATGACCGCCACCGGGCGAGTGGACGCTCATGCCACCGCCGCTGGAGTGGAACTACGCCGGGATCGAGTGCGCGCGAATAAGGCACTACATCTGGAATCCCTATTGCGACTGGATCTCCGGACGCAGAGATGAATTCCCCGTGACCTGCCCGGTCAGCCGGAGCGGCGTGAATGACTGGGGGCTGTATGGCGTCGGCGGCAACGTCTGGGAGTGGTGCGGGGACTGGCTGGACACCACGAACGAGCAGTACCGGGCCGTACGGGGCGGAGCATGGGATAGCGCCCGCGAAGAAGAACTGATCAAGCGAATGGAGGCGCAGTGCGATGCTGACCGGGGCGGGATCGAATCCCTGGCCCGGCAGCTGCGGGACGGCTCAGTTCCCGAGCGAAGGGATGCGGCAGATCGGCTATGCCGGCTGGGTGCGGCGGCTGCGAGCGCCATCCCAGCGCTCATGCAGGCTGTGGAGTCTGACGACTGGCAGACCGGTGTTGCAGCGATCGAGGCGCTAGGCGCCATCGGGCTTGCGGCAGAGCCGGCTGTCCCCGTTCTCTCTGATGTTCTGCGAAAGAGTCATCTTCTCGAAACCCAGTCTAACGCGAGGTGTAGAGCGGCGGCACGAAGTCTGGGTCAGATTGGGTCTGCTGCGATGGCCGCGCTGCGCAGGATTCCGGCGGAGGTCGGCGATAACCTCACGGTGAAGGGCGCAATCAGGGATGTGCTCGACGAGGCTGACCGGCGCGCGTCTTTGCCGGGAGACGGCAGGAAGGAAAGCTTGGGAAGGCCGCGGTGGATCCCGGCCGCTCAATAAGGTGGAACCTGTGCGACAAACATGAGATACGTATCCATGCATAAGGCTCTCGGCGTACCGTTCCTCAAAACGGTTAATGGAGTGGGAGGGTGACGATGAAGTTGTGGCTGCGCGTCAGATGGTTTCTTGCTGCTGCGCTTCTTGCTTCTGCTGCGAGGAGTGAGGACATGCCCAAGGTGACAAGTCTCGGAGAATGGTATGACAGCGCCAGGGACCCGTTGGTGGATCTCGCGTTCGCCTGCCAGACCGCCAGGCGGGAGCACAAGCGCATTCTGTTGAAATTCGGGACGCGCTCTTGCGGGGGCTGCGTGCACTTGAACAGCTTCATCAAGGAGCACAAGGACATCGAGTCGATCCTCCAGGAGAATTATGTCGTGGTCCCGATGTATGCCGGACTGAGCAAGCAACATGCCGAGTTGTACTACACGTATCCGTGCACAGAGGGGATCCCATTCCTGTTCGTGCTCGACGAGGATGGCAGGATGCTCACGCCGCAGGGAACAGGGGCGTTCGAACAGCATGGCCGGAACGATTCCCCTTATGATGCGGAGAAGATAAAGGCGTTCCTCAATCAATGGAAGCCGGGTGCCTCCAGCACGAACACAACCCCGGCGGAGAGCGTGGCCGGGCCGGCGCCGCTCCGGCAAAAGCCGCCCCCCCGCTCCCGCCGGCGACTACATGGTTGTGGACCTCTCCGCAGGGCCCCTGGCCACCAACTATCCGGTGCGTCATGTGGCGGATGTTCCCGCCGGCGGATGGACGGACGAGTACAAGACCACGAAACTCGTGCTTCGCCGGATTCCCGCCGGCACTTTCGTCCTGGGCGCGCCCACGAGTGAGCCCGGGTATCGCAAGGACGAGGCAGAACACGAGGTCACCCTGACGCAGCCTTTCTACGCAGGCGTCTTTGAGGTCACGCAGAAGCAGTGGGAACGGGTCATGGGCACGTGGCCGAGCTATTTCACCAACGCCACCTGCCGCGACTTCCGCCCCGTCGAGCAGGTGAACTATTTCGATGTTCGCGGGTCGGGCAAGGGGGTCGGGTGGCCTGCCAGCGGCGACGTAGACCCGGATTCGTTCATGGGGCGACTGCGGGCGCGGACCGGAAAGGCTTTTGACCTGCCGACCGAGGCGCAGTGGGAATATGCCGGCCGCGCCGGCGCGGGCACGGCGCTGAACTCGGGAAATATCCTGACGGCCACGGGACGCTGCCCCAACCTGTCGAAGGTGGGGCGCCATAACGGGATGACAGGCTGCGGTCAGAACGCCGCCGCATCCGAGGGAAGCGCGGTGGTGGGGTCGTACTTGCCCAACGCCGCGGGCCTTTACGACATCCACGGCAACGTCTGGGAATGGTGCCTGGACTGGTACAGCGAGGCGCCCGGCGCGGGGAGCGATCCGAAGGGCGCTGCTTCCGTCAGGGTCAAGATCCGCGCACTGCGGGGCGGCGGATGGGACAACTACGCGGTCTACTGCCGAGTTGCCCAGCGCGGCGCCTACTACTCGGGCAACGGTGCCAATGACCTGGGCTTCCGGGCCGTGCTAACGCAAATGTGAAAGGGCGCCGATGAACTGTGGAATACAAAGAGGGTTGACGCTGGTTGCTGCGCTCCTTGTTCTGTCCTCTGCCGCTTCATCCGGGTCAACGAACGCTGACGTGTGGATGAGGGCCGCGAAGAACGAGCCAGCCCTGCCGCCGGGGCTGAGCAACGTGGTCGCGGTGGCAGCGGGTGGGGAGCACAGTCTGGCCATCCGCGCAGACGGGACCGTGGCTGCCTGGGGTAGCAACAACTGCGGCCAGACAAACGTGCCGCCAGGCCTTGGCAACGTGGTGGCCGTAGCCGCGGGTGGGTCCCACTCTCTGGCCGCACGCGCGGACGGCACGGTCGTAGCCTGGGGAAACGACGATTACGGTCTGAGGACCGTGCCCCCGGGGTCGAGCAACGTGGTGGCTGTGGCCGCCGGCTACTCTCACAGCGTGGCCTTGCGCGAAGACGGCACGGTTGTGGCCTGGGGGAATCAGGAGCACGGCGTGACGATTGTGCCGTCCGGTCTAACCAATGTGGTTGCTGTGTCCGCCGGGCAATGTCACAGTCTGGCCGTACGCGCAGACGGGACGGTAGCTGTCTGGGGATACGACGGGCACGGCGAGCCGTCCGTTCCCCCGGGGTTGAGCAACGTGGTGGCCGCGACGGCCAGCGGCTATTCTAGCCTCGCGGTGTGCGCGAACGGGACGGTCGTGATCTGGGGGGAGGGGGGATGCCGGACATTCGCACCGGGGGCCGCTCCGGAGTTGGTGGGCCAGCTGGCTTCAGCCGCCGTGGGCGCATGGCGCTGCCTGGCGGCGGCCGATGCAGGCAGGCCATTCCTGATCCCGATGGTGCGGCACCTCCAGGCGCCTCTTGGCGTTCCAATCTTTCTGCGGGCGCAGCCCGTGGGCCAGCTGCCGATCGCTTGCCAATGGGAAAAGGACGGGGCGCCGCTTGACGGGGCTACGGATGCGCTCCTGATCCTGACGGCGACGAGCGAGAAGCAATCGGGAGACTATCGCTGCATCGCTTCCAACGTGCAGGGCGTGACGACGGGCGCGCCGGTACATGTCACGTTTGTCCCGATCAGCGTGAGCATGCCCCCGCAGAGCGGAGCGGCGTTCATCGGACAGGCGTGGCCTTTCACCGTGGAGGCGTCCGGGGCGTCGCCCTTGAAGTATGAGTGGATGAAGGACGGGCAGGCGATCGGCGCCGCGACATCGAGCACGTATGTTCTTCCGTCGGCACAGTGGACCGACGCCGGCTCCTATAGCGTGACTGTCCGCAGCCGCTACGGGGACGCGACCACTCCGACGGCGCAATTCCGGGTGCGCAACGTAGCGGCCTGGGGCAGTAACGAGCGCAGCGCAACCGCAGTGCCGGCGGAACTGAGTGAGCTGAAGGCGGTGGCCGCCGGCGGGTCATATTGCCTCGGGGTGCGCGCCGACGGGTCGGTCGTGGCATGGGGCAGTCTTTGGGATGGCCGCGATTTCGTGGCGGCGGCAGCGCCGGCGGGGTTAACGAATGTCGTGGGGGTGGCCGCAGGCTATTCGCACTGCCTGGCGGAGCGTGCGGACGGAGCGGTGCTGGCCTGGGGAAGGAACGATAGCGGCCAGGCGAACGTACCCCCGGCGCTGACGAATGCGGTTGCGGTGGCTGCGGGCTGGGAGCACAGCCTGGCGTTGCGTGCGGACGGAACGGTGCTGGCCTGGGGAAGGAACGATAGCGGCCAGGCGGAGGTGCCCGCGGGATTGAACGATGTCGTGGCGGTGGCGGCGGGTTGGGCGCACAACCTTGCAGTGCGGACGGACGGGTCTGTATCGACCTGGGGTGCGGACGAATACGGCCAGGCGTCCGTGCCGCCGGGGTTGAGCAACGTGGTCGGGGTGGCCGCCGGCGGGTGGCACAGTCTGGCCTTGTGCGCCGACGGCTCGGTTGTCGCCTGGGGGAGTGACGACTCCGGTCAGGCCACCGTACCGGCCGGGCTGAGCAACGTGGTCGCGGTGGCAGCGGGTGGGAATCACAGTCTGGCCATACGCGCGGACGGGTCGATCGTGGCGTGGGGAACCAACAGCGCCGGCCAGGCGGCGGCCGTGCCGCCAGGTTTGAGAAACGTGACGGCGGCCGCCGCGGGCATGCAACACAGCGTGGCGGTGATCTGTGCCCGCGGGCCGTTTCCGGCCCAGCGTGCCAAGCCGCCGCTGAAAGCCCGGAACCCGGTCCGTATGACGCCTCCCGCGCAGGCGGCGGCCGCCCCGGAGCCAAACTTCGGCGACCGCTATGACACGGCCCGGGATCTGGCGGCGGATCTCGAACTCGCCAAACAAGTTGCCCGGCGCGAGAATAAACGCATCCTGCTGAAGCTCGGGAACACTTCGTGCGGATGGTGCTGGAAGCTGAACGCGTTCACCAAAGAGCACAAAGACATCGATGCTCTTCTCAAGAAGCACTATGTCGTGGTCTATATGAACGTTCCCGTGAAGCCGGAACACGCGGATCTCTACAAACTGTACCCCACCACGGAAGGCACCCCCTTTCTGTGGGTGCTCGACGCGGAGGCGAAGGGCCTGAAGGCGCAGGGGGTAACGCCTTTCGGGAAGATTGCCGTGCTGCTGATCGGCAAGGAATACCGCCGCGTGCAGAGCTATCACGAAGATCTTCTGCGGGAGTTCCTTGACCAGTGGAAGCCTGAGCCGCGCGCCGCGGCCCGGCCGGATGGATCCGTAACGAACGCCGTTTCTTTGCCGTGAGAAAGATCATTCTTCAAGCATTGCTGCCTGGAATCCTGCTCCTGCTCGCCTGCGCGTCCATCCCGGACAGCGCGGGCGCCGAGCGCCCGCGGCTGGGAATCGTGTGGGAGCCGGGCGACGCCGTCGTGGACAAGGTGACGCCGCTGTTGGAGGTGGCGCTGGCGAAGGACTACGTTCTTCTGGACCGGGAGAGCATCGATCGATTGCTCGCGGAGCAGGCCGTCGTTCTGGCGCACGCTGCGTCCGGGGAGCATGAACTGATCCTGGGACGGATTCTGCCGGTGGATCTTCTGATTCTCGTCCGGCACGACCGCCGGCTCGCCGGAGATACACAGGAAGTCGCGGGCTTGAGGATACGCGCGTTCGAGACGGCCAGTTCGGTCCTGCTGTGCGATCTGATGGTCCCGGTCCCGAAGAGCGCTGCAACGGATCCTGAGGCACTGAGCGGCGAAATCCAGCGATGTCTCAGTCCTCATTTGCGGAAATTTCCCGCACGGACCACCGGGGTCCGCTGCGTGGCGCTTCCCGGCATTACGCGGGCGAGCTGGGAGGCAGAACAATACGGACGGGCACAGGCCTTTCTGCAGCTGCTGCAGGCTGAGCTGCTTGCGTCGCCTGACCTTGCCGTCCTGGAGCGGGCGCAACTGGGCGCCTCGCGGCTCGAACGCTTCATTGGAGACCTTCCCAACCCCACGAATGCCGATGCGGTGATCAGTTTTACCCTGTCGCGGTCGGCGGACGGGATCAAGCTCGCGCCGCAGATCGTAGAGCACGGACAGGTGACCCAACTGGCTCCCGCGCCTTTCGAGCGTCTGTCCTTGGAGTTTGTCCAAAAGCAAGCCGGGCTGCTGCTGGAACACCTTAAGGCCTCGCCCGCCGAACATCGGGTCCGCCTGTCGCCACGGGAGGAAGCGGAATCTCTCTTCGCACGGGCCTATGGCCTCCTGCGACGTGAAGAATACGATGACTGCTGTGACGCGCTCGAATCTGTGCTGGTCCTGGACCCGGCCCACGCGGACGCCCGGCAACTCCTCTGGCGGGCGCAGGCGAAGCGCGTCGCGCAGCAGCTGGGACAGTGGGATCGGCTGCCCGCGGCCGTCCGCGCGGTCGTCGCAGAAGAAAGCCGTCAATACGTTGACGAATACTTCGCCAGGCTCAAGGAAGCCTACCTCCTGGAGCCGAGCCACCGGTATTTCGCCATTCCCTTCTTCAAGCTGGGCGAACTGGACGACGGGTATGATGTCGCGCCGGTTACGTTCGAGCTGCGCCCGGGGCAGATGGCGCTCGTGCCGGGCCTTCGGGAGAGTTGGAGCAGGAAGCGCAAGGAATTCGCCGCTTTCTACTTCGATCTCATCGAGGAGCGGAAGGACCTCCGCATGCTTCATCGCCCGCGCAACTGGGGCCTTGATATCGGCTCAGGCAACATCTGGATGCATCTCAACGATCTGGCGGAGAGCAATCCCCCCGCTTTCTTTGTGAAGGCGCAGCGGCTCTACGCGTACGCGACGGGCCATGTGGTGTGGAGCAACCATATGGACGTTGCGGTGCGCGGATACCCCCTGGCCCTCGGGACCGTGGCCCGGGACCTGGTTCGCAACGTCAACGCAGGGCAGCTGACCGATGAGGCGGGCTTGCGGGCGTTCCTCGCGTGGCTTGACAGCCAGGCCGATCCTCTGGCCGTGGTCTGGCGCGGCATTATTCGCACAGGCCTGGACGCAAAACACCTTTCCCTGGATGGTGATAGCAGACGCCGTGCAGGGGAAGAGGCCTTGCTCGGTGCCGTGGCCCTGGCGGATGGTCTCATCAAGGACGGAAGCCCGATCCGGGCCTATGTGGAGACGCGGGACTGTTGGAGCGAAATTGCCGGAGAACTCAAGCTCAAGCCCGACGTGAAACTCGTGCAGGCCTGCCTGCGGCGGGCTGCGAGCGCGGGAAGGCCCTGTCGCGTTGCCGTGGCGCAATGGGGCCTTGAGAGACTGCAGGAGCTCGGAGCGTATGAAGAGATGTACGCGGCCGCGCGGGACGCGCTCGCCGGCAGCTATCCGCGCGAACCTTCGCGCGCGCTGCTCTGCCGGAGCCTCGCGATAGCCGCAGAGCGCACCGGCCGGGCGCCGCCGGTTCCGATCGCCGAGGGGGAGTGGGCCTCGGGGGTGTGCCTGCTGGATTCGGGCCGTACAACGCCGAAGAATGAAAGCCGCTGGGACGGCTTCTGTCTTTCGAGCAACCAGCTGTATTTCTGCGATACGCCCCGCTCCGTATGTTATCGGGTCGATCTCGTCACGGGAAACATCGTGTCCCTGGACTACTCCGCCCTCGGAATCAGCTCGGACGTGCTGCATACGGGACGGGGACGGACGGACAGGAAAGGGGCCGTGTGCATGGGGCGCTATTGGCTGCCCACGTCGGCCGGGCTTCTGGAACTGCCTGTCGCCGAGCAGGGCCAGCCGCGTCTCTGGACGCATGCGGACGGATTCTTTGCCGACAACGTTACCTGCGTCTGCGCGCTGGGCGACAAGCTCTACGGCATCAGCCGTACGCCTCAGTCGCGGGACGTATGGGACTGGGCGAATTTCGCCGCGGGAGGTCCGTACGTGCTTTTTGAGTTTGATCCGCGCGCGCGGACCATCCGGAACATCGAGGGCTTCGGCGTGCCGGGCAGCCGCCTTAACGGCGCCGTCGCCGCGCGCATTGACGATCTCGTGGCCGACCCGAGCCGCGAGGGGCTGTGGGTGTTTGAGACCCTGTGGGATCTGGCGTTCCCGCACTTCTATGATACACGGCAAAATCGCTGGGTGCGCCTTCGGGTCAACGCGTTCGACTGGGAGTATGATCAGCAGGCCGGAAAAATGGCCGAACATCGCGACGGTGTGATCATGGGCTCGTACCTGTATGCTGCCGAGGAGGACGCCCTGGTCTATCTTCCCTTCCGGGTCGCGCCGCCGGCGGCGCGCTCGAACTTTCCGCCGGTTGAGATCTCTGAACCCGTTGCGGAGTGGAACGGCGCCGTGTGGGGGACGGATGGCAGGAAAGTCGTACGATTTCAGGCCCCCCATGAGACGCTCGAGGCGGCCTATGTCGAAGTTCCATGGGCTGCGCGGGATGGAAAGACAGGGCAGGATCTGGTGCCCCAGCGGTTCGTTCCCCTGTCGAACAGCCTTGCGGTCGTGGTCGCTGCGAGCGACGGCAGCCGCCCGCAGCTTTGGAGGCTGACGCCTGCTGTAAAGCGTGTGCGCGAGGCGCCTGCTGTTGTTTCCCGCCAGGGGAATCGCAACGCCGGATTGCCGAAGCGGGAAGTCGATTTGGATTCGCACGTCGTGCATGCAGGGGCGGTCCTGGCCGACCTGCATCCCGCCCGCAACGCTCCGCTTCCTGATTTCGAGAAACTGGCGGCCGGCAGCCGGGACGCCTTCGTGCGCCAGAAGAAGTTTGCCGAGGCGGCAGGCTTGCCCATCGAAGTCTGCAACCGCGCCGGCATGCACCTGCGCTTGATTCCGCCCGGGACGTTCACGATGGGAAACTGGCGCTCGGCTGGCAACGCGTTCTGCTGGCGGGGCGCGGAGCGCCTTGTGACGCTGACGAAGCCCATGTATGTCGGGATCTGCGAGGTGACACAAGGCCAGTGGGAAGACGTCATGGGGGCGATCCCCGTACGGCTGGGGCCGCGGGGCTTGAATCTGCCGGCGGAGGAGGTCAGCTGGCCTGAGTGCGAAGAGTTTCTCGACCGCCTCTGTGACCGGGAGGGCGTCGCAAGAGGCGTGTATCGCCTGTTGACTGAGGCGGAGTGGGAATATGCCTGCCGCGCGGGAACGGACACCACGGTTTGCTTCGGCGACGACCCGGATCCTGCGCTGGTGCACTGGCAGTCCAGGTCCGGCCTCTATCCTTACATCCTGTATCCTGCGCTACCCGGGGACAGCGGCGCGTACTACGAGGTGGGCGGCAAGCCGCCGAATGCATGGGGGCTGCATGATATGCACGGCAGCGTGGAGGAGTGGTGCGCCGACCGCTACTGGTGGGCCTTGCCGCTGACGCCGCAGGTCGATCCTTTGCAACTCGAGCGTGGCTGGCAGCGCGTCATTCGCGGGGGAGGTCGCATTGGCGCCATGGCCGACTGTTGGGCTTACTGGTGTGATTATGCGCGGATTGAGCCCGGTGTGCCGGCGCGCGGCATCGGCCTGCGCGTGGCCCGCGTTATCGGAGGGGAGGAGCCCGCGGATATGCGCGCCCGCGTGCTGCGCAGGAAAACAGGAGGAGCGAGTGATGACAATGTGGAACGAAGGCCGGCGCGACCGCCGCCCGAAGAGCAGCGATAACGGCATGCGGGCATGGCTGGTTCTGGCGATGCTGTCCGGCCCGGCCATTGGTTTCTCCGCGGTGACGCCGTTGGACCAGCCGCTGCCGGAAGATCATGTCTCCATGGTGGAGTATGCGTACGAGCGCGACGAGCCGGCGCTGGAGCAGCGTTACGAAGTGTCTATTCAGAAGGGGACTTATCACTACCGCATCTATGTCCCCGCCGGGTACTACGGCTCGAGTTCGAACCGATATCCCTGTCTGTTCATCCACAGTCCCGGCGGGGATGCGCAGCTGGACAACGTTCGAGACTACGCCCGCGAAAAAAAGTGGTTTGTGGTGATGCTGGTGGAATCGCGCAACGGTCCCGATGGGCCGTGCATCGGCAATTTCCTCGGGGCTCATGACGACGTGGTGGGACGTTTCCGGATTGCGGAAGGCCGGAAAGTGGCGACCGGGTTCTCCGGCGGCGCGAGGATGGCGGGCATGAGCGTCGGCATGCGGCCCGGTTTCTCCGGGCTCATCCTGCAGGGAGCCGGCTTTGATTACTACCAGGAGGGACCCAAGAGGGGGCGTTACAAGTACATGTCCGTGCAGGATCACGGCGAGATTGTCGTGTATGGGCTCTTTGGCGACAAGGACTCCAACCGGATCGAAATTGAACTGACGAAGCGACAGTTGCCGGAGAAGACCATTCGGGAATTCACCACGTTCGCGGGCGGGCACGAATGGGCACCACCGGACGCCATGCGAAACGCGCTCGACTGGATTGTGGCGCAAGGAGTCGCACGACCTTCAGGATCGGCCGGTCCCCTGGAGTCTCGACAGGTCGCGTCACGAGATGCGGAGAACCTGTGTAACCCCAATGACACTCGGTGATTAGTCGCGATGTGTCACGGGAAGGCACGGAAAGTCAAAACGCTGGAAATGGCTCCGCAGGTGATACCCGAATGCGGACTTGGTTCGAGATCAAAGTCCTTATGGCCATGCCTCTCATGTGCCGGAACGCACGGCCGTTCATCACCCATCCGATCATCTATCCCGAGGACTACGTCGCCCAGATCAAGTTGAGTGATACGGATGTAACTCCCGCGCCGCATGACCATCCACATGCCATCCACCTCGCCCTCGAATGGCGAGAAGCGCTGCGGGCCGACCCGAACCTGACCATGGCGGAACTCGCACGACAGAAGGGACTTTCGCGTGCCCGCATTACACAGATCCTCAATATCCTGAGACTGCCGGCGGCAATCGTCAGAAGACTCACAGGCGTCAGAACTACGGAGGAAGCGCGGCAATTTCCCGAGCATGCGCTCCGTACGATCCGCCGGCTCAAGTCGCCTGAAGAGCAGCACGCGGCGTTTCGAGTGTTGCGAAATTCCAAAGCAGAATCCGACCATCTTGGACCACCTCAGCGCCGATCCATGCCGTCTGCTGTTGCTCCTTCACGCCCTGAATTAACCCGCCATCTTGGACCACTCGTACCACACGCGACCCGGGCGGCACAGCAGTTCGAAGACGATCATCCCGCACACGGTGGTCTGCGTGACGCGGAAAATCAAGCGAAGCAGAGCCAGAACGCCTCGGAGCCAAGGTGCCGAAACAACGTGAATGAACCCGCACCCGCGACACCGAACCGCAGCCAAAAGGGTATTGAAAAGACGTTTCGTGCGATATGATCAAAATTGATGCCTGTCGGCCGCGACAGAACGCCGCCGGCATGGACTTCTGTGCGGCCAATGACTATGATTTCTCTGCGGAGTTGGTCCAGCCCTGCTAAACGGATTTGTTCGCGGATCATGTAACGATTGGATTAGCGGCGGACGGAACATGTGAAAGGGCCCTGCGGCGTGGCACTGCCATTCAAAATCGATTATTTGCTGACCAGTGGGCGTGTGGAATCGGAACGCCTGGAGTTTAAGACGGGCTGGAACCCGCTCAAGGTCATGCACACCCTGTGCGCGTTCGCCAACGACTTCCACAATCTGGGCGGCGGATATGTTGTACTGGGGGTTGCCACTCACGATGGCCGCCCCGTGCTGCCGCCTGCCGGATTGCCGGCAGACAGCCTTGACCGCATCCAGAAGGATGTCCTCAACCTCGGCTATCGTATGCAGCCTGAGTACCATCCGGTGATCGCACCCGAGACGGTGCAAGGTCGAACCATTCTCGTGCTCTGGGCACCTGGCGGCCAGGCTCGCCCCTACAAGGCCCCGGTCTCCATGGCGAAGGACTGCAAGGAGTATGCCTATTTAGTTCGAAAGGGCTCGTCGACGGTTCGCGCCCGCAATCAGGATGAAAGGGAACTGTTGACGCTCGCCGCCACAGTTCCGTTTGACGATCGCATTCGGCATGATGCCTCGCTCGATGATCTCGACATCGGCTTGATCCGCGATTTTCTCAAGGAAGTCGGCAGTGCCCTCTACACTGATGCGGGCCGCATGGACTTCACCAAGTTGTGTCGCCAGATGAACATTGTCGCCGGTCCCGACGAGTTCCTGCGTCCACTGAACGTCGGGCTGCTCTTCTTTAACGAACACCCGGATCGTTTCTTCCCTTACACACAGATAGATGTTGTCCACTTTCCCGACGGTCCGGGCGGAGACATGTTTTCTGAGAAGATTTTCAAGGGCCCGGTACATCGAATGGTGCGGGAGGCTCTCTCATACATCCGGGCATCGCTGATCCTGGAGACGGTTATCAAACATCCTGATCGCCCGGAGGCGGAACGTTTCTATAACTACCCTTACGAAGCCATTGAAGAGGCCCTCGTAAATGCCGTGTATCACCGTGGATACGACATCCGGGAGCCTGTGGAAGTGCGCGTCCTGCCCGACTGCGTAACAATCTGTAGCCAGCCCGGTCCAGATCGCTCAGTTCCTCTTGCTGACCTCAAGAAGAAGAAGTTTGTCTCCCGTCGCTACCGCAACCGCAGAATCGGCGAGTTCCTGAAGGAATTGGAACTCACCGAGGGACGAGGAACCGGCATTCCCAAGATCATGCGGGCGATCAAGAAGAACCGCTCTCCCGAACCTCGATTTGAGACCGATACTCATCGGACGTTTTTCACCGTAACGTTCCCGATTCATCCGAAGGCCAAGACGGCGCCGAGCAAGGTGCCATCCGCCGAGCAGGGCGTTGGTCAGCTAGACTCGCGGCTAGAGTCGCAGCTAGAGTCGCTTCCGAGTGCGGTATTGCGGGCCCTGACGCAGGGCGGCTTGAGCAAGGCGGAACTGGCGGTTGCGCTCAAACAGAAACAGGCGTCAGGACAACTGCACGTTGTCATTCGCCATCTTCTAGAAGACCGACAGATCGAACGCACCATCCCCGACAAGCCGAACAGCCGCCTGCAGAAGTACCGGCTCACGCTGCGGGGCAAAGCACGGCTTGCGCATTGAGGAAACAAGCATGCCCGCGAAGAAGCGTACGTCATCCGCAGCGCGGCCCCCGAAACCCAGTTCAGCGCGTCTGGACGAGATGGTGGATGAGGCCACGGTGGATTGCTACAACGAGGCTGAACAGATCACCGGCATCTTCACCATGTTGGAGGAGAACCTTGATCTGCCGTTCACCACCACGCTGTTGGGTCTGGAGGTAATGGTCGATCGCGTGGAATTGACCGACTCAGGAACAATGGTGGCGGTTTGCCGCCGTCACGGCCGTCGCCAGCGCATCCCCTTGCTGGATCTGCCGCTGCCGAACCCAAGGCCAGCCGGTGCTGACTGGATCGATGCCTACCGGCGATGGGCGGTGGGGAAGTGAGGGGATGTTCGCATGAAGATTGACCGCGACAAACTGCGATCTGTCGTCCGCAGACTGGGCAACGAATACATCTACTACATGCTCGATGACGCGATTGAGTTGCTGCCCCCATCCAAGCTGGTGAAACTCGCCGGCAGGTATCTGGACGTCAAAAGCCTGCAGGCGTCTGGACCGAAGCACGCAGGACTGCTTGCGGAGGTGAAGGCATTCGAGAAGGCCAGCCGTGCCGGCGACTATTACGAGAGTTTCGCCGTCAACTCCAAGAACTGCAGCGAGGTATCGGGCGGCACGCGCGCCTGGATTGCCGAGTGCGAGCGTCTCTTCGGATGCTGTGTGGCCGCGACCGGCAAGGGGAATCCGGGGGAAACGTGCGGCGCGTTCGAGATGCTCTTTACCCTCCTGCAGCACATCGACAAAGGCATGGATGATGTTGTCTTCTTTGCCGACGAAGGCGGTTCATGGCAGGTTGGCGTCGACTGGCAGAAGGTGCTGTCAGCGTGGTGTGCCTGTCTTTCGGCGATAGCCGAACCGGACGACTATGCTCGGAGCGTCGTTGATATCGTGGACCAGTTCGTCAAGTATGACCGCGACAAACATCTGACGGCAGCCGCGCGCAAAGCATCGGCAGCACAGCGAAAGGCACTTGCCGAGAGAACGGATTGGAAAAGCCAGAAGACAAGGAAGAGACGGTGAGCGAATACCAGTACTACGAGTGGCAGACCGTTGACCAGCTGCTGGCCGAGGCCGAGCAGCAGGCTGTGGGCAACTTGTCGAGCCATATTGAGGTGTCGTCCAGCCGCGCGGTCGTCACCTATTCCTACGGCAGCTTCAAACACGACCCGCGGCAAGTCCTGGCGCGTTTCTTCGACGCGCACCTCTATCTGGCAAACTGGGGCAGCCGACGTTTGATGTTCCGCTTTCCGTCTGGACTGGTGAGCCGGGACGCGATCGAGCCGTACTGCGTCCCGGAGCGGATCACGTTCAGGACGGTCAATGGGTTCGACATTCTCGACATGAATCTCAGCGAAGAGGAAGGCGGAGGCTGGATCGAGGGAGAGGGGTTCCTATCGGGCCTGATTCCCCTTCGGAACGACATTCTCCAGGGCGACTACCGATCAGTGTATCTGGCTTGGCTGAAGGCCATGTCGGTACGGGACGGCTATCTGCCGCATGGCCGGAAGTCGAGTGCGTCGAAGTCGCCCGTGCCGGCCATTCCGGCAGGACTGAAGCAACTTTCAGCCGCCCTGAGGCGCTTCGTGGTGCAATTCGACGTTCCAGCATGTCTTGTCGAGGCGGCGGCAGAACACAGTCCGGACTTAGCAAAGACGGCGGGAACGGATTTTCGTCCCTTGGTCGCGCATCTTTCGCGCGAGGAGTGCGATGGGTTTCTCTGCCGGTGTGCGCAAGGCGACACGACCGCCGGCATGGATCTCAGGAAGCAACTGCTCGCCCTGGAACCGCGGCCGCCGGCCGCATCGGGAGCGCGTCGTTCGATGGACGAGTTGCTGAAGCGGGCCGATGCCATCGAGAAGGCTCGTAAGAGGCGTCAAGAACAGGAGGCCCGCAGGAAGCACGAGGCCGAAATGAAAGCCTTGGCCGACCACGAGGGAGAAACATGGGAGCAAGTGGCATCGCTGGTGGACCTCAAGCAGACGAAGAGCTACGACGGGGCCGTCAAGTTGCTGGCCAAGTTGGCGCAATTGGCCGACTTCTGCGGATCGAAGGAAGACTATCGGCGGCGGGTGAACGACCTTTGTGATCGGTACAAGCGGCTGTCCGGCTTCAAGTGGCGCGTCCAGCAGGCGAAGTTGCTCGAATGACAAGCGGGACATACAAGGATATCGAGCGCCGTCATGACCAAGCAAAACACGGAGAAAGCCGCAGAAATGCACGTGGGCACACCAAATCTGGTGGCAGCCAGGCCGTGCTAAGCGAGGGAGACTGAACTCGTGCAACGGGAATGTTGGAAGCATGACCGCTCTTTTCGCGTGTCACGGTGAGACCGGGGACACCGCATCGGGCGGAAGTGGGCCTTTCCGACATCGGCTTGACGCACTCGGGATCAAGTACAAGAGCCTTGATGCTGACAGCGACGGAACCCTCTGCCTGAACGTTTCGGGAACGCCAATCACGGACTTGGGTCCCCTGAGGGAACTGCCGCTGACCCACCTCTGCCTTCAGGGATGCTACGGAATCACGGATTTCTCGCCGCTGAGAGAGATGCAACTGGCATGGATCAACCTCTGTCGGACAAAGATGGTGGATATCTCAGTCCTGTCGCACATGCCGCTGCTCGGTCCGCTGCCAGTATACAATGTGCACACGGGCGAACGGCTGTAGTAGGCATAGGCGAGGTGAAGATGCTTCGCATCGACATCCTGGGCCCAGTTCAAAACGTTGGTGACATTCTTGTTTCTAAGCCGTAGTTACATTACGGGGAGGTCTAGATGACGAAGAGTCAGATGTGTGTCGTTGCGGCGATGAGTGCATGCTGGTGGATAGAGCAACCTGCTATCGCGGAGAATCCTCTTCGCAAAAGTCCGTTGTTCGCCTTGGTTGAGGCAGTATCATGCAACGATACAAATCGATTGCGAGAATCCATTGCTAAGGGTGCAGATGTAAATCAGCACTTTGGCAGTCTTAGTGAAACGGCGCTATTTCGAGCGAAACGTTCGGATGTGGCGCTTCTGGGTTTGTGGGGGGATTTTTCATTGCGCGGATAGCGGGTC
>CAYRKB010000005.1:0-1786 GCA_964424705.1 uncultured Victivallales bacterium
GCGCGAGCGTGGCATTACCATCACGTCCGCTGCAACGACGACTTCCTGGCTCGATCACCAGATTACGCTCATCGACACGCCCGGACACGTGGACTTCACGGCGGAGGTCGAGCGCAGCTTGCGCGTGCTGGATGGCGCTGTCGCGCTGTTCTGTGCCGTGGGCGGCGTGCAGCCGCAGTCCGAGCAAGTCTGGCGCCAGAGCGAGAAGTACAGCGTGCCCAAGCTGGCGTTCATCAACAAGATGGACCGCGTAGGGGCGGATTTCTTCGGCGTCGTGGACGACATTAAGGGAATCCTCGGCGGAAACCCGGTCCCGGTAGTTGTTCCCATCGGCAAGGAAGAAGGCTTTGAAGGCGTTATCGACCTGATTCGGATGAAGGCCGTGTACTACGATGATGCCGACAAGGGCCGGACCTACAGCGAAACGGAAATTCCCGCCGACAAGTTGGAGGAGGCGCGCACGTGGCGCGCCAACCTGGTCGAGAAGTGTGCGGAGCAGAACGATACGCTTCTCGCAAAATTCCTCGACACAGGCGACCTTTCTGAAGAGGAAATTACGATTATCACGCGCGAGGCAACGATCGCGCGCCGTGTGATTCCGGTGTACTGCGGGTCGGGCATCAAGAACAAGGGCATCCAGCGTCTTCTCGACGGAATCGTCACGTTCCTGCCGTCACCGTCCGACCTGGCGCCGATCATTCATGCCCAGGGCGAAACGGTGTCGCTGACGCATTCCGACTCGGAGCCGCTGTCGGCCCTGGCATTCAAGATCATGACGGACAAGCACATGGGCAAGCTGACGTACCTGCGCATTTACTCGGGCAGCGTGCGCTCCGGCCAGGTCGTCTTCAACAGCACTCGCAAGAAGGACCAGCGCATCGGGCGGCTGCTGCGGATGCATGCCAACCGCCAGGAGGCGCTGGAGGATGCTCATTGCGGCGATATCGTGGCGGTGATTGGGCTTAGCGACACTCGCACCGGCGACACGATCTGCAGCCAGGAAAAGCCGATCCTGCTGGAGTCCATTGAATTCCCGGCGCCCGTGATCTCGATCAGTATCAAGCCCTCCTCGCGCGCCGATATTGAGAAGCTGGGCTCCGCCCTGCATCACCTGGCCGACGAGGATCCCACGTTCGTGGTGGGGTACGACGAAGAGACTTCGGAGAGCATCATCTCGGGGATGGGCGAGCTGCATCTGGAAGTTCTTGTCGAACGGATGAAGCGCGAATTCGGCGTCATCGCCGAGGTGGGTCGCCCGGAAGTCGCCTACCGGGAAACGGGAACCACGGCCCAGGAAGGGCAGTACAAGCACGTCAAGCAGTCCGGCGGACGCGGGCAGTATGCGCACGTCTGCCTGCAGGTGCGCCCGACCAACCCTGGCACCGGTTTCGCCTTTGTCAACGAGGTCAAGGGCGGCCGTATTCCGCAGCAGTATATCACGCCGGTGGAGAAGGGCGTGATCGATGCCATGCAGAAGGGTCCGTTCGCCGGGTATCCCGTGGTGGATACCGAGGTCACCGTCACGGACGGCTCGTACCACGACGTGGACTCGAGCGATTTTGCCTTCCGCGAGTGTGCGCGCGTCTGCTTCCGGCAGATCTTCCTGCAGTCGAATCCCCAACTGCTCGAACCGGTCATGTCGGTGGAGGTCGTTACGCCCGAGGACTACATGGGCGCCGTAACAGGCTCCGTGTGTCAGCGGCGCGGGCGGATCGAGTCGATGGACGAGCAGGGCGGATCAAAGGTCATTCGCGCCATGGTGCCGCTGAGCGAGTGGAGGACGCCG
>CAYRKB010000005.1:1796-37526 GCA_964424705.1 uncultured Victivallales bacterium
TGAGCGAGATGTTCGGCTACTCCAACGTGATTCGTACGCTGTTGCAGGGACGCGGCTCGTTCACGATGCACTTCGAACACTATGAGGCCGTGCCGTTCGCCATCGCCGAAGAGATCATCGAGAAGCGGCGCAAGGCAAACAAGATCAAGTAGCAGCGGCTTGGGCCGTGCCATCAGACGCGGCGCCGGGTGCCTAGCCAAGCGGCAGGAAGGCCTGCCTCTGGTCCGGCGGCGCGGCCCGAATCGACTCCAGCGCGGGATACTTTCGCGCCAGCTGCGGCGGCACGGGCACGCGCTTGCCGGTAAGGATCGATTTCACCTGGAGGATTGTGACCGCCTCCTTGCCCTGGTAGTGATTGTTCGCTACGAGCGTCAGGCTCTTGGTCATCGAGGCAATGGCCACGGCCCTGCGCACAATCTCATCCACTTCGTTGGCGGGGTACGCGTAATTGTAGGTCTCGTCCCGCCCGGATCCCTGGCTGAACCATGCCTTGGAGTTCCTGCCGTGCAGCCGGAAGTACGCATGATCGCCCACCGTGCAGACCGGCACGTTGAAGGAGTTGTGGGCGAGCGGGTAGTCGAGATTTGCCACGGTGCCGCCGAGCTCGCCAACGTACTGGAGTGCGCCGGGTGACTGCCACGAGCTGTGCCGCAATTCATACGCTATATTCGTGATATCGCCGAACCCGGAATGGATCTGGCGCAGGTGCGCACGCGTTTCAGGCGTGTCCGCAAAATCGTAGCGGAACTGGGCCAGCAGGTGGCGCAGCCGCCCGCAGCCGGCGAGCGGCTCGAACCCTTCGCGAAATGCCTGCAGCATGCCGGCCTCGAGCCGGCCGCGGTGGGTTACGTCCTGATGCAGCTTGGCCGTGAAGAAGAAGCCTGGCAGGTCCGCGGTGCGCTCCGCCCACGACCGCACCGTGCGGGCCGACGGGGGGCGATAGAACGAGCTGTTGATCTCGATCATGTCCACGTAGCCGGCGATGTGGCGCAGCTCATCCTTCACGCCCGGCTCATAGACATAGCCCTTCCAGTCAGGGTAGGACCAGCCAGCCACCCCGCACGATATGCGGTTTACCACCTCGCCAGATGCCACCATGAGTACCTCGCAGGGTTGACTGATCTTTTCCGGTCTGCGACAGTAGTGTGAAAGGAGCGCGGCATGAAATCCATCTTTATCGGCATCGATATTGGCGGCACGGACGTCAAGACCGGCGTTGTGACGGGGAATGGCGAGGTCCTCTGTTTCTCCACCATTGCAACCGGCCAGCAGGACGGGCCCCGGGTTGCGGTCGGTCGGGTCACGGCGGAGGCCAGGCGGCTGATGGCGGAAGGCGGGTGGACGGCGACGCAGGTGCGCGGCGTCGGCGTAGGCATGCCGGGATGTATCGACTCCGGCCGTGGCGTGGTCCTTTCATCGCCCAACTTTCCTGACTCCTGGTTCAATGTGCCGCTGCGCGACTGGATAGCCGATGGTATCGGCGCGCCGGCGGTTATGGATAACGATGCGCGCGCCGCCACGCTTGGCGAGGGCTGGTGCGGGGCCGCGCAAGGCGTGAGGAACTACCTTGTCTTCACGGTCGGCACGGGGATCGGTGGCGGGGCGGTGATCGACGGCCGGGTTCTCAGGGGCGCGCACGGGTTTGCGGGGGAGTTCGGGCACATGTGTGTCCGTCCCGGCGGCCGCACGTGCGGCTGCGGCCGGGTGGGTTGCCTCGAGGCGTATGCCTCGGCGACGGGCGGGCTGAACCATTACCGCGAACTGGGCGGGAAGGGGTCCGTGACAAACGGCAAGGAGCTTTACGACGCCGCGTTGGCGGGCGATCGCGCCGCCGCACGCGTGGTGGGGGCTGCCGCGGAGGCCTTCGGGATTGCCATCGGGTCGCTGATGAACGCGTTTAACCCGGAAGTCGTGGTGCTGGCGGGCCGCATGTCCAAATCATTCCCTGACCTGCAGAATGGCATTCACGAACACGCCAGCGCACATGCCCTGCACGAGCCGTATAAGCGGGCCAGGATCTGCGCTTCGCCGCTGGTGGGCAAGGCGGGCGTCCTCGGTGCGGCCGCCTGCGTGCGCGCCTTCCTTGACGGGTGAGGGCGCTTCAGTAGACAAACGGCACAAGCCGCCAAGTCCGGCCCGAGTAGGCGTCATAATCAGGGCAGGCCTGCCGCAGCAGGACTTCTTCATAGCGCAGCTTGGCCACCAGCACGGCTGCCAGCAACGCCCACGCCAGGGCGCGCCAGGGGATCGCAGGCGTCACGGCGCACCCTCCCGCTGCCAGAAGGACGCCGGTATACATGGGGTGGCGCAGGATGCGGTACGGGCCGCCTGTGACCAGGCTCAGGCCCTGCGCGGGCTCCGGTCGTACATGCACGCGCCTCGGGCCGACTTCCCGGACGGCCCATGCGACCAGCGCCATGCCAGCGAGAACGAATGCCGGTCCCGCGACGTGCCGTGCCTGAAGCCGCGTCGAAAGCACAAGGATGGCGCCCAGGATGAATTGCATGCAAACAAGAAAGGATGAATAGTGTCGTCCGGCGATTCGGTACATGGCCCGGATCATAGGACGGCCGACGCATTTGTCAATAATCCGGGAACAAAACCGGGGGACGGCGCGTCTTAACGACCAAGTGATCTTTACCCCGGAGGAATAGGTATGAAAGCAATCAGAACTGTCACGAGTCGTATCGGGCGTCTTTTCGTTCTCTCGTTTCTTTCGGCCGCAACACTCGCGCCGGCAGAAACCAGGAAGCCCGACGCTCCTGCGCGGGCCGGAAGTGCCGAACTGGGCGGGGCGGAGCGCTGGCTGGCTCACGTGAGCACCGACAAGCCGGTCTACCGGACAGGCGAGAAGGTCTACGTGCGCAGCGTCGTTCTCGACGCCGCCACGCACAAGCCCGGCACGACCCCGTGGGCGGCGTTCGTGCAGATTACCGGGCCGAAGGGCGACACCGTCAGCTCCGGTCAGGTAAAGACCGAGGACAGCGTGGCCGGCTTTGCGTGGGATGTCCCTGCCGAAATGGCTGGCGGCGAGTATGTGGTCAGCGTGACCTATCCGGAGATTGGCAGCGCCCCGGCCACGCGCAAGTTCGATATCCGCGCCTTCCGCGCCCCCCGCCTCAAGAGCCAGATCGTATTCTTCCGCGATGGCTACGGGCCCGGCGACAAAGTCGCCGCCACGCTTGAGACGAAGCGGGCCGAAGGTGGCGTCCCCGAGAACGCGAAGGTGACAATCAGCGCCCGGGTCGACGGGCAGGAAATCCATGCCGCCGTCGGCAAGGTGGACGCCGAGGGGCGCTGCACGGCGCGCTTCAAGCTGCCCGCCGAGATGGAGCGTGGCGAGGGCACGCTGGCGTTCGTGATCGAGGATGGCGGGGTGGTGGAAACGGCGACCAAAACAATCCCGATCCTTCTCCAGACCGTCGACTTGCAGATCTATCCCGAGGGCGGCGAGTTGATCGCCGGAATGCCCAATCGCGTCTATATCGAGGCCAGGACGCTGGCCAGGAAGCCCGCCGACCTGGCGGCCGTCGTTGTGGACTCGAAGGGTCGCCAGGTTGCCGCCCTACGCACCGAGCACGAGGGCCGCGGCCGCTTCGCTCTCACGCCTGGCAGGGGCGAGACCTACGTGCTGAAGATCACGGAGCCGTCGGGCATCCGCACAACCTATCCTCTGCCCGCGGTGCGCGACCAGGGCGTGACGCTGCAGGCGGCGAGCGACGTGTACGGCCGGAACGAGGCGGTCCGGCTCAAGGTCTTCAGCTCGGTCGACAAGAAGCTGATTGTCACCCTTGCCAAGCGCGAGGCGGAACTCGCGTCGGTCTCCGTGGATGCGCCCCGCCGCAAGGGCAGGATCGTAGAGGAAGACGTTGCGTTCACGCTGCCCTCGACCGCGGACGGCGTGCTGATCGCGACGGTGTGGGATGAGGACGGCATGCCGCTCGCCGAACGGCTGGTCTATCGTGAGCCGGCCAAGTCCGTGCAGGTGACCGTCAAGGCGGACAGGAAGCAATACGTCCCCGGCGCTCCGGTAAAGCTCGCCGTAACCACGACCGACGCGCGCGGCAAGCCGGTGAGCGCCGTGGTCGGGCTGATCGTGACGGACGACAGCGTGCTCGAAATGATCGAGAAGCGCGAGCAGGCCCCGCGTCTGCCGGTCATGGTTCTGCTTGAGGCCGATGTAAGAGAGCTGGCCGATGCGCACGTGTACCTCGACCCGTCCAGCCCGAAGGCGCCGCAGGCGGTCGATCTGCTGCTCGGTACCCAGGGCTGGAGGCGGTTCGCCCTGGTAAAGACGGCGGATTTCCTGCGCGAGTACGGCGACGACGGGCGGCGCGCGCTTGCCATGCGCGTCGTCACCCGGAGAGAAGTGGAAGAGATGGACAGGGGCGACGCACCCATGGTGATGAAAGGCATGATGAGTCCTCCGCGCGCGATGGCGGCTCCTGCGCAACACAAGGAAGAACCGGTCGAAGTCGTCCTGGCCGTGCCCGCCGCGGCTCCGCAACCCGTTCTGGCGCCGCCGGCCGATCGTCCACAAGCGTCCATGCGGGCGGATGAGGTCCGCATGGCCGATGCATTCGTTGCCGATCTGGAGATAGGGCAGAGGGCGGCGGATGAGAAGAAGCAAGTCTTCGGCAAAGAGGCACAGGGAAAGATGAGGTTTGCGGCCGGGCCGGTGGCCATGTACGTCCCCGTCCGCATGTACGCGCACCAGGTGCGCGTGAACCGCCAGCCGGGCGATCGGGTCGACTTCGCGGAAACCATCTTCTGGCAGGCCGGTATCAAGACCGACGCAGCCGGGCAGGCCAGCGTGGCGTTCGACATGAGCGACGCAGTGACCGGGTTCCGCGTCCTGGCCGACGCGTTCGACAAGGACGGCGCGCTGGGCGAGTGCAGCACGATCGTATCGTCCGTGGAACCGTTCTATATCGAGCCCAAGCTGCCCCTCGAAGTGACGGAGTGCGACCGCATTCTGTTACCTGTCAGTATGGTCAATGCCACGGACACGAACCTGAAGGATGTGGGCCTGAAGATCACGGTTCCCAAGGGCCTTGAGATCGGGGAGACGAAAGCAGTGGCCCTTGACGGGAACACCCGGATCCGGCAGGTGGTGCCGGTGGTGGTCCGTTCCGTCGTGAGCAACGCCGAGGTGGTGGTAGCCGCTTCGGCGGGCAGCTACAGCGACCGGGTGACCCGCAAGCTGAAGACCGTGTCGCGAGGCTTCCCCGTGGAAGTTGCGCGCGGCGGCATGCTGAAGCCGGATTCATCCCTGTCGTTCAAGCTCAACATACCGCCCACGCGGGTCGCCGGCAGCATGGCGAGCCATATTGCCATCTACCCGACGCCTCTTGCGAACCTCACGGAGGCGCTGGAGAGGCTGCTTCAGGAGCCGTGCGGCTGCTTTGAGCAGACCAGCTCTACCACGTACCCGCTCGTGATGGCGCAGAACTACTTTGTCTCGCACCAGGGCGTTGACCCGAAGCTGATCGAGCGCAGCAAGGAACTGCTGGAGAAGGGCTACAAGAAGCTGACCGGCTTTGAGTGCAAAGATCGCGGCTACGAGTGGTTCGGCGAGAACCCCGGGCATGAGTCGCTCACCGCCTACGGGCTGCTGGAATTCACCGACATGTCGAGCGTGCACAGCGTGGACCCGCAGATGCTGCAGCGCACGCGGCAGTGGCTGCTGGGCGTACGCGACGGCAAGGGCGGCTTCAAGCGCGAGCGGCGCGCCCTGCACACCTGGATCGCCGATGCGGACTGCTCAAACGGCTACATCACCTGGGCGTTGCTGGCGTGCGGGGAGTCGCCGGACTCGCTCAAGGCCGAGATCTCCGAAGTCATTCGTGCCGCCTCGGAAAGCAAGAACAGCTATGCCGTTGCGCTTGGGGCCAACGTGGCGGCGATGGGCGGGGATATGGCAGCGGCGAAGAAGCTGATGGAACGCCTGGCCGCCGCTCAGGACAAGGCCGGCTGCGTGCAGGGCGCGACGACGTCCATCGTGGGCAGCGGCGGCGAAGCGCTGCAGATCGAGACGACCTCGCTGGCCGTGCTGGCGTGGCTGCGCGACAGCGCGTTCGCCGGGAATGTCGAGGGCGGCATCCGCTGGCTGGCCGACAGCTGCAAGGCGGGCCGCTTCGGCTCCACCCAGTCGACCGTGCTGGCCCTGCGCGCAATCCTTGAATATGACAAGGCGCGCTCAACGCCAAAGGCGCCGGGCACGGTGCAGCTCACGGTGGATGGAGTGCTCGCCGGGAGCGCTGCGAAATTCGACAAGGACACCCAGGGCGCGATCGTGCTGGGCGACATCGCCGAGTTGCTTGAGCCGGGCGAGCATGTGGTGGAAATCAGGATGACCGGCGGCTCGGAAATGCCCTGTTCGCTTGCCCTGCGCTACAGCGCCGAGCAGCCGGACACGAGCGAGTTGTGCAAGGTCGGCCTGGACGTCGGCCTTTCCGACACCAAGGTCGACGAGGGAGCGGTCACGGAGGCGAATGTAACGGTGGTGAACAAGAGCAGCGAGGCGATCCCGACGCCCATCGCGATTATCGGCATTCCCGGCGGGCTGGAAGTGCGGCACGATCAGCTCAAGGAACTCGTCAAGTCGCAGAAGATTGCCGCTTACGAGGTGCTGGGGCGCGACGTCGTGCTCTACTGGCGGGCGCTCAGCGGCGGCCAGAAGGTGAACGTTCCAATCAGCCTGGTCGCCGCGATCCCGGGTTCCTACACCGCGCCTGCGAGCCGAGCCTATCAGTACTATACGGATGAGTACAAGATGTGGGCCCCGCCGCTGAAAGTCACGATCGAGCCGAAGTAGGGAAGGCCAATTCGGAAGATACGGCCGCCGGCGAAAGAAGAATACTTCGTTCGCCGGCGTTTTCTTTAGCCGTGTCTTCTCCCTCTCTATGCGGAGAGAAGGGCTCAACAGTGGGATTAGTATCAGGACGGGAAGGGGTTCCGGACATTCATCCTACCTATGGGTGCCACTCTGTGACTGAGGCGAGATTATCCGGCGTAACAGGTACGTGAATGGCGGCGGCTCCCTGCCGGTTTATCCGGCAGGAGCCTGAATTGGGCTCCTGTGATGCGGGGGCGCAGGGAGCGCCTCCATCACTGACGCGCTCTACCCTCCTAGCTCTTTTCCTCTGTGAAATCATTCACTGGGGTTCTATAGTGCCTCGCATTCTGCACTTTGCGGGAACTTTTCCGGGCTATGTGATGTCTAACACTACAGAACAAGAAGAGCGGCCGGCGACGGATGAGGTCCGCGTCAATGGCTTGGTGCGCGAGGTGCGGGACGGGAGCATGTCGGCGTTCGACGAGCTGGTGCTGGCGTTTCAGGGGCCGATCTTCAACCTGGCGTTCCGCATGACGAATAGCCGTGAGGACGCGAATGATCTGACGCAGGAAGTCTTCGTCAAGGCGTATCGGGCAATTGACAGGTTCAGGGGTGATGCAAAGTTCTCCACATGGCTTTATGCCCTTGCCGCCAATGCGTGCAGGAGCCGCCTTCGCAAGACGAGAAGGATTTCGTTCTTTGAGGTCAAGTCGCTCAATGACGACGGCGGTCCGGACGGCGCTCCCGCCGTGCCTGAGCCGGCTGATCCGGGAGATCTTCCCGGTAAGAGCATGGAGCGGGAGGAGGTGCGGTCCGCCATCGGCAGGCTGGTGGCGGGGCTGCCGGAAGAATTCAGGGCCGTTGTGGTTATGCGTGACATGCAGGGCCTGAGCTACGAGGAGATCGCAGTGGCCCTGAAATGTTCGGACGGAACGGTGAAGTCGCGGCTTGCGCGGGGGCGGGCGCGGCTGAGGGATAAGTTGAAGCGGGAAGGTCTGTTATGCGCTGCGAAGACATAAGAGAGTGGATGTCCGACGAGCTCGACGGATGTCTGGATCCGCGCAACAAACCGTTGCTCGCGGACCATCTCGCTGCGTGCGCAGGCTGCCGCCAGGAGTTCGATGAGCTCCGTCAAACCGTCACGCTGCTCCGGCAGATGGAGCCTGTCGTCCCCCCCGGCGGCATGGTATCGGCCGTCCGGCAAAGCCTGCAGCGCAAGTCTCGAGCGTCCGTGTGGAGCGTGCTAAGCCTTCCCCAAACTCGGGTCGCCATTGCCGCCGGCCTCGTGCTCATCGTGGGCGTGTACGGCTGGCGTGAGATGACAGTTCCGAGGTTGGTAGAGGTCTCGCGGGAGGGTGGCGGGGCTGCGGCGGACAGGTCGGGGTCCAGGCAGGAAAAGGAAGCGGCCCGGCTTTCCGCGCATCTTACTGGCAAGGTAGAGGCGGCCGAGAAGGTGACCACGGAGTCGGAAGATTGCTCCGCCGAGCTTCGCAGCGACAAGTCCGAATCCCTTACGATAGCAGCTTCTCGCCAGGACGCCCCCCGTCCCGCCCCTCCGGCTGGACCGTCGCGGCAACCGGGGGAAGTGTTTGGCCGTGAGGTGGCGAAGGATGTGGCGGCCGTGGAGGAGCTGGCGGAAACGATGCCGGCGCCGGTGGCTGCGCCGCCCGCGATTGCTGCTCAGCCCGTGCGGCCTGCGGATGCCGGCAAAGCGCCCCAGGCGGGGATCGCGAACCGGGAATCGCTGGCCAAGCGGAAAGACGGGTCGGCATCATCCGTGCGCCGCGGCAAGGCGGAGGCCGATGGCGTGATATGGAGCGGTGATGCGAAGGAGATCCACCTTGTGGCACAAGCGCAGCCTGCTGAAGCTCAGGCCAGCGTCAACGAGGCCCTTGCCAAACAGGACGATTCGGATGCAGCCGTGGTGGCCAGCAGGCGCGTGTCAGCAGACAAACTGTCGCAGGCCGCAGCCATTGCAACGGGGGACCTTCCGGGCGATGTGGCCGCAGGGGTTTGGGCGGCGGGCGAGGGCCTTGGGTACGCGACTGCGAAGGGTGGGCCGGGTCGTGCGGCTGAATCGATCGCAATGACAGACAGCTACTCGGAAAACTCCGCGCGGCCTGCCGCTGCTCCTGCGCCGGTTACAGCGGCGAAGGCTGTCGGCGCCCGCGAGCAGAAAGCCGCCGCAGCGTCGGACGCGATTCTGGCAGAGACGGTTCCGGCCGAAACGGCGGGCGCGGCGAGTCTTGCGATTACGGTTGCGACGAAAGACGCCGGTGCTGTTCTGGCCCTGGTCGAGAAATATACGGAGCAGGCGGACTTGAAGGATGCCTCGCGCAAGGCTGCGGTTGGTTCCAGCCTGGCGAAGTCTGCCCGGACGCGTACCGACAGCGGACCTGTGACGCTGGCTGCCCGTATTTCCGCGGCTGCGTATCCCGAGTTCCTCCGGCTCATGAAGACGGTCGGGACGCTGACCGTGCCTGCCCAACCCGCGCGGGATGAGGGGGCGGTCTCCGCGGGCAAAGACGATGGCCTGATCCTGCTGAAGATTACCATCGTGCCTGAATCGGCCGCGCACGGAAGATGAATCGAAGAAGCAACGTGAGGCACTAAAGAACCTTTGGAGACAATCCGACGTGCGCCCGGAGCGATTGCTCATGGATGGCGGGGAGGATGGGTACGAGTTCACGGTAGGCGGACACACGGGGCGATTCAAGGTCATCAATTCAAGTCCGGGTGGCCTGATTCTCTTCCGCCACAAATGCTGGAGGCTGATGGACTCGTTCGGGAGGTCGGCAAAGTCCCGGGATCAGGACAAGACGGACGGGGACGATGTCAAGGACTCGGGACGGTATTACCCCGGCCATTGAATAGTTTCGTTGACGAGGGACCGGCTCCCTGCCGCCTTGCGCGGCAGGAGCCTGAATTTCGGCTCCTGCGCCGCAAGGGCGCAGGGAGCCCAGTCTCACACATGGACTACTATTATTACTCAGGCCATCAAATAGTTTCGTTGCGCACCTCTCTTTGGCAGCCCTTGCGGCGCATCGCAATTCTATTGATTTCCCTCCGTTCGCAAAGCACACTCTCCCAAATCGCATGAGCAGCGTGCTCCGGGGAAGAGAACGTGCGCGGCTTCTTTCGCGGAGCGTAGCAGGCCTGTAGCGTCTGGCTGCAAGAGGGGAAGGATGAACGTAAGATGAGGCTCGAAGCAATCGCGGCCGCAAGTGCCTTGATTCTGGTGACAGTCGCGTTTGCGGCGCCCGACATCAAGTATGTTGAGCCGAATATAGAAGCACTGCAGATCCGTTCCAACATGCTGTTGATTCCCGCAACCGCGCGGTCGAAGATCGCGTCGGACCTCACCGGATTCGTATGCCGCGGCGCACCCCTGACGCCGGCGTACATGCAGGAAAGCGCAAAGCTCCTCGGGCTGGCTTTGCTCCTCGATTCGACCAACCGTGCGGCCGTTCTCGCCAACGTGCGGCTGCGTTCCGGGAAGGCTCCTCCCGAAGTGACGCTGCGCAAGACGGCGGCCCAGCTGTCCGAAGTGCTGCGGCTCGAGGCAAAGGAGCGGCTCAAGCCGATCAGCCGTGACGACGCATTTCTCGGCGGCTACTTCCTGATGCTGGCAACGGAGCTGAGCCCTGAGAACGAGAATGCCGCGTACGACTACGAGATGTTCAAGCAGAAGTCCCTGAAGTTGAGCTGGGATGGGCTGCTCGGAAAGATGAAGGAAGCTGAGAATCCGCAAGCGCTACCTGCCGCTGCGCCCAAGGCCGCAGCCCGCGCGGAGGCCCGTCTTTCGAAGGGCACACATCCGGAATTCGCCGACCGCGAAAAGCCGTTTGCGCGCCGGCAGAGCTCCGTGAAAGGCCTGTTCGTGCAAACAACGGCCACTGGCATGCAAACCGGTCAGGCGCTGGATATCATCGGCTCCATCCTGAGCTTTCCAGATCCGAAGGTCACGAACTGCAGGTTCGCCCAGGTAGTGGGCCCGCAAATGGAGACATCCTGGGATGAGGCGGTCAGGGTCCTTCAGATGCGGTATCCCTATTGGGAGGGGGGCAAGCAGGTGTCGATCAGCTTCTCGGATAAGTACTCGCCCAAGGACGGCGGCTCGGCCGGCATGGCGCTGTCCCTGCTCCTGTTCTCCCTGTTGGAGGGCTTTGAACTGGATCCGAACTTCGCCGTGACCGGCGACATTACCGTGGACTGGAAAGTCCGAGAGGTGGGCGGCATTCCAACGAAGGTGCGCGGAGCGATTCTTGACAAGTGCACCAGCGTGGTGATCCCGAAGATCAACGAGGGACAGCTTCAGGATGCGGTGATCCTGGATTCTCTGAAGCAGCTCTGGGCGATACAAGTGTTCGCCGTCGAGGATCTCGGCGAAGCCGTCATGACCGTGCGCACCGATCGCAGCGCGGATCTTGCCAAGGCCATGGGACTGTTTGCCCAGGTGCAAACCAATCTCAACATCAATGGCTCTGCCGGCCTGAGGAGCGCAGAGAACAATCGAATCCTGGCGGAGGTGTGCAGGCTGGCGCCGCAACATGCGTCGGCTGCGCTTTTGCTCAAGGCTGCCAACGGCAAGATGACGAACAAGCTGACTCTGGGCGGATCGGTGGAGGAAACGGTCATGAATATGGCTCCGCTCATGCCGTATCTCCTCGCGCCGGACCGATACAGAATCACTGACAAACTGCCGGTCTCAGCGGACCTCCTCAAGACTTCGACCGGCCGGCTCCAGAAGCTGCGTCCCAACATGGATGCCAGGGCGCAGGGCCTTTGCGCCAACGTCGTGGAGTACCTGAGGGCGGTTGAGGAATATGTTCGCGCCCGCGAGATGCAGAAGGGCCCGAGGCTTTCCTTGCTGGCCGAGAACAAACTCAAGGTCGCCCAGACGACCGCGGACAAAGTGAGAAAGGAACTCACGAACCTGCAGCAGGATCGGAGTTTCATCGAAGCCCTGGGCCGCCCATGATCCTTGGCCGCGGCGTGACCTGCCAGCGAGGCTCTGGCGCGAAGCGGGGTACACGTGCGGCAATATAACCGCGCTGCAGTTGGCAGCAGCCGTGTTTTGCCAAGCACCCCCACTAAAGAAGCCAATGGATGTGGGACGTGTGGATGTATCACCATAGTGTTACCTACTGCCTGTATTCGCTGTGCGCTTCGGGAGCGGATGGCTTTGGCAACATTGCGATGGCAAGTTCACGGGACGGCGTGCATTGGAATGAGATGGGGTTCCGGCTTAGCGCGAAAAGGCCGGGCTGCGCTTCGCCCGCCGAAAGGCTTTCTCCTCGTTGCCGGGACGAACTTCTTGTCATCTTCAATTCCAGAGGCTAGTTTGTCCCGCGTTCACTGCACTCAATGGCGAAGACGCAATGCAAAGCAACGAAGGGGAGGATGGGAGACGTGAGATACTTGAAGATTATGGGTCTGCTGGCGATCAGTCTCGCCGCGTTGAACACTGCATTCGCCCAAAAGGATGACGGCTTCGGGGTGGGCGTTATGGTGGGCGAGCCAAGCGGCTTCACATTCAAGAAATGTCTGGGACGTGAGCGCGCACTTGACGGCGGGATTGCCTGGTCGCTCTGGCCGCACGAGTCGCTGAATGTGTATGCCGATTATCTCTTTCAATATCCCTTCGAGTCGGAGGAATTGACGGGCTACTTCCCCCTGTACGTGGGACTCGGCGTTCGCTATCTGGAAAGAGTTGATAGCAATGGGCGAGAGCACGATGAGGATTACGGCGTGGGCGTCCGAATTCCTCTCGGCGTCTCGTACATGTCTGCCGTAATGCCACTCGACATCTTTGTGGAGGTCGCAGGCATCTATGATTTCATACCGTATAGCGCGCTTAACATTCACGCTGTCGCGGGTATGAGATACTACTTCTAACGCCACCCCGTGACTCCCGGCCTGCGTTGATCCAGAGTGTGGCTGGCTGGGGGCAGCGCTGGTGATATTCCCAGGATAACTTCATCTTTCCGTTGTGCTACGCCTATACAGCGTAGCAGTATAGCTCCGTCGTACATACGAGAGGGCACGCGTGAACACATGGGTAACGCAATTGCGCAAAGGGCTCATCGAGTACTGCGTGATGAAGTGCCTTGTCCGGGGCGAGAGCTACGGCTATGCGATCGTGCAGCGCCTGAAGGAAATGGATGAGCTCGTGATGGCGGAATCCATTATCTATCCCATCCTCAGCAGACTCCGGGATGAGGGATACCTGAAGGTGCGCGCCGTCAGTTCTCCCAATGGGCCTCCTCGCCGGTATTACGACCTGACTGCCCTTGGAAAGAGCCGGCTACAGGAAATGGATCGGTACTGGAAGAACCTTTGCGCGTCGGTGGATCGATTGGAAGCCTCGCAGGAGGCGGAACAATGAGTGAAAACGAAGCCATCCGAAACCGTGTCGCGCAATACCTGCGCGAGGTCGATTCGCACATGCATAGTCCGTCGATTCAGAAGACTGAAGTATTGCAAAACCTGGAGGCGCAGATCCTGGACGCGCTGGAGAAGAGGGCAGGCCGTAATCCAAGCGTTGCGGATGTTGCGGCGGCTCTCGCCGAAATGGACCCGCCGCAGTCCTATGGTGACGGGGCGCTGTCGTCGATGTTGCAAATGGCGTCTGCAATGCCGGCTCCGCGGATGGATGGAGGAATACGGCGTGTGGCATTGTCAGCATCCTTCTGGCTATTCTGAACGGCCTTGGTCTCTGCGGGTTGTCATTCAGCCTCATATTTCAGCGACCGAAAGTTGCGCAGATGCTCTCTGACTTTTGCGCTGCCGCGCCGCTGCTGCGCCGCTGCTGCGCACATCCCTGTTGTCCGTTCCCGTCACCTTAGAAGCCCCGGCCGTCGGCCAACTGCGCTTCTGTTCCTCCGCGTGACCCGTCGCGCAGCAGGTCCTCCCGCCCGAACCCACCTGCCTCCAACGACAAATCGCGTATCTCCGAGGCGAATGGTGCTTGGCGTAAGGGTCAGGTGAGTGTAGTCTTGCGTCAACATGAGGTCTTGCTGCAGGTCTGTGCTTACATTGTGAGTTTATGTTTGGCCGGCACGGATGCAGAGGCAGGTGATGCGCTTATGGACGACGGGAGTATGAGAAGTGGTGTGCTCGCCCAGAACTGCCATGGAGGCATGTCTTCGTTTGTGCGCCGGCTGGTCCGGTTGTTGGTAGCGCGTGCCGCATTCCTGGCATTGGTGTTCTTGCAGATAGACCTATGCTTGGCCACGACGGTAGGTGGTGTGATTCCCACAAATACAGCCTGGAGTCTTCCCGGGAGCCCTTACCAGATGACCAGCACTGTGACCGTGGCCGGCAACGTCACGCTTACCGTGGAGGCCGGTGTCAGGATAGAACTGGGGCAGAGCGTAAACCTAGAAGTCCTGGGATCTCTGCAAGCGATCGGGTCAGATGTACGGCCGATCCTCTTCACCAATGCAGTCGGTGCCACATCGGGCGGCCTAAGATTCTACGGCAGCAGCCCTGCCGCGCTTTGCACTGGGATTCTGTCGCATTGTGAGATCGTGAAGTTGGCGGGTTATCCGGTATTGGATAGCAGCTACGCCGATCTGCGCATTGAGTACTGCACGTTTCGAGATCATCCCTGCACAGTCATTAATCCCCACAATAGCCGGCTGTGGATCGTCGGCAATACGATGTCGAACACAGCGGAGGCCATCAATGCTGTGAGCTGCGCCGGCGTGATTGCATCCAATCGCATCACGAAGATTAATGGTTATGCCGATGCAATAGATCTGGACTTGGCGTGGACAGGGGGCGGTGATACTACCATGCTGCTGTTGCGCAACGAGTTGTCCGACGCGGCGGACGTCGATGCTGACGGCATCGATTTTGGAACATCGCCGGGCGTGGCGGATGGAAACATCATACGTAATTTTGCTGATAAGGGCATTTCAATTGGGGAGACATCTCCGTCGCTGGTACGCAACAACCTGATTATCGGCTGTAATATTGGCATCGCCATCAAGGATAGTTCGGCGCCAGACCTGCAGAACAACACCGTCGTAGGCTGTGTGTACGGCATCAAGAGCTCCCCTAAATATACCGCATACGGCGGACGTGGAACCATGACCAACAGCATTATCTGGAACTGCGCGACGAGCCTAGCGCTCCTTGGTGATTCCACCTTGGCGGTTGGGTATTCTGACGTTCAGGGCACCAATGTCTGGCCGGGTGTCGGAAACATGATGAGTCCCCCCGCGTTCGTCAATCCCGCTGCCGGGGATTACCGGCTGGCAACGAACGCTCCCTGTATCGATGCCGGCACCAACGGCGAGTGGATGCAGTCGGCCACCGATTTGGACGGCAAGCCGCGCATAATCCACGGCACGGTGGATCTCGGTGCCTACGAAGCCATAAAGCCGGAGTGGGACAGTAATAGCAACGGGATCCCTGACTGGTGGGAGTGGCAGCATTCGCGGAGCCTCACCAATATGTCGGCAACGGCGGATGACGATAACGATGGTGCCGACAACCTGGCCGAGTACCGTGCTGATACGGATCCCGCGAACAGCAATTCATGCCTGGAGATCACCGGCTTTCAGCGTACCTCCCAAGGATTGCGCGTCGACTGGACCGGTGGTACCGGGGCTTGGCAGTATTTGGAGTGTCGGCGGGATCTGTTGGCAACGTCCGAGCAGTGGACCGCGATCTCCACAAGCCCGCCACCGACCGCTGTGATGACCAACGTTGTGGATGCCGGTGCCACGAACGCCGCGCTCTTCTACAGGGTACGTGCTATGCGGTAGTCCTTGGGGTGTTTCGTGGCTGGGGGTACGGAGATGGCTTCTCGGGCAGCTCCGGGAATCTGGGGTAGGGCGCCGTCGGACGCACCTCATGCTAACCGTCGGTAACCGTCCGGTGAACCCATATGGCAGGCGAGGGCGCCGCCGTGATCGGCGGCGTGGTCAAGGCGAGGCAGTTCATTCGCCCATGGTCCTGGATATCACAACCGATCCGGTCGCACAGAAGTGACCCCGGTGTCCGTCATATGAAATTACCGAACAAAGCCAATTCTGAACGATCAGAACAGCCCGATGGAAGGCAGCTGGACAGGCTGGGCCTCTTCTCCTCGATGCAACAGGAAAAGCGCTTGGAGGTCACTTCCTGTCAAGCAACTGAAGCAGGGGCGCGGCGGTTAGTTGGGCGGCGGATTCGATGTCGCAGAAGGTGTGGCAGAGCTGGCGGGAGCTCTGGCTGAAGGCTCTGCGCTTGCCGGAATCATTGCAGAGCAGGCGGAGCTTGGCTTTGAACTCCTCCGCGCCGGTCGGTTCAAAGAGAAACCCGGTCTCGCCGTCGGTGATGACCTCGGCGATGCCTTCCAGTCGCGCGGCGAGAATGGGGAGGCCAGCTGCCATCTCGTGCGCCAGCGTATCGGTCAGGTGGAAATTGTCGGAGTACTGTCCAATCCGCATTACGAGCCCGATGTCGCCCGCGTTCAGCGCCTCATTGACGGCCTGCTCGCTGGGGAGCCAGCCGGTGAAGGTGACCCGTTCCGCAATGTGGAGGCCGGCTGCCAGTTCCTTCAGTTGATGCATCTCGGGGCCATCGCCGATCAGAAGGTAGCGGAGCCCTGGCAGTTCCTCGCGCAGTTCAGCGATTGCGCGGATGATGAGATCGTTCCCCTTGTTCGGGTGCAGGATTCCGTGGTGGACGAGCACAACATCATCGGGGCCGTACCCGAAGCGGGCGCGCGGCGCGCTGCGATCGACCGGCTTGTACACCGTCTGGTCGCAGGGGTTGTAGACGGTATGCACGTTTTCTAGAGGGACCCCATGATCGGCGAGGAAGCGGCGCGTGTAGTTGACGCGGGTGTAAATGACCGGCACACTCCGCCATGAGGCGAAATCAAGGGCCTTGATACGCTTGCAGAGCGGGTATAGCAGCCGGTTGTTTTCAAAGTATATGTCGAGAAAGAAGTCCATGACGGTCAACGCAAGATTGCGGCCATAGAAGAGGCGGATGATGAGGGCTGTCAGCGGCAGGGTCTCGTCAACGAAGATGGCGTCGATGCCCATGATTCGGCAGCGCAGCGCCATGAACGGCATCAGGAAGTACCAGAGAATGGTCTTGAAGAACTTGTCGGGGGTGGACGCGCGATGGAATCGAAACGGCAGCAGGTGAAAGATCGCGTTATCGCGCAGAAGGGCGGGAATGGGCGTGACGCTCTTCATGCCGAAATAGTGCACCTCCGCGCGCTCTGCGAGGATCTGGGCTACGCGCGGAATGCAGTGCCCGCCGCACTGCACATGGTCTGCGGGTCCGTACCGGTGCCATAGCGCGACTTTCTTGCGTTGGGTCGACATAGCAGTACGCTACCTTGCCAAGACGGATTCGGCAAGCGCGATGGCAGGGTTGTAAGGAGTCAGTGCGTGGCGGGGCTACCCTGCGCCCTTGCGGCTCAGGAGTCGCAATTCAGGCGCCTGCCGGGTAAACCGGAAGGGATCCCCTGCCCATTACTGGGCGCATGTGAGTTCCGGGGATCGCCGCCCGGGGGAGGATGCGGCGAAGCTCGGAGAGAACGCGGCGGGGTCGCCGCATCTCCAGTCGGAGTTGCCCGTTGTCGCTCCCGGCTTGCTTCTGGAGTCGCGACGCCCTCGTCGCGGAGATAAAGAAACGCGCCTGAACGGACAACTCCCCGGAACTCACATGCGCCACCCATGCGCCACCCATTACTTCGGGTTGGCGGTCACGTTTGACATGATAAAACCCTTGTGACACTATGTGGCCCGCCAGTTTGAAAACAGATTGGCAGCTTGGAATCGGGGCTAACCATGGGAATTGTGAATCGGTGGCTCTTCGCCAGGGGGGGGGCCTGTATGCTATGGGTGGCTGGCGTCGCGACGGTTGGAGCTATGCTCGCCGGGTGCGGCGGCAGCGCGGCGTCGCTCGACCGGAAGGACCGCTCGGATCCGCTTATGCGGCGCGCCGAAGCGCGTGCCAAGGAAGGGGACACGGAATCGGCCATACGCCTGTATGTTGCGGCGATCGACAGCAACCCCAAACTCGCCCTCGCGCATCTGCAATTGGCCTTGCTGTACCACGACCAGCGCAAAGACTACGTGCTGGCGATCTATCACTACCGCCGGTACCACCAGCTTCGTGGAGACACGGAAAAGTCCCAGATGATCAAGGACCGGATTCGAATGGCCGGACAGATGTTCGCGGCCAGCTTGAATCGCGGCGATTCCCGCTCCATGGAGAAGATGGAACTTGAGAAAGAGAATGCGGACCTGAAGAAGATGGTCGAACGCGCGAACGCTGACATGGAAGCCCTGCGCCAGAAGTACGAGAAACTGGTGGCCGCCGTACGTCTGCAAATGGACAAGAGCGACGCGATCGGCGTGCCGAAGGCTCCCGTGCCCGACGCGCTGCCCGGTGGCGCCACGGTGCTGCCTGAAGCGGTCCGCATCCCCACCGAGCCCGTTCCGGCGCCTGCGGCGCGGAGACAGGTGCGTACGTACCGGGTGCAGAGCGGAGATTCATTGATCTCAATCGCCGGGCAAGTCTACGGCGATTCTTCGCGATGGCAGCAGATCCATGTGGCGAACCGGCGTCTTCTCGGGACCTCGGCGTCCCTGAAGGTCGGGCAGGTGCTTGTGATCCCTTGACATATGGCGAAGAGATGGGTGATAAAGTCGGAAAACGAGTCAGTGCAATGCTGACTTCATGGGGGAAAAGACAATGGGCACTGATTTTTTTGACGACGATCTGACGAAGGTGAAAGAGCGGACGGCGCAGGAGGAGCGGGAGAGCCATCCTGGCGCGGCGCGGGCAGAGGACTCTTCTCCCGGGCGGCTGGCTCGCCACAAGGAGGACCTGGCTGGCAAGGTTTCAATGTCTTCGAATGAGCTTGAGCGGCTGCGCAGGATTCAGGGGGAGCTGGAGCGCCAGAAGGCCGGCCTTGAGAGCTTGTCCCGCAAGCAGGAAGAGTATGAGCGGGGCAAGCAGGAGATGATTGAGAAGTTTGACCGCAGCCTGATCCTTATTGAAAAGGAGGAGGTGCAGGCCACGCAGTTGGCAGAGATCATGTCAAGCATGCGTCAGCGGTTCCGGGACACCTTGGGGGAGCTGCGCGAGATCAATGAGGATCGCTGGCCTGAAGACAAGGTTCCGGACGAGCTGAATAAGGCTCTCGCGGTGCTTGACGACGCCCGCGAGGTGTATAAGAAGGGGCTGGCCAAAATTGAGGCTTCCGGCTGGCAGAATGCTGGCACAAAGCGCCCGGATGCGCAGTCTTACGATTCCGGTGCCGATGATCAGGGCGCCCTCAACGGCTTCGGTTACTGGTTCAAGGTGGGGCTGGCGGTGACGCTCCCGCTTACGGCTGTGCTCGTCGTGTTGTTTGTGGTGTATCTGATTCTGTCCAGCCGCGGCTTGTGAGAGGCTGCGGTCCGCATCCCTTTGCACCTTGGAATGGTAACGCTGACATGAAATCGCCGTTCAAGAAGAAGACTATGCTCAACGAACGCGTGAGCCAGATTGAGGCCCAGATGGCTTCCCTGCACAAGGAGATCCGCAGGGCTGAGCGGCAACGCGAGCGTCCGCTGAGCTCCGCTTTTCCAACCTATCGCGACGAGCAGCGCGATGAGGGACTGAAAGCGCCGGCGCGCGGCGAAGAGGGGCGGCTGGGGGCAGCTCCCGATCGGGCGCAACCGGCACGGGACGATCGTTTTGCCAACTACCTCGCCAGCAGCTTCCAGACGATGCACCCGCTGAAGCACGAAAGGAAGATCCTTCGCAACAAGGCCATCTTCATGCTGGTGGTCGTTACCATCGTGATCATCTGGGTGGTGTGGCTGGCGCGGAACGTCTTTACCGCGCCGTGAGGGTGGCGCGTGTATGCGCCTACCCTCGGATTCGCCCGCGGCCGGCGAAAAGGCGAGCTCACAGGGACGACTTGCGGAGCACGACAAGGCCGGTTTTCACGTCGGAAATCTCGACCGTCACCCGCAGGGCTCCGGCATTTTGCGGCCGCCCTTGAATACCGGGCTCGCGCCGGGCGGCCACCCATCCGGTCATTACGTAGTTTGCGCCAAGGTGCCTGGCCATCTTGAAGCCGATATCTTCCCGACTTGCCGTCTCGCGCAGCCCCTCTCGTGCCAGCCATTCGGCGCAGAGCTTTGGATCTGCGAAACGGACTTTCCCCGACGCCGCAAGCGCGTCGGTCAATCGGCCCGCAAGCCCCCCCACGTCGTACGCACACCCGCTGAAGTTGCGGATGCCGAGCATCGCAACAAGCGGAGAGGCCTCCCCGTCGGCGGGGAAAGGGTGGTCCAGAATCGCGGCGGACAAACTTCTGGCCAGAATGTTGGTTCCCGCGGTGGAAGGTTTTGCCGGCGCAGCAGCATGCGGCGAAAAACAGCCGGTCAAGCCCAGGAGCGCCACAGACGCAGCGGCCAGCGAGGCGCAGAGCGACACATTCAGACGGCAGGCTCGTGGGTTCATTGACAATATTCTCGGTGATGTTTTTACGGCGCCATGGTATAAGAACCCACGCGAAGTGTAAACGGTTCTTGTGCGGGAATGTGGTGCGGGGAAGAGGGATCGGATGGGCGAGCAACTTCAGAGCGGCGGGATCGACGTGCGGCACATCGCCAATCTGGCCAGGCTGCACATTACCGACGACGAGGTGCTCACGTTTCAGGCGCAGCTGGAACAGGTCGTGTCCTACGTTCGAAAGATTGGCTCTCTGCCGCTTGACGGCATCGAACCCACGCTGCATGCGCATCCCGTCGTAAACGTCATGCGCGAGGACGAAGTGCGGCCTGGCCTGGATCGGGCGCGCGTGCTGGCCAACGCGCCGGCGGTGGTACAGGACCAATTCATGGTGCCGCGCATCCTCGAGTAGGGCTGGCACAAACAGATGGTTTTACATGATCCCAGCAATTGAGAACCTGACGCTTGACGCAGCACTTGAAGCACTGCGGCTCGGTCAGTATTCCTCGGAAGAACTGGTGCGCGAGCTCTTGCGCACGATTCGTGAACGCGACGCGGCCCTGGGCGCCTACTTGAGCGTGGACGAGGACGGTGCGATCGCGCAGGCGCTGGCGGCGGACCGCGCCAGGCGGGAAGGGCACACCGGCCGCCTGCTTGGCGTTCCCATTGCGGTGAAGGATGTCCTGAACGTCGAGGGGCAGCCCTGCACGTGCGCTTCGCGAATTCTGCAGGGGTATGTGGCCCCGTATGATTCGACGGCCGTGGCGCGCCTGCGCCGCGAGGGCGCTGTGTTTGTGGGACGGACGAACATGGACGAGTTTGCCATGGGCTCGTCCACGGAGAATTCGGCCTTCAAGGTGACCCGGAACCCGCGGGCCCCCGATCGCGTGGCCGGCGGATCGAGCGGCGGCTCCGCGGCGGCCGTCGCCGGGGGCGAGGCGCTGGCTGCGCTGGGCACGGACACGGGCGGCTCCATCCGCCAGCCTGCGAGCTTCTGCGGATGCGTGGGGCTCAAGCCCTCCTATGGCCGCGTATCCCGGTACGGTCTCGTGGCGTTCGCGTCTTCGCTGGACCAGGCGGGCCCGATCACCCGCACGGTGCGGGATGCGGCGCTGCTGCTGCAGGTGATGGCCGGCCGTGACCCGATGGATTCGACAAGCCTCGACATTCCGGTGCCTGACTACGCCGCGTCGCTTGTATCCGATCTGCGTGGCATGCGGCTTGGCTTGCCGCGCGAGTACTTTATCGAGGGCATGGATCCGGAAGTGGAGGCCTGCGTGCGCGCGGGAGTGGATGCCTGCCGGCAGCTTGGCGCAGAGATCGTGGACGTCAGCCTGCCTCACACGGAATACGCGATCGCAGCCTACTATATCATCGCCGCGGCGGAGGCCTCGGCCAACCTGTCACGCTTCGACGGCGTGCGCTATGGCTTCCGGGCGCAGGACGGGGAAGACCCGATCGACATGTATGGCAAGACGCGAGCCCAGGGGTTCGGCCCCGAAGTGAAGCGCCGGATCATTCTCGGAACCTATGTTCTCAGCAGCGGATACTACGACGCATACTATGGATCGGCCCAAAAGGTGCGGACGCTGATCCGGCGCGACTTTGAACAAGCCTTCCTGCGGTGCGATGCCTTGCTGACGCCCGTGGCGCCCACGCCAGCATACCGTCTGGGCGAGAAGGCGGACGACCCTTTGCAGATGTACCTTGGCGACATCTTCACGGTGACAGCCAACCTTGCCGGCATCTGCGGCTTGTCGGTGCCGTGCGGAAGCACGCGGGCGGGCTTGCCGGTGGGGCTGCAGGTGCTGGGCCCGGCATTCGGGGAAGAGAATATACTTCGCGTCGGGCACGCCGTGGAGCGGCGCGAAAGAGAGTGAATACTTCGCGATGAACTACAAGGCAACCATAGGCCTCGAGGTGCACGTCCAGCTCAAGACGCGATCCAAGATGTTTTGCGGGTGCCCCGCCGCGTTTGGCGCCCCGCCGAACACGCAGGTCTGTCCGGTATGCCTGGGGTATCCGGGCGCCATGCCGACGATGAACCGCGAGGCCGTCCGGCTCACGGTCTTCACGGGGCTTATGCTCGGCTCGCAGATCAACCGGGTCAGCAAGTTCGATCGGAAGAGCTATTTCTACCCTGACATGCCGAAGAACTACCAGATTTCGCAGTACGACAAGCCCCTGTGCCTTGGCGGGTCGGTAGATGCAGCGGTGGATGGCGCTCTCAAGGCCGTACGCATTGGCCGCATTCATCTGGAGGAGGACGTCGCCAAGAATATGCACTTCAAGCAGTGCAGCGGCGTCGATTTCAATCGCGCGGGTGTTCCCCTGATGGAGATTGTGACGGAGCCGGACATGCATTCTCCGGAGGAAGCCTTCTCGTTTCTGCAGGCCCTGAAGAGCATCCTGCTGTACGGGGGGGTGAGCGAATGCAATCTTGAGGATGGCAACTTGCGCTGCGACGTGAACTGCAGCGTGAGCCCGGAGGGGGCCACCGAGCTCGGCACCAAGACCGAAATGAAGAACCTCAACACGTTCAAGGGCGTGCTGCACGCCCTGCGCTGCGAGATCAAGCGGCAGGTTGAGGTCGTACGCGGCGGCGGGCGCATTATCCAGGAGACGCGGCGCTGGGACATGGATTCGGGCGTGACCACCTCCATGCGCACCAAGGAGAACGCGCACGATTATCGCTATTTTCCGGAACCGGACCTGATGCCGGTCTGCGTGCAGGAGGAGCAGCTTGAGCTGTGGCGCTCGCAGCTGCCGGAGCTGCCACGGAACCGGCGGGAGCGCTTTGTGAGGCAGTACGGTCTGCCGGAGTATGATGCGGGCGTGCTGGTTGCTGACAAGGAGCTGGGCGACTACTTCGAGGCTGCGGCGCGAGGGACGGAAAATCCGAAGGCGGTCTCCAATTGGGTGATGACGGAGATGCTGCGCTTGCTTTCCGCGCGTGAAATGACGATAAACGAAGCGAAGGCAACACCGGAATCCATCGCCCAGCTCGTGCGACTGACAGAGGAGCGGGCGATCAACTCCACGACGGCCAAGGAAGTATTTGCCATCCTTTTCGAGCAGGGCGGCGACCCTCGCGCGATTGTGCAGGAGCGCGGGTGGGGCCAGGTGAGCGATGAGTCGGAAATCGAGCGGCTGGTGAATGAGGCCATGGCTGCGAACCCGAAGACGGTTCAGGACTACCGCAGCGGCAAGGCGGCCGCAGCGAAATTCCTGGTGGGCCAGGTGATGCGCATGAGCAAGGGCAAAGCGAATCCGCAGCTGGCGGGACGAGTCCTGGAGAAGAGGCTCGGGGTGCAGGGATAGAACGGCGCCGGGCGCTCTGTGCCGGAGTTCAGAGGGGATCCATGTGACGTCAAATGACGATTATGTGCTTGAGATTCTGGCCGGGGCCGGACGGCTGGCCCCGCAGCAGATTGCACAGGCGCGCCAGGACATTGGCGAGTCCGGCCTCAGCGTTATTGACGCGATGGTGCAGCAGGGCGTAATGACGGAGCCCGAGGTCCTTGAAGTTGTGGCGGACCATCTTGGCATGCAGTACGTGTCTCTCAGGGGTGTCGAAATTGCGCATGATGTGCGCGACAGCGTGACCGCTGAGAACGCCCACCGTTACAAGATGGTTCCGCTTCGCCGCACCGAACAAGGCCTGACCGTGGCGGTCAGCGATCCGCTCGATGTGGATTCCCTCGACAGCCTGCGCTATCTCCTCAAGTGCCAGGTCGACGCGGTGGTCGCGACAAGGGCGGACCTCAAGGCCATGCTCGACAAGTTCTATCCCGTTGAAAGCAATATGGGCGCGATGATAGACCAGATCGGGGAAGGCGTGATGAACGTGGAAAGCGGATCCCGGCAGGATCTCGCGATGGACAGCGCCGCCACGGATTCTGACGCGCCGATCATCAAGCTGGTCTACCTGATCATCTATGAAGCGTACAAGAACCGGGCCTCGGATATTCACCTGGAACCGATGGAGAAACGGTTTCGCGTGAGGTATCGCATCGACGGCGTGCTGAACGAGGTGGACAGCCCTCCGAAGCGACTGCAAGCGGCCATCGTCAGCCGTGTGAAGATCATGGCCGGGATGAAGATCTCAGAGAAGCGCGTGCCGCAGGACGGGCGTATCCAGGTGAACATTGGCGGGCGCGAGCTCGACCTGCGTGTGTCCACGGTCCCGGCCAGCCACGGCGAAAGCGTGGTCATGCGTATTCTCGACAAGCAAAGCCTCGCGCTCGGCTTGCCCTCGCTCGGTTTCTTTGCCGATGACCAGCAACTCTTCGAGAAGCTGATCGGGATGTCCGACGGGATCATCCTTGTCACGGGGCCCACGGGTTCCGGCAAGACAACGACGCTTTATGCGTGTCTCGTGGAGCTGAACAAGCCGGACCGCAAGATCATTACCGTGGAAGATCCTGTCGAATACCAGCTTTCGGGCATCAACCAGGTGCAGGTGCGGGCGGATATCGGGCTCACTTTCGCCAGCGCGCTGCGATCCATGCTGCGCCAGGCGCCGAACATTGTCATGATCGGCGAAATTCGCGACCGCGAAACAGCGAACATCGCCATCGAAGCGTCGCTGACCGGCCACCTTGTTTTCAGCACGCTGCATACGAACGATGCGCCGAGCGCCGTGACCCGCCTGCTGGATATCGGCGTCAAGCCGTTCCTCGTGGCCTCCTCGCTGCGCGCGGCGATGGCCCAGCGCCTGGTGCGTTGCATTTGCACGCAGTGCACCGAAGAGTATACGCCCGAGCAATTCGAAATAGACGCGCTCGGGCTTGCGGCGCAGGCGGCCGACCTTCGGCTGTGGCGCGGAAGGGGCTGCAACCGGTGCAACCTTACAGGGTACAAGGGGCGGAAGGGCATTTTTGAGATCCTAAAGCTTAACGATGACATTCAGCGCATGATCTTTCGCAGCGTGCCGTCCACCGAGCTCCGCGTCTATGCGCGGGAAAACGGAATGCGGACCCTCCGCGAGGACGGAATGCGCAAGGCGATGGCCGGCGTTACGACCGTGGATGAAGTCATGCGTGTGACAATGGGAGACCAGAACTAATGAGCTCTATTCGATCCGGCGATATTGAAATGAGCGACCTCCTGCAACTTGCGGTGGAGGAGGGTGCGTCGGACCTGCACCTGGCCGTGAACGCTCCGCCGGTGCTGCGCCTGCACGGATCACTGAGCCCGCTGGACACTGCGCCGCTCACGGCGGAGGATACCGAGCGGCTGATGAAGAGCATCACGTCGGCGGATCACCAGCAGCGCGTGCGTGAGAACGGCGGAACGGACTTTGGCTTCAGCTTCGGTGAGTCAGCGCGTTTCCGCGTCAGCGTGTTCAAGACGCGCGGCAACATAGGCCTCGTGCTGCGCCAGATTCCTTCGAAGTTCTTGAGCCTGGAGGAGATTGGCCTGCCGCCGCAGGTGAAGGAGCTCCTGTATAAGACGCGCGGCCTGATACTCGTGACGGGCCCGACGGGAAGCGGCAAGACCACAACGCTTGCGAGCATGATCAACGTGATCAACCAGGAGCGCGACTGTCATATCGTGACGGTCGAGGACCCTATTGAGTACTACCACACGCACAAGAAGTCCCTGATTACGCAGCGCGAGCTGGGCGTCGATGTGCCGAGCTTCAAGGAGTCGCTCAAGCGCGCCCTTCGCCAGGACCCGGACGTCATTCTCGTGGGAGAAATGCGAGACCTCGAAACCATGGAAGCGGCGATCACGGCAGCGGAGACGGGGCACCTGGTGTTCGCCACCTTGCACACGACGGGCGCGGCGCATACGGTGGACCGCATCGTGGATGCTTTTTCGTCGGATCAGCAGGAGCAGATACGGACGCAGTTATCGGTGGGTATCGTGGGGGTTATTTCCCAGCTCCTTCTTGTCAAGCCGGATGGCAAGGGGCGCGTGGCCGCTTTCGAGATTATGATCACCACCCCGTCGATCTCGGCGCTGATTCGCGACAATAAGACTTTCCGGATTACGTCAGACATCCAGACCGGCGCAAAGTACGGCATGATCACTTTGGATACGCACCTTATGATCCTCTACAAAGAGGGGCTGATTCGTTACGAGGATCTGATTACAAAGGCGCAGGACCCTGACAGCATTGTGCAGAAGCTTCAGGAAGAAGGTCTCCGGACAGGGAAGAGGTAAAGATCCATGGCAGATACCTTCCAGCTCGATCCGCTTCTTCAGCTGCTTCACGATCAGGGATTCCTGACGGTGGAGCAGGCCCGGGAGATCGAGGAGTCTCATGCGCAAAGTGGCAAGCCCATGCGCGGGATTGTTCTCAACCAGCAGATCCTGACCGAGGACGAGCTGTTGGGAATCATGGCGGGGTACTATGCGACGTATGTGGTCAATCTGCCCGCGACCGATCTTCCGCCCGACGTGGTGCGCAGCGTGCCCGCGAGCGTGGCGCGCATGTACAACGTGGTTCCGGTGTCTTCCTCGGGAAACAGCCTTGAACTCGCCGTCTACGACATGGTGAACCCCCAGGTCATGGACGAGCTCATGTTCGTGCTGACGCGCGATATCTCGTTTGTGTTTGCGCGCGAGGGGGACGTTCGTAACTACATCAACCAGTATTATGGGGACGACAGCGCGGCTGTCACTGACTTGCTCTCCTCCATGGAGTCCGAACTGGAAAAGGTCACGGACACGATGAACATCAGCGAGGAGGACGAGAAGGGAATTGCGGACGCTGCGGGCTCCCAGCCCGTGGTGCAGTTCGTTAATCTCGTGCTCTTTCAAGCCGTCAACGACCGGGCATCGGACATTCACTTTGAACCTTTCGAGAAGGACTTCAAGATACGGTACCGGGTGGACGGGGCGCTGTACGAGATGAGCCCCCCGCCGCGCCGGCTGGCGCTGCCGATCATCTCGCGCATCAAGGTGATGTCGAACCTCAACATCGCCGAGCGCAGATTGCCGCAGGACGGTCGCATTCAGCTCACGATCGGGGGGAAGAACATCGACTTGCGCGTGTCCTCCCTGCCGACGCAGTTCGGCGAGAGCGTGGTGCTGCGCGTGCTGGATCGCAGCGTGGTTTCGCTTGAGATCGAGAACCTCGGCATGCCGGAGGACGTGTATCAGGCATACCTTCGGGATATCAGCAAGCCGAACGGAATCATTGTCGTGACGGGCCCGACGGGTTCCGGCAAGACAACGACGTTATACTCTGGTCTGCGGCGGATCAACACGGTTGACCAGAAGATCCTGACCGCGGAAGAGCCGGTCGAGTACGACATTGAAGGGATCGTGCAGGTGCCGGTCAAAGAGGATATTGGCGTAACCTTTGCCACCATTCTGCGCGCCTTTCTGCGTCAAGACCCAGACGTCATGATGATCGGCGAAATCCGCGACGCAGAGTCGGCTCAGATCGCGATTCAGGCATCTCTCACGGGACACCTGGTGTTCAGCACCCTGCATACCAACGACGCCTCCGGCGCGGTCACACGTCTGATCGACATGGATGTTGCGCCCTATCTTATTTCTTCAACTCTTGAAGCTGTTCTAGGGCAACGCCTTGTGCGCACGATCTGTGAACACTGCAAGACTGCTTACAGGCCCGACGCCGAGATGCTCGAGAGCCTTGGCTTGAGGGGCGAGGAGGTCGAAGGGCGGGACTTCTTTTATGGGGCGGGCTGCAGCCGGTGCAACGAGACGGGCTATCATGGTCGCAGGGGGATCTATGAATATCTCGTCGTGTCCGACGCCATTCGGGAGCTGATCAATGAGCGGAAGCCGACGCTGGTGATTCGGGAGAAAGCGATGGAGCAGGGAATGCGTACGCTGCGGCAGGATGGCGTGAGGAATGTGCTCGACGGCTATACGACGGTGGACGAGGTGCTGAAGTATACGTAGCGTCGCGGAGATCAGGCAGACATGACAAAGAAAGCGGCGGAAAGAGTTGTGATCATCGGGGCAGGGCCGGCCGGTTACACTGCGGCTGTCTACACGGCGCGCGCAAACTTGGAGCCGATTGTGGTGGAAGGCATGCTGCCGGGCGGGCAGCTGACCACGACGACGGAGGTGGAGAACTTTCCTGGATTTCCGAAAGGGATCGACGGAACCGCGCTGGTAACGCAGATGCGAGACCAGGCGGAACGCTTCGGCACACGCTTCGTGGGCGATGAGGTCGTGGGGTGCGACTTCAGCGCGCGGCCCCTGCGCCTGACTCTCGGCAGCGGCAGGACGATCGAGTCGGATACGGTGATCATCGCGACCGGGGCCAGCGCGCTCTACCTCGGCATTGAGTCGGAGCAGAAGCTGCTCGGGCGGGGCGTATCCGGCTGCGCTACGTGCGATGGCGCATTCTATCGCAACCAGCCAGTCGCTGTGGTCGGCGGGGGCGATACGGCCATGGAGGAAGCCATGTTCCTGTCCAGGCTATGCTCCAGGATCACCTTGATCCATCGGCGTGACGAGTTCCGGGCTTCACGGATCATGGCTGACCGCGTGAAGGCGAATTCGAAGATAGAGCTCATGCTGAACACCGTGATTGAAGAGGTCCTGGACGTGTCGAAGAACGTCGTATCGGGGCTGCGCGTCAAGAACGTAGTGACAGGCGCGGTCACCGAGCTCGCAGTGACCGGTGTATTCATCGCGATCGGGCACAAGCCCAACACGGAGCCCTTCAAGGGGCAGCTTGCGATGAATGAGAAAGGCTTTCTCGTTACCCAGAGCACGCGGACCAGCGTGCCCGGCGTGTTCGCCGCAGGCGACGTGCAGGATCCGGTGTATCGCCAGGCGATCACGGCAGCGGGCACCGGCTGCATGGCTTCGCTGGAAGCCAGCCGGTATCTGGAATCGTTGGGACATTGAGGCGGATACCGCCGTGGGAGACGCAAGTATCAAACACTCTAAAGCCACAACATGGGACGCGTACCGGCGCGTGCTCGCGTATCTGCGGCCCTACTGGCTGCGCTTGTCGGTAGGAATTCTCGCGGGGCTGATCAATGGCGGCTCGCTGTGGGGCCTTCTGCAGCTTACTCCTCGTCTCATTCAGCCATTTGAGAACGTGGCGGCTGGCGCGGGCGTTGCCGGCCAGGCCGAGGGCCCGCGTGGCTCGCTGATTCCGCATTCCGTCCAGAAGGTGGCGGACCGGTTAGGCCTGCCGCTACTGCGGGAGGACGGCCGCGTCACGTGGCAGTTTGTCGTTCTCAGCCTTGTTGCCATGCCGCTGCTGCTGGTGGCGAGGACAGCGTCGCAGTTCATTCACAAGTACTGCATCCGCTGGGTCGGAGTGCTCATGGTACGTGACCTGCGCGATGACCTGTTTCAGCGGCTGCAAAGGCAGTCGCTCAAGTTCTTCGGGCGCACGGACGTTGGGCATCTTATCAGCCGCTGCACGAACGATACCTCGATCATCGAGAGCGTGGTCTCCACCACGGCGGTGGATATCACCCTCGCCCCGATCGTGATTCTTGTGGGGCTGGGCTTCGTGGTTTCGTCAGCCATCAGCAACGACATGCTCGGGCTGATCGCGCTTATGCTGGTCGTCTTTCCGCTGTGCATTGTGCCGGTCTTGGTGATGGGAAAGCGCGTCAAGCGATATACGCACCGCGCGCTGGAAGGGATTTCCGACCTCACGAGCCGCATGCATGAGAGCTTCACGGGCATTCGGGTTGTTAAGGCGTACGATATGGAGAGCAGTGAGATCCGCCGTTTCATGGAGGTGAATGCAAAGTATGTCCATTCAATCCTCAAGGCGGTGAGGGCGGAGCTGATGATGGTCCCGCTGATGGAGGGCCTCTCGTTGCTCCTTGCCAGCACGTTCTTCGTGATCTGTTACGCGAAGGGCGTGCAGCTCTCCAACCTCATGCCCATCGCGCTTGCCGCCGTGGTCGTCTACAAGCCGGTAAAACAGCTCGCGCAGCTTAATGCCAATATTCAGCGGGGTGCGGCGGCGATGGATCGCATCTTCGCAATGGTGGACACGGATACCGCGCTGCCGAGCGTGGCGAACCCTCGCCCGATGCCTTCGTTTCGCGACCGGGTTGTATTTGAGAATGTCAGTTTCCGGTACCAGAATGAAGGGCCCTTGACGGTGGCAGGGATTTCGCTCGAAATCGCGCGAGGGAGCGTCGTGGCTCTGGTGGGAGAGACGGGATCCGGCAAAACCACGCTCGCCAACCTCCTGGCGCGTTTCTACGACCCGACGGGAGGCCGCGTTCTCATGGATGGCGTGGACCTGCGCGAGGCGAACGTCTCCGATCTGAGGAAGCTGATTGGAATTGTCACGCAGGAGACCATCCTGTTCAACGACACCATCGCCAGCAACATTGCCTACGGAACGAAGGACGCCACGCGGGCGCAGATCGAGGCGGCGGCGCGAATGGCGAACGCGCACGAGTTCATTGTCGCGGGGCCGGACGGGTACGATCGCGTGGTGGGCGAGAAGGGGTTTGTGCTGAGCGGCGGCGAGCGGCAGCGCGTGGCGATTGCGCGCGCAATCCTGAAGAACCCGCCCATTCTCATTCTCGACGAAGCAACGAATGCGCTGGATACGGTGACGGAGCACCTCGTCCAGGAGGCCATCGCGCACCTGATGGCGAACCGCACCGTGTTTGCGATTGCGCACCGCCTCAGCACCGTGCGGCACGCCAACCAGATTCTCCTGATTGAAAAGGGCCAAGTCGCGGAACAAGGTTCGCATGATACGCTGTACGCGGCCGGCGGCCGCTACCGGAAGCTGTGCGATATGCAGGTGCTTAACGGGTGACGTGGAGCCGGGAACGGCAATGCGAAGCTGGCGTTCACACCGTTGAGGAATAGCAGGCGGCCATGCTCACTTCCGACTTTGACTTTGATTTACCTCCTGAGCTGATTGCGCAGGAGCCGCTGCCCGAGCGCTCTGCTTCACGCATGATGGTGGTGGACTGCGCGGCCGGAAAATTCTCCCACCGCGGCGTCGCAGACCTGCCTGAATACACAAGCGCGGGCGACCTTCTGGTCGTCAACGACACGCGCGTAATTCCGGCGCGGCTTCTGGGCCGGTGGGCGGATACCGGCGGGGCCGTGGATTTGCTGCTCTTGGAGGAGTTGTCGCCTGCGGTGTGGCTCGTCTATTGCAGAGGCGCGAAGCGGGCGCGTGCGGGGCGGAAGATGGCCTTGGCAGAGGGGCGGATCACGGGCGAAGTGGTGGGACGCGAAGAGGACGGTCGCGTGCGTGTGCGGCTCGAAGGGAAGGGGCTGCTGGCGGACGAGCTTGAGGCGGGAGGCATTCCGCCTGTGCCGCCCTACATCAGGCGCGCCGGGGGGCAAGACAGTCGGATCGGCATGGACCGGGCGCGTTACCAGACCATCTACGCGCGCGTGCCGGGTGCGGTGGCCGCCCCCACAGCCGGCCTGCACTTCACTCCGGAGCTGTTCAGCCAGCTGGAGGCGCGCGGCGTGCGGCGGACGGCTGTGACGCTGCACGTCGGGCCTGGCACGTTCAAGCCTGTGAAAGCGCTGGCGGTGGAGGATCACCGCATGGAGTCCGAGCGCTATGAGATCGGAGAGGAGTCCGCCGCGCAGGTGCGATCGACGCAGGAGCGCGGCGGGCGGATTCTAGCAGTGGGGAGCACAACCGTCCGGGCGCTCGAAACGTGCGGCGCGGCGCACGGCAGCGTTATGCCCGGCTCCGGACGGAGCACGCTCTTTATCCACTCGCCCTATTCGTTTCGTGTGGTGAACAGAATGGTTACGAACTTTCACTTTCCGAAATCGACTTTGCTCATGATGGTGTGCGCCTTCGCAGATCATCGTATGCAGCAGTCAGGCAACATTGCACCCGCCGGCCGGGCGCTGATTCTGGATGCGTACCGGGAGGCGGTTGGAAAGGGGTATCGATTCTACAGCTATGGCGACTGCATGCTGGTATTGTAGATGAGCAGAAGGGGTTCTTGAACCCGGCGATTCGGATCAAAGCCGTTTATTCGGTCGGCCGCCCGCGTAAAGCGGGCTCTCTCTCGCCCTTATTGTCCTGCTTAAACCGCTTGACAGGTGGGACCTGCGCGTAATAGAGTTACCCAAAGGTTGAGTTGGAGTGGCGCTATAACAACAAGCGGGGTATTTATGAATGCAATGGTGAGAGGTCGTAGTACCAAGGGATTTACGTTGATTGAGTTGCTGGTCGTTGTCGCGATCATTCTGATTCTCGCCGGCCTGCTGTTCCCCGCTGTGATGTCCGCATTGGCAAAGGGCCAGGCCGTCAAGGACGGCAATTCCGGCAGGCAGATTTGTACGGCGTTGTTCTCAGAGCGGATGAGCCGTATAGCACAAGGGATGGGGGAGATTTTGCCAGACGCGACGTACGCGGGCACATCCACGGCCTACTTTAACAGCTGTCTTACAAGCAACTATCTGGACGGCTTCACAGCGCGTTCTTTTGGCGCCACGGGGCTTTCTGCGCCGGCGGCCACCAATGCCGTCGACGCTGGGTGCAATGCGTGGTGCCTGACGGTGGGTTTTGTAGAAGGCACCGCTGAAGATACGCCGCTGTTGTTCACGAAGAATTTCTATGGTTGGAACGGGGCAGCTGCCACCGCGCTTAACTTGATTGGCAGTCTTGATCCGGCGACAAAGCCGTTCGGCAGCAAGCTCGGAATCGTCATATATACAACCGGAAACTTCAAGATTATCTTCGGCAAGGACATGAAAACAAGTCTCGCCGAAAGTCAGAAGTTGTTCAATCCGGGCGCATCAGCTTTTGCCTTTGTTCGCCCATAGGTGAGCCGCAAAATGCAGACGTTGAAGGGGGAGCGGCTTGGCCGCTCCCTTTTCTTTTTGGGGTCGTGGCACCCGCCTGTCGGCCCCATGGCGGGCCCGACCAAGGAATGGTTACGAGGGGCTCTGGGTGCGTGTAGAGTTTTGGCCGCAAACGTCGCGCTCCAACGAATTGTAGAGGGATCGCGCAGCGTAGCGAAAGGCGCCGAAGGAGTGCTTCGCCAGCGCGCGCGCGCGCGCGGCTGTGGCCAGGCGTGTGCGCAGGGCCGCGTCGCCGGCGAGTTCGCCCATGGCGGCGGAGAAGTCTTCCGCCTGGGGCGCGGCAAGTAGCGCTACGCTGTCGTCGAGCGCCTGGGTGTGCGTCGGCAGGCGGGTTGCCAGGATCGGGCGCCCGGAGTCGAGGTATGAATAGATCTTCATGGGCGTGTTGCTGCCCTGTGTGCGCGGCGACACAAGGATGTCAGCCCCGGCGAAAAGAGATTCCATGTGCCGCAACGGCTGTGGCCCGATGAAGTGCGCCGCCGCACCGATGCCGAGCGCCACGCTCTTCTGTTTGTATTTCTCAATATCGGCGGGCTGTCCGCCGGCGATGACAAGCCCACAGCCGGGGTGCGCTTGGGCCAACAGGGCGAAGCTCTCGAGCAGGAGGTCGATTCCCTGATAGGTCTCAAGGTTACCAAGGTAGAGGAAGCAGGCGCCAGAGATGTTTAGCTCGCGCTTGAGATCGCGCGGAGGGAGCGAGCGGCCCGGGTCCAGCAGCGAGACGTCCTGAAGTAGGACTGTTTGCTTCGCTCCGTACGTTTCGGCCTGCCTTTCCAAGGCCTCGCAGACTGGCACAACGGCTGCGGCGCCGCGCACCGCGGCTGCCTCGCAGCGGGTCATGAATGGTAGCAGGAATCGCAGGTGCGGAGCCTTGTCAACAATCTGCAGCGGCATGCTTGAATCCATGTCGAAGACGTAAGGCGTACGGAAGAACCGACGCAGCAACATGGCAATGAAGACCGACTCCTCAACGGCATGGACAAGGTCATAGCGGCGGCCCCGCGCCATGCGCAGAGCGCGCAGGGCAAGAAACGCGTCACAGAGAAGCTTCTTCCCTGAGAGCCCGGGCCGGATATCGCGTACGAATGGCAGGCGCGGGATTCGGTGCGTTGTGACGTTGGGATAAGCACGTGGATCGCCTTCGTGGTATGTCAGAACGTCGACCGTATCGCCCCGTTCGGAGAGAACGCGCAGAAGCAGATCCACGGCAATGGGCGTACCGCGTTCCTGATAGAATGGGTGGGGCGCAAGCAGTAGGATCTTCATATTGCGTTGTCGAGACGACTTTCCGCCCGTGAACATACACGCTTTAGAGGGCGGGATGCAAGAAAGGTGACGCGCTTCACCTCTGCGCTTGAAAACGACCTGGAAAACACTACGTTACGTGCCAGCAACTTGGAAGGAGCGGATTGCGGATGCGAATTGTAGCAGACACTCATGTCCACTTGTATCCCTGCTACGATACCGCCGTGGCATTGCGAACGCTGGCCGCGCGGTTGGGCGAGGCGCGGGCGGATGACAGAGTTGCCTTCCTGGTGGAACGCGCGAACTGCAACTGGTACAGGCGGGCGACGGAGGCGGGACTCGATGGGATTGCGCTGCGTCCCACCGGTGAGGCGGAGGCTTTGCGGCTTGAAGTGGCCGGCTCGCCGTCCGTGCTCCTGATCGCAGGCCGCCAAATTGCCACTGCAGAACGCATGGAGGTGCTTGCGCTTGCGACGCTCGGGCGGGTTGCGGATGGTCTGCCCGTCGAGCAGACGGTGCAGGCTGTGCTGGACGTCGGGGGCGTTCCGGTCCTGGCCTGGGCGCCCGGCAAGTGGATGTTCAGCCGCACGGTTCTGTCGCGCCGCGTCTTTGAGGCCTACAGATCGAGGGGCCTTCTGCTGGGCGATACCAGCCTAAGGCCCGCATTGGCTCCGCAGCCCGGGCTGATGGCTATCGCGCAGGCTTGCGGCGTGCCCGTGCTGGCGGGATCCGATCCGCTTCCTTTCCCCGGGGAGGAGCGGCGCATGGGCCAATACCTCTCGGTGTTCGAGTGCGATGTGGAAGCAAACCGGCCGGCCGCCGCCCTGCGGAAGGCGTTGCTCGCGCCAGGGCTACGCGTTGAGCGGTCGGGCCGCCGCAGCAGCGCGGCGTCTGTCGCCGTGCGGCTTTTCAAGAACTTCAGGTCGAAACGTTAGGTGAGGAGGACGGGCATGGCAGGATACGGGGCGCAGACGCTCGTCGAGGCAAGCCCCGTATCCTTGGGGCTGCTCGAGGATTTGTGTGAGGTGATTCTCTTCAATGACGACCACAATACCGCGGAGTTCGTTGTCGAGGCGCTCGTGAAGGTATTTGCCCACCCCGTTGAGTTGGCTGCGAAGATCATGTTCGAGGCGCACACGAAAGGGAAATCCATCGCCGAAGTGGAGGGGGAGACGCCGGCCACGCTGCACAAGCAGCAACTGGAGTCGTTGGGCCTCACCGCGGAGGTGAGAAGAATCCGGTAGCGCGCCGCCGCCTTCTGGCCAGCGCTTCGCATTATGGCTGCGCAGCCCGCGTAAAGCGGGCTCTACCGTGGCAAGGATCGGGGTAGAGCCCGCTTTACGCGGGCCCTGACAAGGATCGGGGTAGAGCCCGCTTTACGCGGGCCCTGACAAGGATCGGGGTAG
>CAYRKB010000005.1:37626-59261 GCA_964424705.1 uncultured Victivallales bacterium
GACAAGGATCGGGGTAGAGCCCGCTTTACGCGGGCCCTGACAAGGATCGGGGTAGAGCCCGCTTTACGCGGGCCCTGACAAGGATCGGGGTAGCGCCCGCTTTACGCGGGCGGGGGCAGGGGATAGGCTGCCATAACGCGAGCCGCCGACTTCTGGCGCAGTGTACAGGGAGTTCTTGTGCCGGTCTACCGCTTGAACGAAGAGCCTCTGTTTCCTCCCGCGCAGCGCGCGGATCCATCGGGGATGCTCGCCGTGGGCGGCGACCTGAGCACGGTGCGGCTCATGGCGGCGTACCGGCACGGCATCTTTCCATGGTATTCGGAAGGGGAGCCCATTCTGTGGTGGTCACCTGACCCGCGCTGCGTGCTGTTTCCGCAGGAGATACGCATCTCGCACAGCATGCGCCCCGTGCTGAACAGCGGGCGACTCAGCGTGACGTGTGACCGTGATTTCCGCGCCGTCATAGCGCACTGCGCCAAGGTCAGGCGCGGGAAAGGCGAGGGAACGTGGATCACGCCAGAGATGAAGGAAGCCTATTGCCGCCTCCACGCCGAGGGTCACGCGCACTCGGTCGAGGTGTGGAACGGATCCAAACTCGTAGGCGGCCTGTATGGCGTGAACGTCGGCCAGGTGTTTTCCGGTGAATCCATGTTCGCGCTCGAGCCCAACGCGAGCAAGGTCGCGCTGGTCTGGCTCGTGAAGCTTCTCGCGGGATGGCACTATGCCGCGGTCGATTGCCAGGTCCACTCGGACCATCTGGAGAGCATGGGCGCACGCGAGATATCGCGTGCCGAGTATCTGCGTATCCTGCGCGGCGCACAGTGCCGGGCGGGGCCCGCAGGCAGCTGGAGCGCGGCGCGGCCTACCGCGCGCGCTGGATCAGGTGAAGGAAACGCTGGAGAATCGTCTCGCGCTTGATGGTTCCTTGCAGTTCGCCCGTATGTTGAGACCGGGCCTTGTCCAGATTCTGCGCGTTTTCCATGGCGCGCGCGGCTACGACATGGGACAGAATTTCCGGGATCTCCTTGCGCAGCGACAGCAGGTGGGTGAAGGCCGGGCCGGGGACCTCAAGCAGCTCGCTCTCTTCGGGGAATGTGATCGTGGCCGTGCGCGCCTGTCCCGTGATCAGGCTCATCTCGCCAATCATCGAGCCCGGCCCACGGGAGAATCGAATGGCCTCCGGCACGCCGGGTTGCAGGATCTCGCCCCGGGCGCTGCCGCGCACCAGAACATAGCACGTTTCGCCGGGGTCATCCTGCCGGAACAGCGTCTCGCCGCGCGTGTAAAGGACGTGCCGCATCTGCTTCGCCATGCTGCGGATCTCGTCGCGGGTGACCATGGGAGCGCCGCCGGCATCCACGAGAATGCGCGACATGAACTCGCTGCGCATCAGGTCGCTCACACGGCGGTCGAGGGCGTGATCCTCCGGAGGCTGCGTGCGCTGGCGGTACACGACTTCCATGAAGTCATTCAGCAGCTTGTCGCTCATGGGGAAGGGGATCTCGATGCCACGTCGCTTGAATTTGTACCAGACCATGCGTGCCACGTCGCCCTCGATGGGGGTGCGATCAGGGTAGCTGTTGCTCCAGAAACGCACGCGGTAGTTGATCCCGAAGTCCTTGAACTCCACGGCATAGGCGGAGGGGGGCGGATCAGGCAGGACCTCGGGCACGCTGCGCGCGGCTTCCAGCAGTGCGGCGATCACCTCGTCGGGGGCATCGGAGTAGCTGGCCCCGACGTCCACTTTGTGGCGGCGCAACGCGGTGGGCTGCGACATGTTGTGCAGGATGGATTCCGCCATCTTGCTGTTCGGCACAATCAGCATGTGTCCCGCGACGGTGCGCAGGCGAGTTTCGCGCCAGTTCGTCTCGACAACCTGCCCCTCCACGTCCCCGAGGGCGACCCAGTCGGCGGGCAATACCGAGCGCACGATGTGGAGCGACATGCCGGCCAGAAGATTGCCCAGCACGCCTTGCAGCGCGAAGCCCACCACGGCGGTGAGCAGAGCGGTGGACGTGAGGAGGGGGGCAATGTTCATGCCCACCACCTCGTGCAAGAGGAAGAAAGAAGCTCCCACGTAGATTGTTGTGCGCAGAAGCGAGCGCAGCAGGTCGGGCACGGGTATGCGGCGGTTGGCCTTGCGGTAGTACGCGCTCAGCGCCGCTTCAAAAACGCGCACGCCGAGCACGATGAACCAGAGGAGCATCCATGCCTTGCGATGGGAAGCCCACGCTGCGGGAAGATAGTCTGCCAGCGCAGTCATCTTGGTGATGACTTCGTACAGGGACCAGGAAATCACCAGGACCAGCAGCGGCATGACCGCCGCCGCCGCAATCGTCGGAAAGCCGGCGTCGATGACCTCCGGCAGGCCGGGGCCCGGCTGTCGCCGGCGCAACGGGCGGGCGGCAAGGGCCGCGAGCAGAGCCGCGAGCAGCAGCGCGCCCGCCTCTGTGAGTATCGGTATCATCTCATTCATCCGTGCCTCCGTGGATTCCTTCTTACGCGAACTGGTCGTAGAAGATTGGCGATTCGGGCAGCCCCTTCTTCCTCAGGAGGGCAACGCGCGGGCCGGGGCGCGCCGGGCTGTGGCTGGATGTCTGGAAGCTTGTCATCCGAAGTCGGAGGCTACAGAAACGCCAAAAGGACTGTCGAGCCTAATATGATTCCGAGTCGGAGGGGAATCCGCCGGATTCGACATCCCGCTTGAACTCCGAAAAGGCGGACTTCATGGCGATCTCAAGATCGGCATAGCGGCGCACGAACCTCGGGCTTACCTGGCCCTGGATGCCCAGCATGTCATGGGTCACGAGAATCTGCCCATCGCACCCGCAGCCGGCGCCGATCCCGATCGTGGGCACGCCGACGTTGCGCGTGATCTCGGCGCCCAGCTCGGCGGGCATGCACTCCAGCACCAGGGCGAAGACGCCGGCGTCTTCCAGGGCCTTCGCATCGGCCATCAGCTTGCCGGCATGTTCCGGAGTGCGTCCTTGAACCTTGTAGCCGCCCGTTTCGCGGATGCTCTGCGGGGTTAAGCCGATATGGCCCAGCACGGGAATTCCATTCTCCACAAGCGTTCGAACGGTGCTGCTGCGAAGGGCGCCCCCTTCAATCTTCACGCCCCCTGCGCCGGCTTCCTTGATGAATCGCCCGGCGTTTGCGATGGCCTGCTCAATCGAAACCTGGTACGAAAGAAAGGGCATGTCGGCCACGACCAGCGCACTGCGAACTCCTCGCGCTACGGCAGCCGTGTGGTGCAGCATCTCTGCCATCGTGACGGGCAGGGTCGTCTCGTAGCCAAGCATGGTCATGGCGAGCGAGTCGCCGACCAGGACGATCTGAATTCCCGCATTGTCGATCAGGCGCGCAGTCGAAAAATCGTAGGCCGTGAGGCATGTAAGCTTCTGGTTTCCCTTGGCGGCCCGTATCTTGCTCGTCGTCCACGTTGTCATGGTCAGCTCGTCTCCCAGTCGCGCCGGTACAAGGTTGCCCGCGGCACCTCGGGCAATCCCTGGAGAACTGCCCGCACGCTGCAAGATTCACCTGGCAACACTGCGTCCGGCCTTACGTCGGCCAGGGGCTGCACAACAAATCGGCGCTGCTGCCAGCGCGGGTGCGGAACCTGAAGCTGCGACTCGCTGCGATGATCAGCCCCCGCGTAAATGATGTCAATATCTATCACCCGCGGCGCATTCCGATCGGCGGCGCGCACGCGGCCCATGGCGTCTTCGATTGCGTGCATGGCCGTGGAGAAGGGGTGGAGGCCGCCGCTGCAGTCCACGATCAGCACGGAGTTGAGGAATGACTGCCCGCGGAACTCTTCTGCAACCTCGACGGGGTCAGTCTCGTAGACCGGGGCGGCGGCGAGCAGCCGGACTCCGGGCAGGGCCACGACGCGCGCGCGCGCTTCGCACAGGTGCCGGAGGCGGTCGCCCTGATTCGACCCGAAGCTGAGCGCGATCTCCATCTCAGAGTCCCAGCACGTGCTTCATGCTGTAGAAGCCGGGCTGGCGCCCGTGAACCCACACGGCGGCGCGCAGGGCTCCGCGCGCGAACGTGTCGCGGCTGGATGCGCGATGCGTCAGCTCCACGCGCTCGCCATCGGCGGCAAACATCACGGTGTGATCGCCCACCACGTCGCCGCCGCGCACCGCGTGAATCCCAATCTGATCCGGGGGCCGCTCGCCCGTAATGCCCGACCGGCCGTGGCAGGCGACGGCAGAGAGGGCCAGCGAGCGCCCTGCGGCGGCCCTTTCGGCCAGGGCGAGGGCCGTGCCGCTTGGCGCGTCTTTCTTGTGGCGGTGGTGCATCTCCAGGACTTCAATGTCGTAGTCATGGCCAAGCGCCCGCGCAGCATTTTCCACCAGCGCGAACAGCAGGTTCACGCCGAGGCTCATGTTGGGCGAGCAGACGATGGGCACGCGCTGAGCGGAGGCCCGCACCTCGCCCACCTCGGCCTCGGTAAGCCCGGTTGTGCCGACAACAACCGCCTTGCCGAGCTCGGCGGCGCGTGCCGCCTGGCCGGGCGCCGCGGCGTGGAAGGTGAAATCGATCCACACGTCCGCAGCGGCCGCGAGTTGCCACTGATCGCTGATGAGAATGCCGAGGGCCCCGGCCCCGGCGGCCAGGCCTGCGTCCTGCCCGAGCGAGGGGTGCCCCGGTTGTTCAATGGCCGCCGCAATCTTGATTCCAGAGAATTGGTCTGAGCAGCGTACCAGTGCCTTGCCCATCCGGCCGCCGGCACCCAAAATGGCGATGCGTGTCATGTGCTTTTCCGGTTCTAGGCCTGCAGAAGGCCCGTGGCTTTGAGCGTTTCCCTCAGGGTCTGCTTGAGGTTGTCCGGCATGTTGCAAAGCGGAAGGCGGTAGGCTTCCTCGATCAGCCCCATCATGCTCATGGCTGCTTTGACAGGGATGGGGTTGCTATCGATAAAGAGGTCCGTGAAAAGCCTGTGCAGCTTGAAGTGCAGCGCGCGCGCTTCCTCCCACTGGCCGTCCAGCGCGTGGTGCACCATGTTGGCCACCATATCGGGCGCAACGTTCGAGGCCACGCTGATTACCCCCTTGGCGCCCACGGACATCATGGGAAGCGTCAGGGCATCGTCGCCGGAGAAGACGGTGATATTGCAGCGGGCCAGAATCTGGCTTACGCGGTCCACGTTGCCTCCGGCCTCCTTTACGGCCACGATCCGGGGGTGCTTTGCCAGCCGGACCACCATGTCGGCGGTGATGTCCTTCCCTGTGCGGCCCGGCACGTTGTACAGGACTACGGGCAGGCCGAGGTCCGCAATGGCCATGAAATGCCTGTGGATGCCTTCCGCGTTGGGCCTGTTGTAGTACGGCGCAACCTGCAGCGTCGCGTCCGCGCCGGCTTCGATGGCGTATTGGGTCAGCTCGATGGCCTCGGCCGTGGAGTTGGCGCCGGTGCCTGCGATGACCTTCATCCGGCCGCGCGCGGCCTCCGCGGCCACCATGATCACCTTGCGGTGTTCATCGTAGTTCAGGGTGGGGCTTTCGCCCGTCGTGCCCACAGGCACAATGCCGTCGATTCCGGCGCGTGCCTGCATGTCCACGAGCGCGCGGAGTTTCTCATAGTCTACGCTGCCGTCAGCCCGGAATGGTGTTACGATCGCCGTATATGCGCCCTGCAACATGAATCGTGTCTCCCTTGTGTCTTACGCTTGCTTCCCGAACGGACGTTCATGGCACAGCAAATCGTCCCATGTCTCGCGCTCGCTCACGACGCAGGCAACGGCGCCCTCGACCATGATCTCTGCGGCCCGCGGGCGGCTGTTGTAATTCGAGGACATGGAGAACCCGTACGCGCCGGCGCTCATGATGGCCAGCAGGTCGCCCTCGGCCACGTTGGGCAGCGTGCGATCCACGGCCAGGAAGTCCCCGGATTCGCAGATCGGGCCCACCACGTCGCAGGTCATCGCCCCCTCTGTTTCGCGGACGGGAAGAATCTCGTGGTGCGCATCGTACAGGGACGGCCGGATCAGGTCGTTCATGGCGGCATCCACCACCACGAATTTCTTCAGCGGATGGTCCTTGATGTATTGAACGCAGCAGACGAGGGCGCCCGCGTTGCCGACAAGGTTGCGCCCCGGCTCCAGCACCACGGCGAGCCCAAGCTCCTTCAGGAAGGGGAGAACATGCGCCGCGTACTCGGAGGGCGCCAGGGCGGACTGCTCCGGCTTGTAGCGGATTCCGATCCCGCCGCCGATGTCCAGGTATTGGAACGAGCGGTGCTGCCTCTTCAGTTCCTCGCAGAGCGGACGGATCTTGGCGAGGGCTTCCGCGAAGGGCTGTGCCGACAGGAGCTGGGACCCGATATGCATGTGCAGCCCCGCGATCTCGATGCCCGGCAGGCGGGCCGCGATGGCGTAAGCCTTTGCGGTGCGCTCCAAATTGAGGCCGAACTTATTCTCCTTCTTGCCCGTGCTGATGTATTTGTGAGTCTTGGGGTCGACGTCCGGGTTCACGCGAAACGCGATGCGCCCCTTGCGGCCGAGGCGGGTCGCGCATTCCGAGATGCGTGCAGCTTCAGACTCCGACTCGACGGTGAAGAACAGGATTTCCTCGCGCAGGGCGAACTCGATCTCCTCGCGGGTCTTTCCCACGCCGGCAAATACGATCTTGGACCTGTCTGCGCCGGCCTTCAGCGCGCGGTACAGTTCGCCGCCCGACACAACATCGAAGCCGGAGCCTTCCTCGGCAAACGTGCGGATGACGGCTCCGTTGGAGTTGGCTTTGACGGAGAAGCAGATCAGGGGCCGCACCTCGCGCATGGCTTCCGCCAGCGCCCGGTACTGCTGCCGCATGTGCGAGCGGCTGTAAACGTAGAGGGGCGTTCCGTTCCGCCCGGCGAGTTCGCGCAGGGAAACGTCTTCTACAAAAAGCTCGCCGTTGCGATATGCGTATGCGCTCATGAGCGGGATTGGATACCACAACCGCGGGGCAACTGTCAACGGCGCGACCCCTCTTTATGGCTGGGTTTTGCCGGGCTTGGCCACCTGCGCCGATTCGATGCTCTGGCCGATGTGCCAGGCCAGCACCCGGTACCCTTGCGGTGTGAAATGGATGCTGTTCGTGGTCTGGATCTTGTCCAACTGCCGTGAGGCGAAGCCCCAGAGGTCATCGACCTGCACACCTTCGTCCTTCATGACCCGCGCCGCCGCCTCGTTATAGGGCAGCTCCTCCCCCTCTGTATACGAACGAACGCCGCCCGGCACGGGCGTGGTGGACGCCCAGATCAAGTGCGCGCTTGTGCGCTTCAAGCGCGCCACCAGCGTTCGCAGGTTCTTCTCATACTCCGCCAGCGGGACGTTCTGCTTTCCTCCGTTCTCCCTGGTGGCGAAGATGCCTTCGGCGTTCAGGTTCTTGCCGTCCGGCCATAGGAACGCCATGTCATGTAACCCGAAATTGAAGTGGATAACGTCCCACTTCTCCTTCCCGAGCCAGGTGTCGAGGTCGCGCAGCCCACCACGCGTCGACCCGCAGTTTGCTGCAGGGCGGTGCACGTTGAACTTGCCCTTCAGCTGCAGGCGCAAGGGCAGAGTGTAACCGATTGAAACAGCATCGCCGAGCAGCAGCACCCGCGGCAGCTTCGGATCGTCGGGCGCTGCGACTTGCGCCGGGGCTGCAGCCTTCTTTGCCTGCGCCGGCGAGATGAGATCTTTCGCCACCACGCAGCTTACCCACAAAAGTGCCACCCCACACGCCGCAGGCCAGTATTTCATGATCAGTCTCCTTAAGGTTTCTTTCATAGGTTCGCCAGCCCGGATTCTATTTGACCACCATGCAGCCGGGAAGCATGCGGCGGATCTTCATTTCTTCCGAGTCGGAGATGGGGTTGCCGGTGATCTGCAGCAGTTTGAGGTTCTTCAGCTTGCCCAGTTCATCCGGCAGTTTGGAGATCTTGTTATAGCTGAGATCGAGGTCCTCCAGCCGCGTAAGAAGGGCAAGCGTGGGCGGCACGCCCTTGAGACGGTTGTTGTCGAGGGAAAGAACTTTCAGGCGATGGCAGGCGCTGATCCATTCCGGCATCACGTCGATCTCGTTTGAACCCAGATCGAGCAATTCAAGCTCCGGCAGCCCTGCAAGATCGGCCGGCACGGAGGAGATGGCGTTCTTTGTCAGGTGGAGAATACGCAGGTTCGTGAGCGCCCCGAGGGCAGTCGGCAGCCCGGTGAATCTGTTCGCGCAGATGCTCAGGCTCTGCAGGTTTGTGAGGGCGCCGAGTTCGGGCGGGATCTCAGACAGCTGGACGTCGTCGAGTGTCAGCGCCTGCAGCGAGCTCAGGTTTGTGATGCCCACCGGAATCGTCTCCAGGGGGTTGTGATCCAGGGCAAGCGCGAGGAGATTGGTCAGGGAGAGGATCTCCTCTGGAATCTTGATGAGATTGCTGTTGCGCAGGTCAAGCGTGCGCGGCTCTGGTGCGAAGCGCGTCAGGTCTTCGGTGGCCGTGGGGGCATTGGTCGAAGGCGCGACGGGGGGCGGCTGAGAGGGGCTGCCTACGGCGAGAAGAATCGACACGAGTGCGCAATCGAGCATGCTGTTCACGCCATACCTCCAGGCTTTGCCTGCGGGCCGCCGTCCGGGCAGGCGGCTCGCACTGTTTCGTACCACGCGACGGTTTTTCGGATGCCGGCTTCAAAAGGCGTGGATGCCAGGAAGCCGAAGCGCTCGCTCGCGCGGGATACGTCGAGAGCCCGGCGTGGCTGGCCGTCCGGCTTGCTCGCGTCAAACCTCAATTCGCCGCGAAACCCGGTGAGGCGCACGATGAGGCCGGCGAGATTGCGGATGGTGATCTCCTGCCCCGTGCCAAGGTTGGCGGGGTCGGAGCTGTTGTAGTGCTCCGCCGCCAGGAGTGTGCCCCGGGCGGCATCCTCCACATAGAGGAACTCGCGCGAGGCCGCGCCCGTGCCCCAGACCTCGACGCGCGGACTGCCCGCGTCCCTCGCCTCCAGGCACTTGCGGATCAGGGCGGGGACGACGTGCGCATTCTGCAGATCGAAATGGTCGCGGGGGCCGTAGAGGTTGACGGGAAGAAGGCAGACGGAATTGTAGCCGTACTGTTGCCGGTAGGCTTGCGCCTGCACGAGCATCATCTTCTTGGCGAGGCCGTATGGCGCGCTGGTCTCCTCGGGGTAGCCGTTCCACAGGTCTTCTTCCCGGAACGGGACGGGCGCGAACTTCGGGTAGGCGCAGATGGATCCCATCGCGACGAACTTGGGGACCCCGAGCAAGCGCGCCTCCTCCATCAATAGCGCGCCCATCATGAGGTTCTCGTAGAAGAAGGATCCCGGGCTCGCGCGGTTTGCCCCGATTCCGCCGACCCGCGCCGCGAGGTGCAGTACCAGGGTAGGCGCCGCGTCGCGGAGCACCCGGCGGACGTCTTCCGCGCGCGTCAGGTCATACTGCGAGTGAAGCGGTACGCACAGCTCGCCGCAGCCCGTCGCGCGGAGCTGGTCCACAACGTGGCTTCCCAGAAAGCCGGCGCCGCCCGTGACGAGCACGCGCTGGTGCATCCAGAAATCGTTCATGTCGTGAAGATAAGTACCCCCCCCGAATTGTCAAGCCTCTGGACAGAATGTAAGCTTTGAATTACTCGGCAGATACTGTATCGTATGCGGTCTGCGACCCAGTAGCCCTTCGCAATCGCGCGACGGCGCGGTGTACGCGGAGAAGAGGATAAGGCGGAACCGTGACTCAACCACAAGGCAGTTTCTTTGGACTCGGGATCGCCCCGGGTCTGCTCGGGGTGCTGGATGCCCTGAAATACACCGTGCCGACACCGATTCAGGAGAAGGCGATACCCATCGCCATCGAGGGGAAGGACGTGATCGGGGTGGCCCAGACCGGGACAGGCAAGACGCTGGCGTTCGGCATACCCATGGTCCAGCGCCTGGCGCAGGGGAAGGGCAAGGCGCTGGTGCTTGTGCCCACGCGGGAACTCGCCCTGCAGGTTCATGAAACCCTGGCGAAGCTGACGCCCTCCGCCGGGATGCGGACCGCCGTGCTGATCGGGGGCGAATCGATGTACAACCAGGTCCGCGCGCTGCGGGACAGGCCGCGCATTGTAGTGGCGACCCCGGGCCGGCTCAACGACCATCTGGACCGGCGCAACCTGCGTCTTGACGATGTGAGCATACTCGTGCTGGACGAGGCGGACAGGATGCTGGACATGGGGTTCCTTCCGCAAATCGAGCGCATTCTCGATCTCGTGCCCAAGGAGCGGCAGACGATGCTCTTCTCTGCCACCATGCAGCCGCCGATCGTGAAGATCGCATCCACCTACATGAATCTGCCTGTTCGCACCGAAATTGCGCCTTCCGGCACGGCCACGGAACTCGTGACGCAGGAAATGTTCGTGGTGCACAGGGAACAAAAGGGGGAGCTGCTGTGCGAGCTGCTCAAGCAATACACGGGCTCTGTCTTGCTCTTCGTGCGGACCAAACGGTCCGCCGCGCGCGTGGCCAAACTGCTGCGCGACCGAGGTCATTCCGCCGCGGAGATTCATGCCGACCGGACGCAGGCGCAGCGCAAGGATTCGTTGCGCGGCTTCAAGACCGGCGAGTTCAGGGTACTGGTGGCCACGGACATCGCCTCGCGCGGCATCGACGTGAACGCCATCGAGCTTGTGATCAACTTTGACCTGCCGGACGAAACCGGGAACTACGTGCACCGCATCGGCCGGACGGGGCGCGCGGGCAAGAAAGGGCATGCCATCACTCTGGCCACCCCGGACCAGCGCAAGGACGTGCTCGATATCGAACGCTTCATTCGCGCCTCGATCCCCATCTCGAAGCATCCTCGCGTTGCGACGGGAAGCTTTGACGGGCCGGCGTCGCGTACGCAGCCGAAGCGGAGAGCGTTCCAGCCGTCGGGGCGGAATACAGGCCCGCGCCGGTTCACCAAGGGTCGGACTCACACCGGCCCGGCGCAGCAGCGGCACGGTCGCTAGGGGCGCGCAGGCCAATGCACATGGATTTCGTGCAAATGACAACGCATGCAGTGCTGGTGGCGTTGATATGCGTGCTTATTGTGAACGTTCCGTTCGGGTACTGGCGGGCAGGCGCCCGCAAGTACTCCGCGGTGTGGTTCATGGCCGTGCACGCCCCGATTCCCCTGATCGTGGCAATTCGCCTGCTTGCAGGGGTAGGGTGGCGCCTCAAGACCTTTCCGTTCTTCGTGGCCGCCTATCTTGGAGGTCAGCTGGCAGGCGGCGCGCTGCGGCGTCGGCGGCAGGCGCGGAGCCGCTGAGCGAAAGGCCGGCCGCGGCGGGCTGAACCTGTACGTAGTTCTGCGGGGACAACCCGGTGAACCGGCGCGACCCCTTTGGGCTGTGTGGTGGCGGCTCATCGTATAGTGGCGGAGTGAACACGGTCGGTTCCGTCACGGGGAATCTTCCCTACGAGCCTTCCTAATCGTGCCCGGAATCCGACACGTGGATTCAGGCCGACCGAAGTTCTGCCACGCCATACGCTCCGCTGCCGTTGAGGAGCGGGACGGAGGGACTGGAAGCCCCGGCGCGTTCTCTTTTCATGTGCGCGGCATGCACAGACCTGCATCCAGAGCACATAAGACATATACCGAGAGTCAGGCGGGACTGCCATGACGCCTGTTGGACACAAGTGCGTGAGAAAAAGGCGATAACTGCAGCTTTCACAACAATTCGCGGTCTTCCGCCCGGGGCCTTGACGTTCGGCGTGCCCGCAGCCACAGCGCGGCGATGGCGAGGAGGGCGTACCAGGTCCACACCATCCAGGCCGCCGGCTGCGCCACGCGCATGTGTCCGCCGGGAATGGCCAGCATCAGGCTCATCGCGCGCTCAAGCATCCATACCAGGAACAGGGACGCGTGGTTGAACACCTCCCCGAGGAAGCCCCAGCACGGGCCCAGCACCAGGCTCAGGCAGCCGCTCACGATGAGCAGGAACGACATGGGGATCACAAACAGGTTGCACGGCAGCGACACGAGGCTGAACCGCCCGAAGTAGTACGCCGATAGCGGAGCCGACGTCAGCCACGCGGCAAGGGATACGGCGACCAGCGACAGCGTCACCCGCAGTAAATATCGGCCCGCGCGCATTCCGATGTTTTCCTCCTGCAGGCGCATCGGGTCTACCTCCGCCCAGCTCCTCATCCATGGATCGAGCAGCGGGCAGAGCACGATGAGCCCGAGCACCACGACGAACGAGCAGATGAACCCGACGTCCATCAGCTGGTCGGGGGCCACGGCCACAATCAGGATGGCGGCCATCGCGAGGGCGCTGACGACGTCGGCGCGGCGCCGCAGCAGCGGGGCAAGGAAGTAGATGATGGCCATCAGGCACGCGCGTACCGCGCTGGACTGGCCGCCCACGGAGATAGTGTAGGCGGACAGGAGCGGCGCCAGGGCAAGGACCCAGTACACGCGCGACAGTCGTACGGCGCGCAGCAGGAAGATGATGAGGCCGGCGATGATGACGACGTGAGATCCGGAAATAGCGAAGATGTGAATTGTGCCTGTCGCCGCGAAGATTTCCTGCGCTTCCTTTGTCAGGCCCCAGCGGTAGCCGAGGATCAGCGACTGGTAGATCCCGACCTCGGCGGGAAAGTCCGCGATGCCGGCCGCGAGGTGGCGCAGCGAGGAACGGCGCGCCTCGTAGCACTGGCGGACGAAGCCCGTTGGCGTTGCTTCCTCCAGCCTGCGGCTGTCGCGGCGGCTGGCCTTGAGGTTGACGCCGTGGAGGCGTATTGCCCTGCGGTCGGGCCGGCCCGCCGAGGCGGAGAGCTGCCACGTCTCGCCGTAGGAGGGAACCCCCGATATCCAATTGGCGAACCAGGTGACACGCGCCCGGCCCGGCAGCGGGGCCCACGAATTGCCGTCGCGCGATACTGACTCGACGTCGAAGGGGAAGGTCCACGCGTACGCGCCCGATGTGAGACGGGGGCCGGCATCGGGGTCGCCCGCCACGACGCCCCTGACCTGGGCGACTGTATTCGTGTCTTGAAAGAAGCGCTCAATGCCTTCGCCACTGCCGGCCGGATGCACGAGGACCCAGGCCCAGGCGGCCAGGCCGCAGGCCATGTGAATAAGCGCGGTGGCGGCTGGCCCGAGCCCGGACAGCTTCCTGCGCGCGAGGGCTGCGGCGCAGGCCAGCGCGAAGGCCGCCAGGGCGGGGCGGAGAACGGACACGAGCGGGACGTCGAGCTTCAGGCCGCACCATGTGCCGACCAGAAATGCGATACCCAGGCCCAGGAGCGGCCGGGAGATCATGTGTGCCGGCTTCGCTGTGCAAGACTCCCGTTCATCAGACATACTCGCCTCGTACGAACGGCGCTGTTACACGAGCTGCTGCCGGACCTGTCGCAGCTCGCGTTCCGTGATGTTGGGAGCCACGATGGACAGGCTCAGGCGGTCCTCGCGCAGCACGGCGCGCGCCACCTGCTGCATCTGGGACGCATCCACCCGCGCCAGGCTTGCCGCCATCCTCTCCGGAGAGATGAACCGGCCAAAAGTCAGGAACTGTTCGCCGATCCACATCATTTGCTGGGACGTGCTCTCCAGCCCCAGCTTCATCTGGCCGATCACGTAGTCCTTGGCCTGGCGCAGCTCCTTTTCCGGGACCGGATGGTCGCGCAGGCGCCGCAGCTCGCGGCCGATCAGCTTTGCCGACCTGGCGATGCGGCCCGCCTCGACCCCCGCGGTGACGCCCCAGGCGCCGGTCTCCTCGAACATCGTGAAGCTCGACTGCACGGCGTACGCCAGGCCGTGCGTCTCGCGCAGAACCTGAAACAGGCGCGAGCTCATGTTCTCGCCCAGCACGACGTTCAGAAGGCGCAGCGCATGGCGCCGCGGGTCATGGCGGCCGAAGTGGCGGAATCCGAGCGCAATATGAGCCTGTTCAACATCCCTGGCCTGGAAGGCGAGGGGCTGCTGCCGGGCCCCGGCCCCGGTGGCTTGCCTGCGCGGCGGGGCGCCGGCGGGGACGCGGCCCAGGCGCCGGCGCACCATAGCCGCGCACTCGTCGAGCGTGATGTTGCCGGCTGCGGCAACCACGGTGTTCCTCGGCACGTAGCAGCGGCTCTTGAAAACCGCGAGGTCCGCACGGGTCATCCGGTTCAGGCTGGCCTCCGTGCCGGGCACCGGACGGCCCAGCGGGTGCCCGCTCCACAGCGCCGCGCTCAGCATTTCCTGCACGACGTGCTGGGGCTGGTCCCGGTACATCTGGATTTCGTCGAGGATGACGCTGCGCTCTTTCGCAATGTCTTCCTGCGCAAGGCGGGGATGCAGGTACATGTCGCAAAGCACATCCAGCGCCAGATCGGCGTGCTCGCGGGCAACGCGGGCGTAGTAGCAGGTGTCTTCCTCCTGCGTAAATGCATCGAGGTATCCGCCGCATCCCTCGATGTCGGTCGAGATCTGGTGCGGCGTACGGCGGCGCGTTCCCTTGAAGAGCAGGTGCTCGATGAAATGGCTCGCGCCCGCCAGGCGCGCCGGCTCGTGCCGGGATCCGGTATGAACCCAGATTCCGACGGCGACGCTGTCGACCTGCGGGAGCGTGGCGGCAACCACGCGCAGGCCGTTGTCCAGATTGGCTTGCGCAACGTTCACGCCGCTGCGCCCTGCAAAGCCGCGAGCTGCACGGTGCCCTCGTACAGGGCCTTCCCGACAATCGCCCCCGCGAGGTTCGTCCGCCCGAGCGCGCGCAGGGCATGCACGTCTGCGGCGGAAGACACGCCCCCGGAGGCAATGACGCGGCACTGCACCGTGGCGCAGATCTCGTCCACGGCCCTGGCATTCACGCCGCCGAGCATTCCGTCCGTCGCCGTATCGGTGTAGATGAGAGTCTGCACGCCCGCCTTGTCCGCCGCCGCCGCCAGGTCCACGGCGCGGGTTCCGGTGGTTTCCACCCAGCCGCGAATCTGCACAAGGCCGTTGCGGGCGTCGATTCCCACGGCGAGGTTCGCCCCGAACGCGGCGGCCCAGGCCTTGAGCGACTCCGGGTCCTGCAGGGCGCGGGTGCCCACAATGGCGCGGTGTGCCCCGCACGCGATGACGCTTCGGATGTCGGCCTCGGTGCGCAGCCCTCCTCCGACTTCGATCGGGATGGCGATGGCCCTGGCGATGCGCGCGATAACCCCGGTATGCACCGGATGCCCCTCGAACGCCCCGTCAAGATCGACAATGTGAAGGTACTGCGCGCCCTCGGCCACCCAGCGGCGCGCCATTTCGAGAGGGTCGTCCGAATACACGGTGACGTCTTCCGCGCGGCCCTGGCGCAGCCGGACGCAGCGACCGCCTTTCAGGTCGATGGCAGGGATAACGGTGAACTCACTCATGCTGAAAATGTCCTTTGCTTCACGCCCAAACGAAACCAAACCGCAGATTGCCGAATAGCGAACCGCAGAATATCGAAGTCAATCCCGCCTTTCCTTCAGTATTCGGACCTCATAATTCGTCAATCTTCGGTTTGCGCTGTTCCCGCGTCAGATCGTTCCCTTGCTCGACGGCACGCCCTTGTCGCGCGGGTCCGTCTCGCAGGCGATGCGAAGGGCCCGCGCGAGGGCCTTGAAGACCGACTCGTAGGCGTGGTGCGCCTCCTGGCCGCGAAGCTGGTCCACGTGCAGGTTCATGCGCGCCTGCACGACGAACGCGCCGAAGAACTCGTCGATCAGCGACAGGTCAAATTCAAGAATCTTCTTCTTCTTGCAGGCCATCTGCCGGACGTAGGTCGGCCTGCCGCCGAGATCCACGACGACCCGGCTGAGCGCGTCGTCCATCGGCACGTGGAAGGCCCCGTAGCGCCGGATCCCCGCGCGGGTGCCCAGCGCCTTGTCGAGCGCCTGTCCCAGCGTGAGGCCGATATCCTCCACGGTGTGATGGTAGTCGACCTGCAGGTCGCCTTTCGCCTGCAGGGAAAGGTCCATCAACGAATGCCGTGCGAAAAGCTCCAGCATGTGATCGAGAAACGGCAGGCCGGTCTTGACCGAGCGCTTGCCGGTGCCGTCGATGCAGAGGCCTACCTTGATGTCGGTTTCCGTCGTTTTGCGGTGTACTGATGCCGATCGTTTCTTCATCGTTCGGGCTCCTTTTTCACGATGCGACCCACGGCCTCGATCATGCGGTCCACGTCGGCGTCCGTGCCGACCGTGATGCGCACATGCGCCGCCGTGCGCGGCGCGTCGAAGTATCGCACAAAGATGTTCATGGCGCGCAGCTTCTCGAAGAGCTCCCGCGCGCCGCAGCCGGCGGGGCGGGCCCACAGGAAGTTTGTCTGCGACGGCAGCACGCTGAAGCCGAGCCCGCAGAGCGCGGCCGTCAGGCGCGCCCGCGTGGCCGTGACCTTCGCGACGTTCGCGCGCATCCACCCCGTGTCGCGCAGCGCGGCCAGGGCCAGCCGCTGCGCGATGCGGTCCACGTTATAGCTGTCCTTGAGCTTGTAGAGCGCGGCCACGAGCGGCTCCGGCCCGACGACGTAGCCCACGCGCAGCCCCGCCAGCGAGTAAGATTTGGAGAACGTCCGAAGCACCAGCACGTTGTCGCATTCGAGGGCCAGCGACATGCAGTCTTCGGCCGCGAAATCAACATAGGCCTCGTCCAGGAGAACGACGCCGGAAAATGCCGCGCAGAAGTCCCGCACGACGCGCTTGGGATACTGTACGCTCGTCGGCGCGTTGGGATTGGTCATAAAGAAGAGCGACGCGTCATAGCCGGCCGGCATCCGCCATTCGAACTCAGGCCCGAGCGGGACGGGGCGCTTGCCTGCGCAGCGAATGTTCGCGAGGACGGGGTACAGGGAATACGACGGGTCGAAGTAGCCGATGCTGCCGTCGTCCTCGACGAAGGCGCGCGTGCAGAGGGCGAGGATTTCATCGGATCCGTTGGCCACGAACACCTGCGCGGCCTGGCAGCCGTGCAGGGCCGCTGCCGCCTGCCGCAGCTCTTTGCACACGGGGTCGGGGTAGAGCCTCAGCTCGGATGGATCGAACGACGCGAGGGCTGCCGCCACGCGCGGCGAGGGGGGGTAGGGGTTCTCGTTCGTGTTAAGCTTGATCACCCCCGCGCCGGGCTGTTCGCCCGGCACGTAGGCGTCCAACGACTGGACTGAAGCGCGAATGCGGCTCATGGCAACCCTGTTCTCCTCAATGATTTCGTCAGGCGCTTACGTTACAGGGTTGCGCTGAAAATGGGAAGCATCGCTTATGGGGGGGGGACGGCACTGTGAACCGCACGGCCCGTGCGGCAGGTTGTGCGGCGGGGCGCATGTTAGTTCCGGAGCGCCGTCCGGGGGAGATGCGGCGCAGCTCGGAGCGAACGCGGCGGGGTCGCCGCGTCTCCAGTCGGAGTTGCCCGTTCTCGCTCCCGGCTTGCTCCTGGAGACGCGACGCCCTCGTCGCGAAGATCCAGAAACACGCGTGAACGGACACCTCCCCGGAACTCACGTGCGCCCTGCCCTGCGCTTCCCGTATTTTCTTTACCGCGGCCACGCAGTATCCCATCATACCAGCCGGTCCAGTTGGGTTTGAGACACAGCGCCGCTACTTCGTCCGGCTCTGAACAGGTAGGGACGGTTCTCCGAACCGTCCGAGGACGGCTCGCCGTCGTCGCGCTCCGCGCTATGTCGGCCACTGGGAGAGGAGTCGCTACCGTGTGCATGCGAAAGAACTTATGGCGCTGTGTTTAGCAGGGGCGTTTACTATGGCGTTACAGTGGAAGAGAACGATGGCACGATTTGCGTGCGTGGCGTTGGCCGCGTGGTCCTGGCTGATCTGCCCCGTTCTGGCGCAGGAGGATCCCGGCGACGGGGACGCCGTGCCTGCCGCCAGAGCGCCGGAAAAGTCCGGCAGCATGGCGCCGCAGGCGCCGGGTCTGGCGCCCGCAGAGAAGGATGACATCGATGCGGCGTACGACTACATCCGCATCCTGACGGAAGCGATGATCCAGATCAAGAAGCGCTACGTGACGGAGAAGACGTACAAGGAGATCATTTACGGGGCGATGTATGGCATGCTGTCGGGGCTCGATCCCCACAGCTCGTTCATGGACTCGGATGAATATGCCGAAATCAAGGATGACACGGAGGGCTCGTTCAGCGGCATCGGCGCGCACGTCGGTTCCAAGAACGGCGTCCTGACGATCATCGCGCCGATCGAGGACACACCGGCCTTCCGGGCCGGCCTGCAGTCGGGCGACGCCGTCACGGAGATTGACGGCGTGAAGACGGCCTCGCTTTCGCTCGAGGATGCCATCAAGCGCCTGCGCGGGCCCAAGGGCACGCAGGTGACGCTGACGATCCAGCGGGAGGGCAGCGACGAGCGCAAGAAGGTGGAAATCGTCCGCGACGAGATCCTTGTTCCCAGCGTGAAAGGCGCGCGCATGCTGAGGGATGGCATCGGGTATGTGCGCATCACGCAGTTCACGGCGCAGACGGTCGGCTCGCTGCAGGCCGCGCTGGACGGGCTGATGCGGACGAACCTGACCGCGCTGGTTCTTGATCTGCGCAGCAACCCGGGCGGCCTTCTTGAGACGGCCATCGAGGTGTCCGAGAAGTTTCTGCCGGAGTCGGCGCTGATCGTTTCCACGCAGGGCCGCGCGTCGGACCGCATCGAGGCTCACGCCGCGGGGGCCGTGCATTTGACCGGGTTTCCCATGGCCGTGCTGGTCAACGCCGGCAGCGCAAGCGCCTCGGAGATTGTCGCGGGCGCGCTGCAGGACCACAAGCGCGCCTTTCTTGTCGGCGACACGTCGTTCGGCAAGGGATCGGTCCAGAGCCTGATTCCGATCGGGTCGGACCGCAAGATCGCGCTGCGCCTGACGGTCGCGTACTACTACACCCCGTCGGGACGTCTGATCCACGAGAAGGGCCTGGAGCCCGATATCCCCGTGTATGTTTCGGCGGAGGAATGGCGCAAAGTGCAGACGCGCCGCGCGCATGTCGAGAATCCCGATTTGTTCACCGCGACCGACAAGAAGACGTATGAGGACGTAGAGGACCGGGTTCTGGAGCGGGCCGTGGATGTTCTCCAGGCGATCCGCGCTTTCAAGTGAACGTGCTTGGCATTGAAACCTCCTGTGACGAGACGGCCGCCGCCGTGGTGCGGGACGGCCGCCACGTTCTTTCGAACGTGGTATTCAGCCAGGCCGCGCTGCACAGCCCCTTTGGCGGCGTGGTTCCTGAGATCGCCGCGCGCAGTCACGTGGAAGCGCTGCCCGGCGTCATCGAGCGGGCTGTGGCGGATGCCGGCCTGCGCTGGTGCGACGTGGATGCCGTGGCCGTGACCTATGGCCCGGGGCTCGCCACCTCGCTCCTGGTAGGCCTTTCCGGGGCAAAGGGCCTTTCCCTGCGGCTTGGCAAGCCGCTGTGCGCAATCAACCATATCGAGGCTCATATCTATTCCGTGTTCCTTGGGGAGAATGCGCCCGGCGTGGAGGACGCGTGCCCGATGCTCGCGCTTGTCGTGTCGGGCGGGCACACGTGCCTTGTGCGCGTGGACGGGCCGGGCCGGTACCGCGTGCTTGGACAGACGATCGATGACGCCGCCGGCGAGGCGTTTGACAAGGGGTCCAACCTGCTAGGCCTGGGCTATCCGGGCGGCCCCGCCATTGACCGGGCGGCGCGCGGCGGCGACCTGCGCGCCGTGCCGTTCCCTCAAAGCCGGCAGAAGCGCGCGAGGCTGGGGCCCGACGACATGGACCCGGACTTATGCTTCAGCTTCAGCGGGCTGAAGACGGCTCTCCTGTACTACCTGCGCGACAACCCGCTTGAGCCCGGGGACGGCCGGCTTGCGGGCATCGCGGCAAGCTATCAGGAGGCCATTGTGGAGGCCCTGGTCCGGCGCTGCGGGCTCGCCCTCGGCGGAATGAACTCCCTGACGGCGGGTGGCGGCGTGAGCCTTAACGGAAGACTGCGGGCGCGGCTGGGAGAACTGGCAGCGGAGTCGGGCGTGCGCTTGCTGCTGGCGGAGCCGCGATACTGCGCCGACAATGCAGCGATGATTGCGGGGCTGGCAGGCAGCGGACGGGGAATATGGGGCGAGGCGGCATTCGCCGCCGACGCAGAGCCGAGCCTTTCACTGGGAGTGTGAAACTTGAAGACAACGCCGTGGGTCGTTCTGTTGGCTGGACTGGGCATGCTGCTGCCTGCTCTGCTTCGCGCGGGCGATAAAGAAGGAATCGAGGAGACGATGAAGAACCTGTACGATTTCACGATGAAGGACATCGACGGGAAGGACACGTGCCTCTCCGTTTACAGCAACCAGGTGGTGCTGGTCGTCAACGTGGCCAGTCGCTGCGGGTTCACGCCGCAGTATGCGGGGCTGGAGAAGTTGTACGGCAAGTATAAGGAGCGAGGCTTTGTGGTCCTCGGCTTCCCGGCCAACGACTTTCTTGGCCAGGAGCCCGGCAGCGAAGCTGAAATCAAGAGCTTCTGCTCGCTGACTTACAGTGTGACGTTTCCCCTGTTCTCGAAGATCTCAGTAAAAGGAAAGAGTATCCATCCGCTGTACGCGTGGATGACAGACAAGAAAGCCCACCCCGGGCACGGCGGCGGAATTTCCTGGAACTTCAACAAGTTCCTCTTCGACCGGAAGGGCAATATCATCAATCGCTTTGGCACGCGGGAAGCTCCGGAGAGCGAAGACATGGTGAAGGCCATCGAGAAGGCGCTGGGCGAGTAGCGCGGCGCATCCTGCAGCCGGGGCCTGGAATCCGGGAAGGCGGTAGTGCGCGGAGCGTCGGCGTGTTCTTTTCGTGAGTTCCAGATTGTGTTACGAACGGGCCCTAACGGGCGCGCTATCACTGCAAGAGAGCCTGGTTGTATGGATGGGATGAACGCTTTGCCTCGTGTGGGCTGGCTCCGGCGCCGTGTCGGCCAGCCGCTGGTCGCTCTGTTCCGCCAGGGTGGGTCGCCTGAGAAGATCGCGCAATGCGTGGTGGTGGGATCCGTCCTGAGCGTATTCCCCCTGCTGGGCGCGACCAGCATCCTTTGCACCGTGGCTGCCGTGAAATACCGGCTCAACCTGCCTGCGATTCACGCGGTCAACTGGCTTATGACGGGTGCGCATCTTCTGCTGATCATTCCGTTCCTGAGGGTGGGGGAATGGGTGACGCACAGCGAGCCGCTGATTCTCTCGGTCGGTCAGATCAAGAGCGCGCTGGGGGCCGGGGTGCTGTCGTTCTTCGAGTTGCTGGGTGTCTCGATGTTGCGCGCAATTCTGGGCTGGTGCATTACCGCGGCGCCGCTGGCCTTTATCGTATACCGCGCGATGGTTCCCGCGTTGCGGCGCCGCGCCGCGCGGCTGGCCGTCCGCTGATTTCAGGCTCAAGGCCTCCTATGTCCAAGACGCATGGTGAATACCAGTTGTGGCGGGACGTGCGGGACGGGCTTCGCGCGCAGCCGGGCCGGGCGGGGCTGTCGCTGCTGGCCATTGCCGTGGGCATGGTGGCTCTGACCGTGCTGCTCGCTGTGCTGGGCGGCCTGCGCGCGCGCGCCGCTCAGCTAGGATCGGATTTTCATGCGGACGTCTTTGCCATCGTGTCCGGCGGGCGGCGTGGCGACCTCGCGCGGCAGGATGTGGACGCGCTGAGCGCGGGCCTCGGGCCGGGCGTGGTGTCGGTCGGGTTCGATCCGGCGACCACGACAAAGGA
>CAYRKB010000005.1:59271-72024 GCA_964424705.1 uncultured Victivallales bacterium
GCGGCGTGGTGTCGGGCGTGCGCAACGATGCGATGCGCGGGCCGGACGAGGCGAGCATTGCGGTGCTCGCCTCGGACGGGCGGCTGCGACCGGCGCGCGGGTGGGGGATGGCGGCGGGGCGTTTTCTGGACGACCGGGACGAGCAGCAGGCCGCCCGGAATGCCGTCGTGAGCGTGGCCCTTGGCGCGCGGTATGGATGGACGCCTGGCACGGTGATGCGCGTGCACGGCGTGCCGTTTACTGTCGTGGGGATTGTGAGGTCCACGGCGACTCCCCTGAATACGGGGCCCGGTCCGGCCTCCGGCGATCTGGCGCTCTTTGTTCCCTGGACCTCCGCGCGGCACTGGTGCGATAGCGCGGACGAGCTGCGGCGGGTCGATGTTGCGTACGCGGCCGCCGGCGCTACCGCCCGGCTGGCGGGGGCCGTCGAGCGAGCGAGGCGGCTGGTGGATGGCCGGGCCCCGGGCCGTTCGCAGCAGCTGCAGTGGGTGACGCAGGACGTGATCCTGGAGGGCGTGCGGAGGCTGGAGAGGGTCATCGTGTGGACGGCCGGCGCGGTGGCTTGCCTGTGCCTGCTGCTGGGCGGGACGACGATGATGAGCCTTATGGTGGCCAACGTGCGGGACCGGGTCGTCGAGATCGGGCTGAGGCGCGCGCTGGGGGCCCTGCCCGGAGACGTCGCGGCCCTGTTTGTCGCCGAGGCGCTTGTTCTTACAGCCGGCTCCGCCGTGGTGGCTTCCGGGTTTACGCACCTCGCGCTGCGCCTGGCGGCGGGGCGGCTTACGATTCCGCTGCAGCTGAACCTTGCGTCGTTCCTGTGGCCGGTCGCGATCGCGATGCTGCTGGGTGCACTTTTCGCGTACTGGCCCGCCCGGCTTGCCGCCCGCATCAGCCCCGCCGACGCGCTGCGCGCGGAATAAGGGCGGCCTTCTTGTCGCGCTTTGGATGCCTTAGGCCTGAATGCGGTGGACGCGGGCCGCGTCGTCCCGCTGCACCGTCCGCGCGTAGCGGAACGAGGGCACGCCGAACAGCATCGCGTAGTAGAATTGCCCGGGTTTCAGGCCCACGGATTCCTTGAGCTCGGGAAGAATTTCCAGCGTCATCTTTGCCATGCCGCACCAGACCGTGCCGAGGCCGGCGCTCTGGGCCATCAGTTCAAAGTAGGCCAGCGACAGGTTCACGTCTTCCTCGGGGCAGACGGATTCCGGTGCGGCGGATGCCACCAGCATGTGCGGGGCCTCTCGAAAGATCATGTCCGCCCCTTCGTTAAACCAGGCGGGCACCGCCTGCATGAGGTAGGCAAACTGTGCGGGGACGCGCTTCGCCTTGTCCGCTGCGGCGAGCCCGTTCAGGGCCTTGAGGCGGAACCGTTTCATCCCGTCCTTGTCGTCAAGCACGGAAAAGCTCACGGCCCTGCGGTTGATCCCGCTGGGGGCGTTCGGGAGCGCCGCGAGCAGCCGCTGGAGCAGGGCGGGGTCCACGTTCTCGTCACGGTAGCGGCGCACGCTGCGCCGCCCGCGGACCAGCGTGATCATCTTTTCCAGGTCGGGGAAAGAGGATGCCGTCAGCGGCAGGCTTTGGGCCGGGTCGCGCCCGAAGATGGATATCGCTGCCGTGGGGCAGACCGCGAGGCAGTGCTGGCACTTGATGCAGCGCTCTTCGTTTTCCGGCAGGATGAAGGGCTTTGCGAAACCGGCCTGTTCAATGATTCGAGAGGGGCAGTCAAACTTACACTGGCCGCACCGGGTGCACTTCGCCTGATCAACCATGAACTGCAGCATTTACGTTCCTCCTTGAAAGACGGCCCCCTGTGTACTCTGGAGGCCGCGGCCACTGCAAGCGCGAAAGGGAAGGGGGCGCATTTGCGATTAGGTACAGTCATGCCGCCGAAAGCGGCCTGACTTCTCCGTTTTGATGGCGGGCTGTTATACCAATCACACTAGCCTGTCGGTATGGAGGCCGTGCATATAGCGTTTGCTTGAACGCGCATCCATCGGTCGCCCACGAGCGACTGTACTCGCTGCGGGTTGGCGATAAAGGAACCAAGGGCGGCGCTGGACGCGTCTGGCCTGCTACACGCCGGTGTATCAACGGCGGTTGTGAGCACATCATGATTGCCATTTCGCCCGGGAAGCATATCATCAGAAACATGCTCAATACGGCGGATAGGCATGGCCCGTGCACTTGATCGATCTTTCCCGCCCAAGCCGCTTCACGCGGTTGGTGTGCGAGAAGGGGGTGCCTGTCTATGGCTGATCCACGGGAACGCACTGCTTGTTGAGTTCGGTTGGCAGCATTGTGGGAGTGTAGGTCGGGTGGCGCATGCATCGGGACTATAGGTAACGGCGATAATGGAGGCAGCATGAAGAATCTGAGTCGGATCGCGGGCTGTGTCTTGGTGGCGAGTGTGATGGCGAGTGCGGGCGGCAGCATGGCGGCTACCAACAGCGCCGCTGCGCCTGTGGTGCGCGCGGCGGCTGTGCAAACGGCGGGGGCCGTCCTGCGTGACCCGGCGGCGGTGAAGAAGCAGTTCGACAGCGTGGCAAGCCACCTCGATCAGGGCGGCGATCTCCTTGTAATCGCCAATGTGGATGGAATTGTCGAAAAGGCCGCGGAGTGGATCCGCACAATCGTGACGGCAACGAGCGCCGGTGACCCCAACGCGGACGCTGTGCGCGCGGCGGCGAGCAAGCTGCCCGGATTTCTTCGCAGGAATGGCTTCTACTCGATTCAAGGATTCGGGATCAGCGCCGTGCCGCGCGCGGATGGACTGACCGAGATGAAGTCGTATGTCAGCCGCGACCCGGCCGCCGCGCATCTACCCCTGTGGCGGGCGCTCGTCGGGAACAAACCGCGGCGCGTGGCGTGCCTGGACATGATCCCCGCGGATGCCTCGATGTTCCAGGTCATGGTGGGCGAGCCCGCCGCGCTGTGGACCATGGTGAAGCAAGGGGTCTCCGAAGTAGGCGGGCCCGATGCCGCGAAGTCGTTCGACAAGGCGATGGCGAGCTTTGCAAAGGCGGCCGGGGTGCCGATGGATGCCATCGTGAAGTCGCTCGGCGACGAGTGTTTCTGGACCGTCGTGATGCCTCCCGAGGCGGCCGCTCCCGACGCGCAAGGCGGCGCGCCGGCGATGCCGTGGGGCAACGCCTCCGTGCTGGCCGGCGTGGCCGTGAGAGACGACACCTTGTTCAACCTCATCTCCAACAAGCTGACGCAGGCGGGGCAGCCGGTCGCGTTGACCAACATCGGCGCCGCCGTCGTGTTGAAGGTGGGCGCAGAAGGGGGCCCCCTTCCGATCATGCCCTGCGTTGCAAAGTTCAATGGCTACCTGGTCCTGAGCCTTGACGAAAAGGCCCTCTCATCCGCCGTGAATGCGTTCGGGCGGAAGAATGGCCTCGCGGCGACGCCGGAGTTCAAGAAGATGTTTGCGAACCGTCCGCTGGTCAACAACGGCATGAGCTACACGACGCCGCGGTTCGTGCAGAAGATTATGGAGCTGCAAGGCATGGCGATGGCGATGACGGGCGGCGGCCCGCAGGCGTCCGAGCTGGCCGCCCTGCAGAAGATGATGATGGGCGACACGAACCAGACGTCGGCCTCGGTCACCATCGTGACGCCGGAGGGCGTGCTCCTGTCGGGCCTCAGTTCGATGAACGGCCGGGACATGGTGACGGCGATGGCGGCGGCGCCTGTGGGCATGATGGCGGCCATCGCCATCCCGAGCTTTGTGAAGGCGCGCTCCACCTCATCGTCCATGTCCTGCGTCAACAATCTACGTATGATGGACGCGGGCAAGGAACAGTGGGCGATGGAGGCGAACAAGGAGACGGGAGCCGAGCCTGATCTTCAGGGCGTTTGCGCGTACATCAAGGGCGCGCGCCTGCCGGTCTGTCCGCAGGGCGGGGAGTACAGCCTGAACGCAATCGGGCAGAATCCGACCTGCACAATCCCAGGGCACGAGCTGCCTCGTTAGCCGACCGTCGGGAAGAATCTAATGCCCGCGACATCGCACACTGAGACGCACTTCACGGCGGGTGCGCTGGTGCGGGACATTGTCATCGGCATGTCCGACGGGCTGACGGTGCCTTTTGCGCTTGCTGCCGGACTGACGGGAGCGATTTCCAACACGGGCGTGATCGTTACCGCCGGCTCTGCCGAGATCGCCGCCGGCTCCATCGCCATGGGGCTGGGCGGCTACCTTGCGGCGCGCGGCGATGCCGAGCACTATGGCCGCGAGCTCGCCAGGGAGGCCCACGAGATCAAGTCCGAGCCGGAGGTCGAGGCGCAGGAGGTGCACGGCGTATTCCGGACGTACGGGCTGACGGAAGAGGAGAGCGCCACGGTGGTCGCGTCGCTCCGGCGTCGGCCGAAGGACTGGGTGGCGTTCATGATGCGCTTTGGACTCGGCCTGGAGCGCCCCGTGCCGGGCCGGGCCTGGAAGAGCGCCCTGACCATCGCGGCCGCCTACATTGTCGGTGGCATCATTCCGCTGAGCGCGTACCTGATGGTTCATGACGTTCACCGGGCGCTGCTGCTCTCGGCGGCTGTGACGCTGTCTGCCCTGGCCGGGTTTGGCGGTCTGAAGGCCCGCTTCACGGGCATTCCCGTGCTGCGCGGCGCGTGGCAGACCACGCTTATCGGGGGGCTGGCCGCGGCCGCCGCGTTCCTGATCGCGCGCTCGATCGGGTGAGCGCGGCTACGCCTGCGCACTCTGCCCGTGTGCGTACTTGAGGATCTGGACCTTCTCCATCGTGATCATCCCGCCGGAGCCCGCGCGCTCGAAGAGCTCGTGAAGAACGGGAAGAAAGAGGTCGATCTTCGCTTCCGTGTCCACGATCTCGACGATCATGGGCAGGTTGGTGGAGAGGTCCAGGATCTTTGCCGTCCGGATGCGGCTGCTCGCGCCGTAGCCCAGCACGCCGCGCAACACGGTTGCGCCGGCGAGGCCCGCCTTGCGGGCCTCGCGCACGATGGCCTCGTGCAGAGGCGCGTGTTGCACCTTATCCGATTCGCCGACAAACACCCGCAGCAGCTTAGCTTCGCCCTTCAGTTCCATAGACCACCTGTGCTTTTGAGGACCAGTTTCACGAGGATCGAGCCGATGCCGAAGGCGAGCGCGGACCCGGCGATCGTTGCGCCGAGGTAGATGGCCGCGTGCATGTACTCCTGCGCCCTGGCCATTTGCACGGTCTCGTACATGAACGACGACATGGTGGTGAACCCGCCGCAGAAGCCTGTCGCAAGGAGCAATCGCAGCTCCGGGGTCAGGGCTTCGGTCGCGGCGGAGGCTTCCGCGATGAGGCCGATCACGAAGCACCCCAGCACGTTGGCGCCCAGCGTACCGAGCGGCAGGGAGAATGCGGCGTTGCGGCAGGCAAGGCTCAGCCCGTACCGCGCAAGCGATCCGGCGAATCCGCCCGTCCCCACAAGCAACGATGTCAATAGCCAAGTCGGCATGCTGTAACTCACGAGCGCAGCGCGGCGTCGTGGCGCTTCTCCGCCAAACGCACCGCGATGAGCAGGACTGCATAGTCCAACCCGAAACAAAAGGCAAGCAGGCTGGTGGCCACGATCGTGCCGCCGAGGTTCAGGTGGCACAGCGCGGGGTGGAGCAGGAAGATGTTCATCCACCAGCCGTGGCAGAATGCGGCGGGCAGCCCGGCGTGCAGCAGGAGGGCGGGGACGACCGCCCAGATGCCGGCCGCAAGGCTCCAGCCGAGCCACGCGCGCAGCGGGCGGGCGAGCGGCTCGCCGGCGCGCAGGCGGCGCGCAATCGACGGTACGCAAAGGGCCGTCGCCGCGAGAGCGCCGAGGGAGAAATGGATTGCCGAGTGCGTCATGGGGCGTCCTCTTCGAGCCGGCGGACCGTCGCCCAGGCTGCCGCGAGCAGCGCGATGGCCATCAGAGCGACGCTGATGTGATAGGGGAGCGTGTCGGTCTCGATCTGGTCGATCGTGTAGTGCCAGAAGAAGATGTTCATGCGGGGGTCCAGCGCCAGGCGGTCGTAGAGCGCCCGCATGGAGGGGCTCCAGACGCCGAACAGCCGCAGAATATCCGGGGCAATGGCCCACAGCGTCCCGGCGGCCACGACGAGCGGCGCCGCAAGCAGGAACCGGAATCCGACGCGGCCTTTCCGGAGCACATAGAATGCGGCGAGGACGCAGAAGGGGATCGCGGCCCCGAGGAATACCTGGTTCATGGGGCTGGCTCCGGCCGCGCGCCTGACAGCTTCCGGATCGACTCAGAGCGCGTCTGGGTGCTGGTCGGGAATGCCTCATAGGCGCGATCGAGGTCCGAGCCCCGCCCGGCAATGAGATACACGTTGGAGAAGCGGTTCGAGTGCGCCGCAAGGAACCGGTCGATGCCCTCCTTGTTCAGGTCGGGCATGCTGGGGTAGCCGCACTCCAGGACGGCCCTGCCCGTGAAGAATCTGTAGCTCCAGATCCATCGTCCGACGAGCAGGGCGTCTGGCTCTGTGTTGGCGGCAAACCAGTCCGCGCTGTGCGGCCGTCCCGTTGCGAACGTTTGCACGAGCGGCCCGCGGTCCATTCCGGGGCGCGGCGGGCACCGCATGGCAAGCGCCGTGAGCGCGACAGAAACCGCACACACGGAGGCCACGGTCCTGGCGGCGGCGGGGCTCGCGTGCGAACTGATGAGGGGAAGCAGAGTCGCGATGGCCAGGATTACAAGCGGCGGGAAGATCGGGCTGAGCAGGCGCGTGTCGATGTTGTCAATGCGGTACCGCATGGCAAGCGTGATGAGTATGACGGCGTAGGAGACGATGAACCAGGCAAGCGCCGTCCGGGGATCCGAGATCCGGGACATCACCGCCAGCCGGTGCTGCCGCCTCCAGAGCCCCATAAGGAATACGCCCAGCGCAGCCACCAGCCCCGCGAGCGCCAGGGGTACCCGCATGCGGACCGCGTCCCACGTGCGAAGCAGATTCGTTGACAGGTTCTCTATGGACTGCGAAGAGGGTGGCCCGAACGCCCGCCCGTCCATGAGATAGTTCCGCAGGAGCCAGGGGAGCGAGACGGCGGCAAACGCGAAAGCGAACACGAGCAGGTTCCCGGCGAGGCGTGTCCGCCCATGGGGGTTCTCCTCGTGAAAGTGTCTTTGCAGCAGCGCGACGACGCCGACGGCGGTCATGGCCACGCCGATGTAGCGGGTCATGAACGCCATGCCGCCCAAGACGGCGGCGAGCACGAGGGCCCGCCTTGACCCGGACTGGATGTGGTGGACGCAGAAGAGCAGGAAAAGGAGGGAGAACGCGATGAAGGGGGGCTCGGACCAGGCGAAGCTGAAGACTTCCATGTCCGCGCACAGCAGCGCGAGGAGCGCGAAGCACAGTCCGTGCGCCGCGCCGCCCGCCAGCCGGCTCCCGAGGCGGGCCCCGGCGATACAGGTCAAGACGAACGCCAGCATGGACAGGATGCGGGCGGACAAGGCCGCGTCGCAGCCCGCCTTCATGGGGAGGCTGAGCAGCAGGGGGTACAACGGCGGCCACGGAATGGCGCCGTCTGGAATTTCGGCTGAGTCGAGGTTCAGGTGGTACGTGGCAATCCGCCCCTCGCTGACGATGGTCTTCGCAATGTCGACGTAGTGCATCGAATCGGGCGAGAAATGCACGTCCCGGGTAACCTGCCAGGCGATGCCCGCAGCAAAGGCAATCCAGGCAATGAGCCTGAGTGCTCCCATCCAGCGTAGAACGACAGATTTCACAGTCAATTCCTTGAGCGATTCCGATTCCGATGCCGACGCAGGGCGGTACATTATTCTTGTGAGCGGCCCGCCGTCGAGTACAACCGGCTTTCCGTGGGCTTTGAAGGCGCCGCCGCGGACGGCGTCGTGGTTCTCCCGGCGAAGAAGAGTTGACTTCTTGCGTCGATGTATTATTGAAGGGAGCAATTCAGTGGGAGGAACTATGAAACTGCGGATCTCTCTCGTCGTCCTGAGCTGCTTCCTGAGCGTCCTGATAGGGGTATGGCTGTCGCGGGAAGGCGACAAGCCTGTGGCCACGGGCAAAGGCAAGGTGGTGATCGGCGTGTCGATGGACACGCTGAAAGAGGCCCGCTGGCAGGTTGACCGGGATCTGTTCGAACGCCGCGCCAACGAACTCGGTGCGGATGTGCTCGTGCAGTCGGCCAACAGCGACGACGGGCAGCAGATCAAGGACGTCGAATCCCTGATCACGCGCAAGGTCGACGCGCTGGTGATCATCCCGCACAACGGCGCCGCCATGGCCAAGGCGGTAGAAATGGCCCACCAAGCCGGCATCCCGGTGATTGCGTATGACCGGCTGATCACCGGCTGCGATCTGGACCTCTATGTGACCTTTGAGCCGGTTCGCGTGGGCGAGATGCAGGCCCGCTACCTTGTAGAGAACCTTCCCCAGGGGAAGGGCAAGATCGTTCGCATTTTCGGGGCGAAGACCGACAACAACGCGCTGCTCTTGAAGCAGGGGCAGGACAATGTGCTGAAGCCGTCGATCGACCGCGGGGACATCCAGATCATCCATGAGGACTGGGCCGATGACTGGAAACCCGAGAACGCGAAGAAGATCATGAACGCCGCGATCACGCGGGGCGGGCAGGGCAAGAGCTTTGACTGCCAGGCGGTGCTGGCTTCCAACGACGGCACGGCCGGCGGCGCGATCCAGGCCCTGCTTGAGGAGGGGCTGGTCGGCAAGATGCTGGTGACCGGGCAGGACGCCGACCTGGTCGCCTGCCAGCGTATCGTTCAGGGGACGCAGTCCATGAGCATCTACAAGCCTATCAAGCAGCTGGCCTCCCGGGCGGCTGAGCTGGCGGTAAAGATCGCGAGCGGGAAGCCCATTGTGGCCAACGGCGCGCTTGCCAACGGCAAGACCGACGTTCCTTCCGTGCTGCTCGACGTGGTCCCTGTCACTCGCGAGAACATGATGGAGACCGTGATCAAAGATGGATTCCATCCGTACGAGGAAGTGTACCGCGACGCGCCGGACGGCCAGCGCCCGCCCAAGCCCTGAGCAGGCCATGCCCGACAGTGCCTCCAGCTTCCTGCTTCAAACCGAGCGCCTCATCAAGCGCTTCCCCGGCGTCGTCGCGCTGAAGGATGTGAGCTTCGGCCTTCGCCCGGGAGAAATCCACGCGCTGTGCGGGGAGAACGGGGCCGGCAAATCCACTCTGATCAAGATTCTTTCCGGCTTGCACAAGGCAGGAAGCTACGAGGGCCGGGTCCTCGTGGAGGGCCGCCCCTCCGTGTTTCGCTCGGTTGCCGATTCTGAACGTGCCGGCATCGCGGTCATCTACCAGGAGCTCGCCTTGGTCGAGGAGATGACCGTGGCGGAAAACATCTTTCTCGGCGACGAGCCGCGCCGAGGTCCCTTTGTGGACTGGGACCGCGTGTACCATGGCGCCCGCGAGCAGCTTGAGAAGTTCCGCATACCGATTGACCCGGCCTCGCGCGTCAAGGATCTCGGGGTAGGCCAGAAGCAGCTGGTCGAGATCGCCAAGGCGCTGCGCAAGGATTCGCGGATTCTGATTCTTGACGAGCCGACGGCGGCCTTGACCGGGACGGAGGTCGGTATCCTGCTCGACATCCTGCGCGACCTGAAGCGGCGGGGCATCGCCTGCGTCTACATTTCTCACAAGCTGGACGAAGTCTTTGCCGTGGCTGACCGGATCACTGTGCTGCGCGACGGCGAGAGCGTCTTCACGAGGGAGACTGCCGGCACGAGCCGCGGCGAGATCATCCGCCACATGGTCGGCCGGGAGATCAAGGACTTCTTTCCCCGCCGCCCTGCGCCGCTGGGGCCCGGCCTGCTCACCGTCCGGGGCCTTTCCGTTGCACGGGGCCGGGGGAGGGACCCGACGCTGCGCGACGTGTCGTTCGCCGTGCATGCCGGGGAAGTGCTCGGCCTGGGCGGGCTCATGGGCGCCGGGCGCACGGAGCTGCTCATGCACCTGTTCGGCGCGTGGGGCCATCGGCTGGGCGGGACGGTTGAGCTGGCGGGACGTGCGCTGGCAGGCCGGGCGCCGCACGAAGTGATCAGGGAAGGCCTGGCGCTGGTCAGCGAAGACCGCAAACGCTATGGGCTCATTGCCGGGCAAAACGTGGGCTTCAACCTCTCGCTTTCATCGCTGCGCGGCCTCTGCGGGGCGGTCTTCGTCGATCAGAATCGGGAGTTCGAGCGCAATCGGCACTACTTCGATTTTCTATCGGTCCGAGCCCCGTCGCTGGAGACCATGGTGGGCCAGCTCTCCGGCGGAAACCAGCAGAAGGTGGTGCTCGGGAAGGCGCTCATGACGGACCCCAAAGTGATTTTTCTCGACGAGCCGACCCGCGGCATTGACGTGGGGGCCAAGGTCGAGGTCTACGAACTGATCAACCGGCTCACCGAGGCAGGCAAGGCGGTGGTGCTGGTCTCGAGCGAACTGCCGGAGCTGATGGGGATGAGCGACCGTATCCTGATGCTGCACGAGGGCCGCGTGGGCGGCGAGTTCAGCCGGCAGGAGGCGACGCAGGAGAAGCTGTTGGCCGCCGCGATGGGGCTGCGCCGCGAGTGAGGAGCTGAAGAATACATGATGACGGAGGCAAGCATGACAACCCGGGATGTGCCTGCGGCGGACAGCCGCAGCAGGCTGTCGGCGCGCGATTTTTCCATGGTCATCGCGCTGGCCGCGATCGGCGCGTTCTTTGCGCTGATGAACCCTGCCTTCCTGAGCTCGCGCAACCTCTCGATCCTGATGATCGACCTGTCGATCACGGCGGTGCTGGCCATCGGGATGCTGCTCGTAATCGTGCCCGGCCACATCGATCTTTCGGTGGGAAGCGGCGTCGGGCTGATCGGCGGCCTGGCCGCCGTGCTGGTCTTCGAGCACCAGATGCCGGCGCCCGTTTCGATGGGAATCGGGCTGGTGGCTGCGCTTCTGCTGTGGTCCGGCATGGGTGCGCTCATTGTCTACGAGCGCATTCCGGCCTTCATCATCACGCTGGGCGGACTGCTGATCTTCAAAGGCGCGCACTGGCTGGTCATTCACAACGCCACGATTCCTATCGTGCAGGGCGGCCAGACAAACATCTACTCCGCGCTGACGACATGGTATCTGCCGCCCGCCGCTGGCATGGCGCTGGCCGTGGCGATTACGGCCGTTCTGGCCTGGGCGAATGCAAGCGCCCGCCGCCGCCGGCGTGCCTGCGGGCTGGCGCTGGAGGACGGAGAGCTCTTCTTTCTCAAGCTGTTCGTCACGGCGCAGATTCTCTTCCTGTTTGTCATCATGGCCAACCAGTTCAGGGGAGTGCCTCTGTCGGCGGTCATCCTTGGAATCGTGGCCGTGGCGGCGCACCTCTTCACGCAGCATACGCCGTACGGCCGCTACCTCTACGCGATCGGCGGGAACGAGGAGGCGGCGGTGGTGTCCGGAATTCCCGTGAAAAAGGTTCTGATCGGATCCTTTACGATCATGGGCGCCATCGTGGCTCTCACGGGGTACCTCCAGACGGCGTATGCCGGCGCGTCCACCACGACGGTTGGCAGCCTAATGGAGTTGGACGCCGTGGCCGCGTGCGTGATCGGCGGCACCAGCCTCAAGGGCGGGCGCGGCACCGTGGCGGGGGTCTTGTTTGGTTCACTGATCATGGCGACGCTGCTCAATGGCATGACCTTGCTGGCCGTCTCGCCGGAGATCAAGTTCATCGCGCGCGGGACGGTGCTCGCCCTGGCCGTCTGGATGGACGTTCGCATGAACCGCGAGGGCTGATGCCGCGGCGCCCGGTGCTCGGAATCGAGAGTGTCGAAGGCGGGCGCGCGAAGGAGGCATTCGATTTGCGCCATTGAGTTGCTGTTTGATCAACTCACGTTCTGATGCGAATACCCAAGACGGACGAGCGCGATAGACATTAACGTGCGAGATGGAATCGCCGAACTTTAGCTGCAAAACGCTGCGCTTCGCCGGGAGCGCGCGGAGCTGGTGAGCGGCCGTGGGAAGTTGTGTTCTGGATGGGCTCTTGAGGGTGGCTGCAACGCGTTTCGCGCTCAGCAGGGATGTGGTGTATCCGTGGCCGCTCCCTCTCATGGCCTTCTCTTTCGACGAGCCCCTGGCCGACGGTCGGAAAGACGTGCGCGTCCAGGAAGCCCCCCTTGAGTTGGCGCCGGGCGAGCCGCTCAGGCTTCGGATCTTCCTCGACCATTCGATCATGGAGATCTTCGCCAACGGCCGGCAGTGCCTGACGCAGAGAATCTATCCCACCCGGAGCGACAGCAACGGGATCGTCTTCTTCAGCAGCGGGGGGAGCGCGCTGGTCCGTCGACTGGAGGCGTGGCAAATGTACGCCTCCAATCCCTGGTGATCTGACTTTTTCTCGCATGGTGCTTGCAGTTTCTGTAGGGAAGGGCATAACATCACCGCTCGCCGATTTCGGTGCTGTATTCGCTGGTAGACCAAACAGAGGGAGGTGCCGTGTATTCAAGAGATATCGTCGGACTGGTTTCTATTGGATTGATGGGATGCGCAATCTGGGCGGCTCAGCCCGCGCACGCAGCACAGTCGTTGGGCACTGGTAACGCCAGTCTGATCGGCGGCGACTTGTCGGATCCAACCGACACTGTGGAGCTGTCTGTCGATCCGGGGCAGGGCGAGCCGGAAGAGAAGATGGTTCCCAAGAACGCGAACTGGGTCAAGATGACCTGTTACCCGGTGTCCGGTCCCTATGCTCCGGCGCACCAGCGTCATCCGTACCAGAGCTGGGTGGGCGCACCGGCCGCTGGCA
>CAYRKB010000006.1:0-4453 GCA_964424705.1 uncultured Victivallales bacterium
GCCGCACAAGGCGGCAGGGAGCCGGTCCTTCGTCAACGAAACTATTCAATGGCCGAGGTAAGAACGTGAATGTGAAGCGCTTGAGCGAAGCCGAGTTCGCCGGGATGGGGGCGGCGTGGAACGACCTTCTGGATCGCAGCGGAGCGGAGGGCCCCATGCTCACCTGGGAGTGGGCCTTCACATGGTGGGAGGTCTTTCGCAATCGGGACGGCGGCAGAGAGTTGTACCTGCTCGCGGCGCTGCTGCCGGACGGTCGCCTGGGCGCACTGGTCCCCCTCGTGAGGCGTACTGTGCGGCGGCACGGGCTCCGTGTAGCCGCCTTGGAATTCATGGGAACTGGCGAGGCGGAGCGGGATGAAACATGCTCTGAGTATCTTGATTGGATTGTCGATCCGGCCTTGAATCCGGCCCAGATCGACGCCCTGGCGCGGGAGATTCTGGACGACAAGCAGTGGGATGAGATCGTGCTTCGCGATGTGCGAACGGATCGCGTCGCCTCGCTCGCCCGATTTGCGGACCTCGCCCTTGCGGAGGGGGTGGACGTGCAGCGTTTTGCGGAGGCGCGCTGCCCCTTCATCGCGCTGCCGGACACGTGGGACGCCTACCTTGAAACGCTTTCCCGCAACAGCCGGCGGCTTGTGCGGTACAAGCGTAAGCAGTTGCACTCGGCGGCGAAAGTAGAATTTCGTATGACGGACGAATCGTCAGAGGTGATCCGCGCGCTGGATGGGTTCATGGCCCTGCATCAGGCGCGCTGGTCGAGCCAGCAGAAGGCGGGCTGCTTCGCGAGCGAGGCGTTTTCTGAATTCTTGAAGACCGTGACGGGCCGGCTGTCCCTTCGGCGCGATGTGCGTGTGGCGACGCTGACCATCGAAGAAGAGCCCGTGGCCCTGTACTACTTGCTGCGCCGCGGGTCCGGCCTCTACTACTACAACTCCGGGATGCAGGAGGGACGGTGGGCCGAGCACAGCCCGGGCAGCGTGTGCATGGGGCACATCCTTGAGGCGGCGATCAGCGAGGGACTTCGCGAATTTCACTTCTTCAAGGCAGGCCCGGGTTCATACAAGTATCACTGGACGGATCAGGCCGTGCCGGTGGTGTCGCTGCGGTTAAGCCGCCGCGGAGGGATGCGTTCCTTGCTTCGCTACGCCGATGCAGCGTTCGCCTTTGCGCGCGACTCGCGCTCTCGCCTCACACAGACACGGCCGCGCGCCGGGGAGGGCAAGTGACGCGCACAGATATGCTCTGCGCGGGGTTGCGTTACAGCGGCCTGCTTGCGTGGCGGGCGCGGCGCGCGTCCCCGTCCTGCTTGCGCATCCTGGCCTACCATCGGGTTGTGCCGTCCATGTCAGGCGATCACCCGTTCGACGCGGATGTCCTGAGCTGCACGCGCGACGAGTTCGTGAGGGAGATGCGCTTCGTAAAGAAGCATTTCGAAGTGCTCACGTTCGCGGATCTGGCGCCTGGCAAGAGCTTCACACGCAGCCCTCTGATCATCACATTCGACGATGGATACAAAGACAACAGAGATGTGGCCCTCCCGGTTCTGGAAGACCTTGAAATGAAGGCCGTATTCTTTGTTTCAACCGGATATATCGGCTCCGGACAGGCTCCCTGGTGGGATGAAGTGGCATGGATTGTCAAACGCTGCACGGGGAAGCACCTCGCGGCGTGCATGGGCGGCGCGACGCGCGCGATATCTGTCGCGGATGAAGGCGCGCGCGCCAGCGCAATCTGCTCGCTGCTCGGTGAAGCCAAGCGACTGCCGAACCGTGGTCGGCTGGCGCTGCTGAGTGAACTGCGCGGACAAGCGGCGCCATGCCCGGGCGAGGCGTTGATGATGTCATGGGACGATGTCCGGCACATGGCAGCGCGCGGAATGGAGATCGGCAGCCACACCGTGACTCATCCCCTGCTCGACCGTCTTGAGTCGCCGGAGGAACTGGCTGCTGAACTGCGAGAGTCCAAGCTGCGCATTGAACTGGAAACCGGGCGGCCGGTGACGGCTCTTTCGTATCCCGTCGGGCGGACCAGCGGCGTGACCGAGGCCCTGGCACGCCAGGTGACGGAGGCCGGGTACCGGTACGGGTGCGTCTACGAGCACGGCGTGAATGAGTGGGCGTCAATGGATCCGCTTCGCTTGCGGCGCATCAAGGCGGAAGTGGGGGACGACTTCACCAGGTTCCGGGCCAAGGTTCTGTTTCCGGCGTGGGTGCGGTACTGAGACTGGAAGATCGAATGATCAGAGCAGAATGGCGCTTACTTAAGCTCACGGCGGTCGAGGCCGCCCGCCCTCCAAATAGGGGAATGCGGCCGTTTTCCTTGGAGGGCGGCTGTCCCCAGCCGCCGTCCGGTGTCCCAAAGGGAGCTTAAGTAAGCGCCATTCAGATCAGAGCAAGATGACACTCAAAGAGCGATTAAGTGATGTGAGGGCTGTTCTGGGAATGCCCACCGTCACCGTGAACTTGATGGCGGGCGCGGCGCGTGCGAACGATGCTTTCTACCAGCGCATGGTTTCCGATTTCTACGCGCTGACCCAGACGCGGCACCGCAAGCTTCCTGTGCTGAAGCATTGGCAATACGGCGTTGCCCTGTGCGTGCTCCCGGCGACGTTCGAGGAATATCTGGAACAGATCGAGCCGTCCGGGCGTAGGAACTGTAAGAAGGCGGCCCGCCTGGGTTATCGTTTTGAACGTATTGAACACAACGCGCATTTGCAGGGAATGCAGGCGATTCACCAGTCAGCGACCGTGCGGCAGGGCGACATGCCGGCGCAGCTCCTGAACAGAGCGGTAAAGCCGTGCGACGATCCTCCGAGCCGTACCCGCGTACATGATTACCCGTACTTCGGCGTCCTGGTCGGCGACCAGCTCGTCGCCTACTCCGGCTGCTTTGTGTGCGGCGAGATCTTCATGATCGAGCAGCTCTACGGGCATGCAGAACATCACGCCAACGGCGTGGTGCCGCTCCTCGTCACGGAGATGGCGCGTTACGCGCTGGCCCACTACCCGCAGGCGAAGTACTACGCGAACGAAATGTACTTTGGGGCGGGGCCCAGCATGCGGCGGTTTAAGAAGAAATTTGGATTTATACCGCACAAGGTGCGGTGGGAGCTAGGGCGGTAAGGAAGACCACGGACCACAGACCACAGACCGCGGACCAAGGACCAACGGAGGGGTGGACGCACATGAGAGACTACACAAAGATACAAGCGTGGCAGCTTGCTGATGATCTAACGGTGTCTATCTATGAAGCCACCAAACGCTTCCCAAGAGAGGAGGTGTACGGCCTCACAAGCCAGATACGGCGAGCTTCGTATTCAGTGCCGGCGAATATCACCGAGGGCGCAACAAGAGAGTCCAAAAGGGATTATCTCCACTTTCTTTACATCGCCAGGGGGTCACTGGCGGAGACTCAGTATTTCGTCCATCTTTCACGACGCTTGGAGTACCTTTCAATAGACGAGCATGCAGTGCTGATGAGTCGAGTAACAAGCGTATTTGAGCGATTGCACGGCCTGATCAAGGCGGTTGCGAGAGAGGCGGGGCCAATCGCGAAAGCAGTGGCCGTCAGCACTCCCCTTTAGGTCTATTGTCTGTTGTCCGTGGTCCGCGGTTTAGTTCCACACAATGCTTGAGCCCTCCCATATCGGCACTTCCGTCGTGCATGACGCGTTTCTGCGCGAGCATGGACTTACGCGCTTGGATCCTTCGTCGGTCCGGATGCTGGATGCCTTCACGCACCTTTCCTTTCAGTTCCCGGGCGAACATTGCACGGAGTGCGCTGCGCCGGATTGTCATGAGAGCTGCGACATGTTTCAGCGTGGCCCGACGGGGCGGTGTATGCGCTTTGCGGACGGGATTGTGGTCCGACCAGGACAAAGCGGCGAACTGCCCTATTCGCTCGAAATTCTCTTCAGGCCCTGGGGGCAAGTCATCTGCGTGGGCAATGCAGGGTGCGTGGCTAGGCGCTGGCACCGGCGGCTGGCGCCGCTGATTCCATGGCTGGGTCGTGTGAGCTATCTGCTGCAGAGCGCGTTCCGACCGCTGCCGTCCCGAATGCAGTGGCGGATCACCGACTGGATTCGAGGGGCGGGGAACCGTGTGCCGCGGCTCATGAACCGGCTGGCGGGGCGTCTGGGTGGCCGCGCGCCGGACGATCTGCTTTGCGTCGTGGGAAATCCGCAGGAGGCCGCAATTCAATTGGAGATCTCCGTGTCGGGCTTTGGCGATTCGCAGGACGGACGAAGCTTTCGCCACGTCGCCGAACTGCGGCAGGGGTGGAATGTGATTTCGATTCCGGTGGAAGAGATCGCCAGGGTGATCAATCTGAAGACGCTGTTTCGCGTTTGCCTCGTGCCCCTGATCGACCGGCCGGCTTTGTTGCAGTTCATCTATGTGGGCTTCGCCGCCGGGGGAGGAGCGTCCGGACTGCGGACCACGGACCACGGACT
>CAYRKB010000006.1:4553-56899 GCA_964424705.1 uncultured Victivallales bacterium
ACAGACCACGGACTACGGACTACAGACCACGGACTACGGACTACAGACCACGGACTACGGACTACAGACCACGGACCACGGACTACAGACCGAGAACGAGGGGACACGGCCCCCGGCCCCCGGCCCCCGGACTCCGGCCCCCGGAGTCCGGACCCCGGACGCCGGACGGGGCGTGAAACTAGTGGTACTGGATCTGGACAATACGTTGTGGCACGGCATTCTTATTGAGGGGCCAGACCAGCAGTACGACTTGCGCCCCGGGTGCCGGGAGGCGCTGCAGCTTCTGGACGAGCGCGGCATTCTTCTCAGCATTGCCAGTAAGAACAATCGGGAGGACGCGCTCAGTGCCCTGGAACGGCTCGGTATCCGTCACCTCTTCCTGTATCCCGAGATCAATTGGGAACCGAAGAGCGCCGGCATCCGGCGTATTGTGAAGAGTTTGAACATAGGAATGGACGCTGTGGCGTTTGTCGATGACTCAGAGTTCGAGCGGGCCGAGGTCAAGGCCTCGCTGCCGGAGGTGCGGACGTGGGACGCACCCGACCTGGTGAGTCTGCCTTCGCTGGAGGCCTTTAATGTGCCGGTCACCGAGGAATCCCGAGGACGCCGGCTTCTATACCAGCAGGAGCAGTCGCGCCAGGAAGAGTTTCAGGTGTCGTCGCTTGAATACGATTCCTTTCTCGCCAGATGTAGAACCATACTGAAGCTGGAGCCGCTTACTGAGTCGACCCTCGATCGCGTCAGCGAACTGGTCCAACGTACGAACCAGTTGAACTTCTCGGGCATCCGTTACGTCCGCGAGGACCTGGCGCGACTTCTGCAAGCGACCGACACGGTGGCTGCAGTCCTGCGATGCGAGGACCGGTTCGGCAGCTATGGAATCGTGGGCTTTTCCATCCTGAAGCGTGTCAACGACGCGCTGGAAATGACTGACCTCATGCTTTCCTGTCGCATTCAGGGGAAGAAAGTGGAACATGCGTACCTCAGCTACCTGGTTGCGAAGGCGGAGTCGGCTGGTCTGCAGGCGCTGGTCTGCCGATACAATCGCACGGCGCGCAACGCGCCGGCCGGGAGGGTGTTTGATGATCTGCAGTTCCAGCGGAGTGCCATGGACGGGAATCGCAACGTGTATCGATGGCAATGCGGCGGGCCGGCGGATCTGCATTTCCCGGTCACGATAGATGACCAGCTTGGGATTGGAAAGAGACTGTGATGCAGTGGGCCGTTACTAACATGAAGACCGGAGGCTTTCTGTACGACTGGTTTCTCTATCCCCACCGCATTGCGGCCATTGCTCCGCATCTGCGGGCTGTGGTGTCGCCGCTCGTGCTAGATATCGGCTGTGGAAATCACAGCCCGCGCATTACGAAGCATTACCTCGCGCGTTGCGAGTACCACGGAGTGGCAAACCGACGCTGGAATCTCGACGCGGAGGACGATCGATGCATGAACCGCTTCTTCCAGATTGATCTGAATGATCCTTCCGCGCTGGCGGCCGTGCCGGATCGCGGATATGACGCCGTGATCTGCAGCCATGTTCTGGAACATCTCAAGGATCCTTACTCAATCGTTCCTGCCATTGCCGCGAAGGTGAAGTCCGGCGGCGTGCTCTACATCGAAGCGCCATCAGCCCGCAGCGCGCGACTGCCGCGAGCAAGAGATGGATGGGGGCCGGTGCGTGGGTGTTTGAACTTTGCCGATGACGAGTCGCACCGGAGCATGGTGGATCTTGCACGGGTTGCCGGCATTCTGGAGCAGTCCGGGCTCAGCGTGGAAGGCGCGCGTCCGCGGCGCATGTGGAGAAGGATCATCTTTCTCCCTCTCTACCTGCTGGGGGCGCTCACGACCAAGAGATTTGTTCCCGCCAGCTTGTTGTGGGATGTGATGGGCTTCGCCGAAAGTCTGCGGGCGGCGCGTAAGAAATGAGGTTCCCCCGCAGAGAGCCCGTCGGTGGAAAGGTGGAAGATTCACCACGGAGGCACGGAAACACGGAGCGGAGATGGCGTGATTTCAGATCCGCTTGCGAGCATGGTTCCGACAGCACGGTTGCATCGTTCGCAAGCGGATCTGAAGTCACGCCACAGCCATCAGGGAGCTCGGAGGAGATGGTATGATTGACGCGGCCTTGACGGAACAGGTCATCGGGTCAGCGATCGAGGTCCATAAACACTGGGGACCGGGATTGTACGAGGAGATATACGAAAGAAGCCTGTGTCACGAACTCCGTCTGCGCAGCGTGCCGTTCGAAACCCAGGTGAAACTCCCCTTGCTGTACAAGGGAGAGCGTGTGGGAGACGACTTGCGCCTGGATCTTGTTGTAAGAGGCAAAGTGGTCGTTGAGTTGAAGGCCGTCAAAGAACTGGAAGCGGTTCACGAGGCGCAACTCCTAACCTATATGAAACTGACCGGATGCCGGGTCGGATTGCTGATCAACTTCAACGTCGCCGTTCTCAAGCATGGAATCAGGCGTATGGTCTTATGAGAAGTCGCCTCCGCCCCTCTGTCACGCAAGCCGTCCGATCAAATCTGAGATGGGCGTCAAGCCAGCTAAGAGCAGTGGCCCTCGCCGGTACAGCTCGCCCATCGCAGATTGGATCGGACCTCTCTGGGTCGGCTTCTCCGTGTTTCCGTGCCTCCGTGGTGAACTTATCTCATCCTTCTTCTTGCTTTGCGCACGGACCTTGCTGACGAATTGAAATGAAGTGCTTTGTGAAGAAGCTGGGATTGGCCATGCTGAGCATCCTGTTCACCTTACTGGTGCTCGAGATTGCCGCGCGGCGGATGCGTGACGTGCCTCTCACCTACCTGCCAAACTTCGTGGAAACCAGGATCTCGCTCTTCCGAAGCGTGTTCCCCACGCAGTATGATTCGCACCTCGGCTGGATTCCCAAGCCGGGGGACTATGGCACGGACAACTATTGGGGACGAAGCCTGACAATTCTGCCTGAGGGCATTCGCTCGAACGGGAATATGCCTGAGAAGCGAGGTGCTTTCACCATTCTGGCTGTGGGCGACTCATTTACGTATGGGAGTCAGGTGGGGGATGACGAGACGTGGCCCGCTGTGCTGGAGCGAATGAGCGGCGCGCGCGTAATCAATGCCGGCGTGTTCGCCTATGGTTTGGACCAGTCTGTTCTGCGGGCAGAGCGGCTGTTCGAGATCTTCCACCCGGACCTGATTATCGTCAGCTTCATTCCTGACAATGTCAATCGAACGGAGCGGTCGGTCCGCACAGGCGCGGCCAAGCCGTTCTTTGACGTGGTGGACGGGCGTCTGGAGCTTCGAAATATGCCGGTGCCGATGCGGCAATCGACAGCCATCCGCCTCGGGGTTCTGCGTCGGACACTTGGGTACAGCTACTTCTGCGATGCACTTATGCGGAAGCTGGGGAAGGACGGGTTCTGGTACATGGGCGACTGGGAGAGTGCCCGGGCCCATGGGAATGGGTGCGAAGTATCTGCGCTGCTCATGAAGCGACTGGCCGCATGGTCCGTCGAGAGGTCTGTCAAGATTCTGATCCTTGCCGAGCATACGGAGGAAGTAGCCTCCTACTACCCGCCGGAAACTAAGGTCGTGCTGAACAGCGCAATCGAAAGCGGCCTTCCGGTACTCGATCTGTCACCGGATCTCATCGATCTATCGGGGAAAGATCCAGCAGGCTTCGCCTCCCTGTTTCGCGGCCACATGACCGCGGCGGGTAATACTTTTGTGGCAGAGCGGGTGTGGCGTGCTCTCGTCAGCAATCATTATCTCGAAGCCACCCCGGTGAATCAGTGAACCTCTATCAATCAGCCAGCTGTCTGTATGGGCAGATCCGCGGCTTTGACCGGTGGCGAATTCGTCGGGCAGTAGAACGCAATGCCTCGCGGCCGCATGCGGAACTCGCGGAGGAAGCAGCATTCCTCTTTGATCGTCGCGTGCGCGAGTCCGTGCGGCGGTTCCCCTCGTATGCTGCCAAGGTTCGGTCGCACCGGGGAGAACTGCCGGGCGAAGGCTGTCGGATCCGTCCGGAGGATCTGCCGGTCTGGACTCGCGAGGATCAGCGCGCGCTGTTCGAGGCGCAGTCGGCGCCGCCGATGCCCGGGAGTTTCGTTCATTCCACGGGCGGATCGACAGGGGTGCCGCTGCGGTTCCACGTTACGCGCGCGAGCTTCGAGTGGCGTACTGCCGTGTCGGACCGGGGTTACTCGTGGGCTGGAGCTGAAGAGGGCCGGCGCAGCTACTACGTCTGGGGCACGCCCATCCGCCCGCCTCGCAGGACAACACGGTGGAAGCAGCAGATCCACCATGCGCTGCAGCGTCGGACCTATTTTGACAGTTTCCGCTTCGGGGATGTCGAAAAAGAAGCCTGCTGCCGCGCAATCAGTTCGCTTCGACCCCGGGTCATAGTCGGCTATGCGGGCAACCTGATTGAGCTCGCGTGGTTTGTGAAGTCACATCCCGACCTGTGGACCTGGAGGCCGGAAGCGCTCGTCACGGCGGCAGAAGGGCTGGCGCCGGGCCGCCGTGAATTGCTCGAGGCATATCTGGGCGGCAAGGTGTTCATGTCGTACGGCAGCCGCGAGTTCATGCTCATCGGCATGGAATGCGCAGCGCACAGCGGGTACCACATCGCTTCGGACAATCTCTGTGTCGAGGTCGTGGATGCAGCCGGGCGCCCTGTGGCGCCGGGGGAAACCGGCCGGATCCTGGTGACCGATCTGCACAACGACGCCAACCCTTTCGTTCGCTATGAAATGGGCGATCTCGGCACCGTTCGGGAGCCGGACTGCCGCTGCCCCTGCGGCCTGCCGTTTCCCCTGCTGGCCAAAGTGGAAGGCCGGTTGCAGGAAGTGATTGTCACTGCCAGCGGAGAGCGGCTGACGGCGCTCTTTATCCCGCACCTCATGAAAGAGTTCGCCTGGGTCCAGGGGTACCAACTTGTGCAGGAGCGCCCTGGCGAGGTGATGGTGAACCTTGTTAGTCGCGCCGAACTCTCGGAGGTACGCACCGCTCCCGTGGCGAAGGCGCTGCGCGCGAAGATGGGGGCCGGCGCCGTCGTCAGTTTCTCGCGGGTTGAGGCGTTGCGAAGAAACGCCTCGGGGAAGACGCCGATTGTTCTTGCGGGTTCCGCCGGGAAGGCATTCTTTTGGGACAGCTGTCCACAGCCATGAAATCGAGAGTGGCTCACATCACTCCGTCCTTTCTGCCCTCGTTCGGCGGGCAGGAGAACTGCATTCTCAGCCTTGCCCTGCGTCACGCGGACGAGTGGGACGTGCACGTTGTTGCCAACCACAAGGCCCGCGCCATGCACGGGCATGCGTATCGCGTGCATAACCTGCTGCCGTTCACATGGCCACTGATCCTGGCGCGTCGCCGCGCGGCGCGGCCGTTCCTGTTCGCGCAGCTTGGCTGGCTGCAAAGGCGATACCGCTTCGATGTGTGGGATGCGCACTTCACCAATGTCTATGGCCAGGCGATTGCGGAGTACGCCTTGACCCATCGAATCCCCTGTGTGTGGTCAGTACATGAGTTCTCGGCAGTGAAATATGTGTCGGCATTCTATGCAAGACATCCGCACCTATGTGCTCACCCGTCCGACCGGCCGCTGGTCATCGTTGCCGGCGCCCGGCACTTGTGCAATCAGTTGAACGCGCTGGGGGGCTTTCCCGCCGTCTATGTCCCGCGAGGATTGGACCGGAAGCGGTTTGCAGCTATCGAGCCAGCGCTCCGTCGGGAGCGACGAGCCTTCGAACTTCTCACGATCGGCCGGAACGTGCCGGAGAAGCAACTGGGCCTGTCGATGGAAATGCTGCGCCGTTTGGTGGAGGCCGGGCACCGCGACATCGGGGTGACGATCATCACGCATGACGTGGGCGACCTGGCGGAGTTCGCCCGCCGCCACGGCCTGGAACCGTATGTCCGCCTGCTGCGCAGCCGTGACCTGCAGAGCGAAGAACGCTTCTGCATTCCGCCGAGCGGCGCGATTGCAGAACTCAAGGCGGCGGATTGCGTCATCAGCATGGGGCTCTACGAAGCGTCGCCAAACGTGGTTCTCGAGGGGTTCGGCGCCGGCGTGCCGGTCCTCGTCTCGAATACAGACGCACATCGCGAAGTGGTCGAGAATGGTGTCAACGGTCTGCTAGTATCTCCGAGCGACCCCGCAGCCTTGGCCGATGCCGTCCTCCGGTTGAGGAATGATCGGGAGCTATACCTCACGCTGAAGGCGAATGCGGCCGAGGCCGGCCGACGGCGCGACTGGGATCAGAGTGCGCGCGGCTATGCCGATGCCTATCGGCAGGCCATGGACATCAAGCGACGGTGCTGCGGTGCGAAACCGGCCTGCTGTGAGTCAACTGGTCATATACCAAGGACTGAGGAAGCCATACGGTGAAAGTTCTGCATCTATTGCGCGCGCTACGCGTTGGTGGGCTCGAGGAAGTTGTTGTCAACCTCGTCAACGGGCTCTCGGAGAGAGGTGTCGAATGCCATGTAGGCTGTCTGGTCGAGGAGGGTCCGTGGAGATCCAGGGTTCGTGATCAGGGGCTCTGGGTGGGGCGACTCGAGGAGCAGGGGCGTCTACGCTGCGTTTTCAGTCTTGCGAGTTATCTGCGGCGTAACAGGATTGAGTTGCTTCACACGCACAATTCTCAGGCGCACCTTTTCGGTGTAGCCGCGCACTGCCTCACCGGCGTGCCGGTGGTGCATACGAAGCACGGTCAGAACTGGCCGGACGATCCGTGGTGGGTCTGGAAGAGCCGCCAGGCGTCACGGCTGACACGGAAGATCGTGGCGGTGTCGGCGGACATAGAGAGGATCGTGACGGGGGTGGAGAGCGTGCCGGCGGCCAAGGTGACAACAATCCGAAATGGGATCGACGTTCAGCGTTTTAGTCTGCCGAACGCCGAAAGAGTGGCAGCGCGGCAGCGCTCCCGTGCCGCAGCGGGCATCCCGGAGGACGCATTTGTCGTCGGAACCGTCGGTCGGCTTGCGTGGGAGAAGAATTACGAACTGCTGGTCAAAGCGTTCTCGACCTTTGCGCGAGGAGTCCCGGCTGCACATATGGTATTGGTGGGCGAAGGCCCGTACCGGGAGCGAATTCAATCCGCCGCCGTACAGGCGAACTTGGAGAGTTGCTGTCATCTGGTCGGACAGCAGGACCAGGTCGCGGACTGGCTGGCGGCGATGGATACCTTCGTTTTGTCCTCGCGTACGGAGGGGACATCGATCACTCTTCTTGAGAGCTCCGCGTCGGGCGTGGCGTGTATCGTTACGGACGTCGGGGGGAACGCCGAGATCGTATCCGATGGCGTGACGGGTCTCGTTGTTCCCCCGGATAACGAACGGGCGCTGTCACGCGCCCTAGTTAGCCTTTACGGAGATGCCGCGCTGCGGGCGCGGCTTGGATGGGCCGCCCGCGAGAAGGTGGCGACGGACTATTCAGTGGAGAAGATGGTGTCGCAGTATATGCAGCTATATAGCGCCGTCGTTGAAAGAACATGAAGATTCTGGTCGGCATACTCCACTGTATCGAAAATGAATTCCCGGACTGTCTGGCGGCGCTGCGCCGTCAGACCCACCGGAATTACGATTACTTTGTTCTGGAGAATCTGCCCAACAAAGAGGCCCATGACACGCTCTATTGTCGGTTCATGGATTCCGCCTCCAGCTATGACGTGTTCGTGAAGCTTGATGCCGACATGGTGCTGTGCCGGGAGGATCTTCTTGCCCGGGCGGCTGACCGTTTCAAGAACAGTCCACAGCTGGACGTCCTTTGCATTGGGGTTCACGATTTCTTCACCGACCAGATGATTGACTCGTTGAATGTGTTTCGCAATACGGTCAGCTGGCGTATCGACAGCGAGAAGATATTCCCCGACCGCGGCCAGCAGGCGGCCGGGGGCGTGATGTATGACCACGATGACCTTGCGCCAGCGGCGGATCACTGCCCCGATCCCTCTCCTTTTCAGGCATTCCACTTTGGCGTTCACAAGGCCGTGAAAGTCATGCAGATCGGGGTGCACAACAAGCGACGCCAGGCAAGCCGGGAGCACTGGGGGAATCTGGAACGCCTGCGCGCGAACTATGCGGCGCGAAAGGACGTGCGGCTGGGGTTGGCTCTCGTGGGCGCAGAAATGGCTTTCCACGAGAAGTGGGGCGCGGGCGTTCTTGATTACGGCAGCCCGATTCTGAAGTCGTACTTCGACAAGGTCTCGGCGGCGACACCGGCGCAGGTCGACTGGGCGCTACGCGCTCGCGCCCTCCGATCCTTCTCGTTTCTCCCGCCTCCATCCCGGCACCAAGTGCTGGAGAGGATGGTGTCACCGCACCTGTGGCATCCTTCGAATTGCGGTGTCTGGAGGACCTTGGTGGGAAAAGTGCTGAGGCATCCTTGGCGAACGTCGTGACTGCCACGAAGAGGGAGTATTGCCGTTGGAAAGAATAGCGGAATCCGCCATCTGGGGAGGGGGGGGGCAGGACTCGTTTCTTTGAGGAACGTGGCACTTCTTGGCGTGACAAGGATTACTGGTATCTCAACAGCATCTTCGATCTGTCGCAACTCTCCGGGTCCCTGCTTGACGCCGGGTGTGCCCTTGGGGACGGCTTGCAGGTGCTGCAGCGCCGCTGTCTCCGGGTGCAGTCATTGTCAGGGACGGACTTCTCGCCCTACGCTATCGACGCCAACGGGAGGAATCCGGTCCTGAAAGCCATCAACTTCTTTCAGCACGACCTGCACGAGCCCCTGCGCGAGCGATACAACGCTGTCTTCTGCCTCCAGACTCTCGAGCACCTTTCGAATCCCCTAAGGGCGTTCCAAAACCTATACAACGCCGCTGACGAGCTTCTTATAGTCGCCTCACCCTACCGGAATCGCCGGCCGGACAGGGATCATCTGTGGTCCTTTGACGAAATTGATTTCTGCGAGTTCAGCCCTCGATGGATTCTTGCGCAGAGGGGATCCAATATCTACTGGTTGTGCGACAAGCAAAAGAAGGGCTTTCGTTTTCGAGGGAAGCACCACAGGTTAGCAAGCGATCTGTTTGGCAGATGGCGCGACGCCAGACGGCCATGTACGTCTTGCAGGATACCGGGCATCGCAGCGTGATGCCGTGGTTGTGTGCCGCTTGCGCACCGGAGCCCGATGCTGCATACCTGTGGGAAATGAGTAGGCGAGCGTCCGCGTGCCTGGGCACCGCACAACTGCGTCATGAATATGGATAACTCTAAAACGCCGCTGATGAAGTGCTCCGAAGCACGGGACTTCCGGAGCCTAACACCAGACTCCAACACGCAGAGCTTGGAACGCCCCGCCGTCCGTGAAGAGCGAAGCCAGACCTTCGATGCTAGGAGCCCATTTTGTAACAACCCTAAGTCAGCAATGGTGTCTTTGTTGTTCCGTTTGAGGATGTATCGCGTCTTGCGGGATGTGATTAATCGACGGAAGGATTGCTCTGTCCGTATTTTGTCGGGGCATCGGGTCATTCGCGGGACCGGCGCACTGTCGGCCCGGGACCGGCAGGATTTGTCGCGCGGTTGTCTCTCGCTACTGGAGTTTATGGAGCGCGTGCAGCATTTGCGCGAGAACTATGCCATGGCGCGTCTCGAAGACTGCGTGGAGACGGTGGGGAAGGGCGCCCGTGTGCCACGGAACAGTGTCGTTCTCACGTTCGACGATGGATTTGTGGATATCTATACAAGCGTCTACCCGGTGGCGCGGGCGGAAAGCCTGCCCATAACCGTTTTCCTGACGACAGGCTGGATTGGGGGCGCCCCGCACATGCTCGGAGTCGGTGAAGTGCGGGAAATGGCGGCGAATCTGCGCGGCCTGATCACGTGGGGCGCCCACGGTGTGACGCATCGTCCGCTAACAGATATGCCCCTGGCCGAGGCGGAGCAAGAGATTGTTCGCTCTAAGCTGGAGGTCGAGGCGCTTGTCGGAAGTCCGGTAACGCTTTTCAGCTATCCTGACGGGAAGTATAACGACGACATTAAGACGCTGCTGACGAAACATGGCTTTGTGGGGGCCTGCGCGACCGGGCGCGCTTTGAATACACCACCGATAGACCTTCTGGCGCTGAAACGGATTCCGTTCGAAGGCGAACGCCTGGACCGGTTTGCGTTTCGGATCGCGGGGAAACTGTGATGACTTCTCCCGTGCATTCTTTTCCCCGTCCCATTCGTGTTCTGCACGTGGCCCAGTCCTTCGACCTGTGCGGGCGAAGTCGCATGGTTCACGACCTTTGCACTGGGCTGGCCGGTCAGGGGTTTGAGTTCTCGATCGCCGTGCTGGGCGGCGGGGCGCCGGGGCACCTGCAGACCGATGTACCATGCGTCATCTTGGGCAGGAGGGAAGGCGCAAGCCCGTGGACAGTTCTGAAGCTGGCGCGGCTGATTCGACAGGGGCGGTTTGATGTGGTTCACAGTCATGGCAGGGGTGGCGCAGTGTATGCGGCACTGGCTTGTTGCTTTGCCCCTCGCCGCTGGGTCCATACGGTTCACCGGTCCGATGGCGACAAGATCTCCGGCCGGCGATGGATCCGGAAGCATGTCGTGCGTAGGATGGACAAGGTGGTGGCGGTTTCCGAGTCTGCGCGCAAGGCCTTTGAAGAGAGTCATGATTGCCCGAACGGCAGGACCGAAGTGATCTACAACGGCATCCGGCTGGCGCGATTCGAGAAGAGGACAAAGACAGGCGATTCGGGCGACGTGGTCCTGGGCAGCATCACCAACCTTTCCCGAGATAAGGACTTTGACACGCTGCTGCGGGGCTTCGCAGGAATACTGAGAGTTCTGCCGAACGCACGCCTGGTGATTGTGGGAGATGGACCCGTTCGCGGTGACGTGGAACAGCTGGCAGCAGAACTGGGGGTGGCGGAGCGGGTTGAACTCACGGGATACCGGTCCGACGTCCCCGAGCTGCTGCCGACGTTCAACGTGCTGGTGCATTCAACTCACACGGAAGGGCTGGGGCTGGCAATCCTGGAGGCCATGGCGGCCCGCGTTCCGGTGGTCGCCAGCGCCGTGGGCGGGATTCCCGAGATCGTTCGCGACGGGGTGACGGGGACGCTTTTCCCCGCGGGCGATGTCGAGGGGCTGCGCGATGCCGTGCTTGCCGCGCTGAACGATCCAATCCGTTCAGCCGCAATGGTGGAGGCCGCGCAGCAGGATGTTCGACGCCGGTTTACCGTGGAACAGATGTGCGAGGAATACCGCCGTCTCTATGAGGGTCTATGCGCACGATATTCCGGACGATAAGCAAGGAGCTCTGTGCCCGCCGCCCCCTGCGCCGCATTGTCTGCTGGCACGCTCCGCGCATTGCACGCAGCGTGGCTCTCACGTTCGATGACGGGCCGCGGCCGGAGACCACGCCCAAGATTCTCAGTCTGCTGAAACAGGCCGATGTGCGTGCCACGTTCTTCCTCGAGGGGCGATGGGCCGAACGGGCGCCGGAGTTGGTGCGGCGCATTCAGGACGAGGGCCATGAGATCGGCAACCACGGCTATGAGCATGGAGGAAAGGACCTCTGTCAACAGGTGGGCCGCTGCGATCAGATTCTGAGGAACATGGGAGTCATAACCCGCCTGGTGCGTCCGCCGCTTGGGATTTTCCACTGGAGCGAATTGATTTGGCTGACGGCGCATGGGTATCGAACCGTGCTCTGGTCCTTCGACGCCCGGGATTCCATGCGGCATGAAGGAAAGTGGGCCGGCCCGCCGCCGGACTACGGGCTGGTACAGGCGGGGGACATTATCCTCATGCACGACGACAACCCGATTGGCATTCAGGAACTGCCAGGCCTGATTGCGAACCTGCGCACGAGGAATTTGCGCCCCGTGACACTGTCGGAATTTGTTTAACATGCGCTTGCTGACCATCTCCAACCTCTATCCCCGCCCCGATCAGCCGCAAAGGGGTCTCTTCAACGCGCAGCAGTTTCGGGCCATGGCGGAAGCGCTCGGAGGCCGGAGGCCGGAGTCCGGGAACCGGCGTCAGGAGAAAGGTAGTCAGCCTCCGGCATCCAGTGATCGGCCGCTTTCGCCGGGCGGAGCACGCCCAATCGTCGACCGCCAACCGTCAGTCATCAATCTCTGTCTCGTCCCTGAGTGGCGCGTGTGGCGTTGGGGTGCTATAAGGCAATGGCAGGATCCCTATGAGACGCGGCTGGGAACGCGGTATCTGCCTGTCTTCTATGTGCCGTTGATCGGCCGGAGCCTCAGCTGGAGCACCTACCGATTTTCCCTTGAAGGCTTGCGTGCCGAGTTTGACAGCGCCGACGTTGTGCTGGCGACGTGGCTGTATCCCGATGCCGTGGCGGCTGCGCAGGTGGCTAGCGCGGCTAGAAAGCCGATCTGGATCAAGGTGCACGGCACCGACCGCCTTCATTTGCGATCGCCGTCTCGTCGTCGTCGGATCCTTGCAGCCTGCCGAGTGGCGCAGGGGGTGATCAGCAACTGCAGGTTCATTGCCGACTGGCTGGCGGATGCGGGCGTCGACAGGTCGAAACTTCACATTGTGCCCAATGGCGTGGACGCAGAACGATTCTTGTTCCGACCGCGGGACATGGCCTTGGAATCGTTGCGAGCGCGATGTCCCGCGGCCGCGAGCATGCTGGCGGCGGAGTCTCAAATTGTCCTTTACGTGGCCAACCTGTCGCCCATCAAAGGGCCGGATATCATGCTGGAAACGTGGCGAAGATTCAGAGAGCAGCGGCCGGAGGCCGGTGGCCAGAGCGAAGCGTCGGCATGTTTGGTGATGATTGGAGACGGGCTTCTGAGGGGGCGGATGCAGGCCCTGGCCAGGCATCTAGGCGTAGCGAACTCGGTTGTGTTTCTGGGGCGGCGGCCACATGATGAGATTGCGCTCTGGATGAACTCGGCCGACTGTCTCTGTTTGACAAGTCGGTCTGAGGGGATGCCGAACGTGGTGCTCGAGGCTCTTTCGTCGGGGCTTCCCGTGGTGGCGACGGACGTCGGAGCATGTGGCGAATTGCTGGCGGATGAGTTTGCGGCACGGGTCGTGAGGATTGAGGAGAACCTGCCCGCTCGCATCGCTGGGGCGCTGGAAGAGGTCCTGGATCTCTCCGTTGACCGGCGACTAATGGCACAACGACACGCGGGCCGCTTCGCGTGGCCGCGTAGCGCGGGTCAGATACTGGAGTTAATGGGCGGGCAAGAGCAGGAGGGGTCATATGGCGTCTGAGCGGGATCGGAAGAAGCAGCGTAAGTGGCGGCTGGCCGGATTCAGTTTAGCCCTGAGCGCCATTGCAGTCTTTGGTCTTGGCGAAGTTATAGTCAGGTTGTTCAGCGTTGGCGGCTATGCCACACCTGACACACTGCGCCGCGCCACGCTGCAGTACGGGGCGGTGGTCTACGCCCGGCATGCACTCCCCCAGATGGAACAGCAGTCGGCCAATAGAATCCCCTTCCGTGTGAACCGTCGTGGATATCGAGGGCCAGACTTCGTGGTGCCAAAGCCAGCGGGTACCATCCGGATTGTCATCCTGGGGGGATCGCAGGTCTTTGACATTCTTGCGCCGGAGGGGGCGGACTGGCCACGGTTGGTGGAGCAGAGGCTGCGGACCCGAGGATTCCCAGCCGCCGAGGTGATCAACGCCGGAGTGCCGGGGCATGCTAGCTCGGACAGTTTAGGACGGCTGTTTACGGAGGTGTGGATGTTCGAGCCGGACTTCATCCTCCTTTGCAACGCATGGAACGATATCAAGTACTTCGCAAACCTGTCCCCCGACCGGAGTCTCCTACGCACCGTGGAGCCGTCGCCGTTCACTGTCTGGGAGGGGCGGAAGTTGATATCCAATCCCTACAGTTATCACAGTGGCCCCATCGATCGTCTCTTATGCCATTCCCAGTTGTACGTGCGGCTGCGTAACCGCATCTGGTCCCTGCGGCTTGGGCGAATCGGCCTGGAAGGGCTGGTGACTGGGAAAACGGATCCGACGACAACTCCAATAGGTTCCGCTTCTGCCGCCGCTTGTAGCGACTGGGGGCTTCGGCAGTACGCGATGAATCTGCGTCTCTTCGTGAAGGCGTCCCGCGTGTGCGGTGCCACGCCTGTTCTGGTCACTCAGCCGCGACTCGCAGCCGCCGAGAATGGCGCCTTGGAGAAGTCGCGGATTCGCCTCGAGTACACGGGTCTATCTCACGAGGCTCTGGTGCGCGCCTTCGACGACTGCGAACGGACGGTCAAGGAGGTCGGCGTCGCTGAAGGGGCCGATGTGCTGGACTTGTCAGCGGAGCTTGCAGCCTTCCGTGATCTGGAGCACTTTCACGATCACGTGCACACCGAACCTGCGGGCGACCTGTTGATTGCCGAGAAGACCGCTGACTTCTTGGCTTCCCTGATTGGCGCGCAAGATTGAGGACTGGCCGTCCCTATCCGGCGTTGCGGAGAGAAGAGATGCTGCGGGAGTTACCTTGCCGAAAGTCGCCGGCGTACCTGGTTCCGTCGCTCGGACGCGACTCTACCTCTTTGCGTGTAGAGACATGTCCGCTTCCTGAGTGCGCGGTCTGTACCATATGAGGGAGAAACTGCTCTATCCGCGCAGCACTATCAGGCGAGTGCCACCCCTGAACTGTGCCAATCCCGACGAAGCTCCGTCTTTTCTGCGCTCCGAAGAGACGTGTCCCGCCTGCTACCTGCGCGCACTTCGTCGGGTGTATGTATCTCCGGCGGGCGTCGTGTTCAAGTGGGGGCGTGTGGTGCCAGAGTCCGTCTACTCGCTGTCTGCATCACGTGTCAATGCGCGAACCTTCTACAAGAAAGCGCTTCTTGGAAAGGTCCGGCATGTTCGTGGACGTTGCGCTGTGGTTCATAACCCTTACTACGGCAGTTACTACCACTGGCTGCTCGAAGCCCTGCCGCGGGCGTTCTGCATTCGCGAGCAAGCGCACGACCTGACGCTGCTCCTTGGGAACGAAGAGCGTTCATTCCATCTTCCGACTCTGCAGTTCTTCGGGTTCAAGGATATTGTGCGCATCCCGCGTGACGAATTGGCGAGAACCGACGAACTGTTGCTGCCGGGGCAAATCGGTCCGTACGCCGTTCACAACCACGAGGCGATTGCCGCGATGGCGCCATGGATGGTCGAGCGAACCACGTGGGACGGAAAAGAGTTCGCGGGATATGAGCGGGTCTACATCAGGCGTGGGGCCGACAAGGTTCGACGGGTGGTGAACGAGGACGACGTGATCGCAGAGCTCGAGCACTACGGATTCCGGACTGTGATACTGGAAGACCTCACGATTCCGCAACAAATCAACCTGTTCCGCAACGTGCGCAGCCTTGTGGCTCTGCACGGAGCCGGCGTCTCGAACATGATCTTTATGCGCCCAGGCGGTTTGATCGTGACGTTCATTAACGAGTGGCACCGCGATGCGGTGTACTACAATCTCGCTGCTCCTTTTGGCCACCGTCTGGCGATCATGCAATGCCGGACGCACGGTGCTATGGACCGGGACGTGAAGAAGTACGACATGATCGTGAATGTGGCCAACTTGCGCCACTGTCTTGGGGCTAATCTGTGTTAGAGGTCCAGCAGAGAGCAGCCATGATTATCTCCAAGGGGGAAGACTTCTGTCGAGTGTCCCGAATCGTAGCTTTCACAAAGGACTGGTCCGACGTGCCGACCTGTACGACCCACGTCCTGCGGGAGATGGCAAAGGCTCTTCCCGTGCTCTGGATTGAATCGATCGGGACACGCAAGCCGAGCCTGGCGGCGGGAAAAGACGTGAGGAGAATCGGTCGCCGTCTAAAGGGAGCCCTGGCCGGCGCGATTGTCGAGGTCCTATCCCTGAGACTCGACAGAAACGCGATCGCCCAAGCGTCCTGCGCCAGCTTGACGTGGTCCGCCAGCGCGGAGCGCGCTCTTGGAATCATGGCAGGTGGGGGCGCAGCAAGTCATGAATGAACGCCCCCGACAGGACTTGATCCGTCACGCCGGCTGGGTGCTGATTACAGCCGGTCTGTTCTGGAACGAATGGATCGTTGGTCTTTTCTTCAGCGAAGATCATGCCATTCAATACGGAGCCTGGCTCGTCCTGATTCGCGCATGGAACCTTGGGGCTGTGGGCGCAGGCCTTGTTGCCGTGACGTGTGCATGCCGTGTGGCACAGTGGGTGGGCGAGCACCGGCTTCGGACGATTGCGGCAATCGCATGGTGTTTTGCGCTGACTTGCACGTTGCTCTTTCTGGGGGCCGCTCTTGTCGGACGATTCGCTGAACCGGTGGATTCTGCCGTGAACGCCAACTTTAGCGTCGCCCTGACGGGCGGCATGGTTCTTCTGGCGTCTGGAACATACCTTCTTCGGCGCGAAGCGAAGTCCTGGGCATTTCTGACTCTCGCCTGTCTCCTGATTCTTCTGGCGGCCTCGGGCGTCGGGGAACTGGTTGCGCGACGCTTCGCCCCTTCATGGCCAGCCTCCGGGCTGCATGGAGTCGCCGGGGAGAAGCTGGCGCAGGCGTGGAGCCAGACTGCCGCACAGCACGGTGGCGTCGGCCTGAACTCCTGGGGACAGCGCGATCAGGAGCGGGCCCTGGAGCCCAAGCCCGGAGTCTGTCGCGTTGCCTTTATAGGCGATTCATTTCTCGAGGAATCTGAATCGGTTCCCGTTTCTGTCGCCGTTCAGACCGCCCTGGGAAGCTCCGACGTGGAGGTCCTCAATCTTGGGGTCTCCGCAACCGGTCCCGCAGAGTATTACTACCGGGCAAAGAATATCGGTGGTCGGCTGCGCATGAATCACTGCTGCATCTTCTTCTATGCGGGAAACGATTTTGCCGCTCTCTCGAAACCATGGTCGCTTTCCGATGTGGTGGCAGTGTATCCGCGTGAGTCCCTGTTCAGTTGTGCAGGGATGCCGGCGATGAATCACTATCTGACAAATTCAAGGCGTGCGTTCACGCAGACGTGGGGGGCTGCGGGAAGATTGGGTGAAGGGGAGCGGCACGCCTGGGAGAAGATCAGGCAGGCAAGTCGGGAAGACATCGTGGCCGTCTTGACGTCCGTCTATTCGCTTCGCAAGCCACAGGCGGATCATCTGTCGGCCTGTCTCTCGCAAGCGGGCGGGGATGCCTTTGTGAGCATGTTGCGTAATCCAGACTGCGGTCGCTTTCGTTCGTACCTGCTCCAGGCTGCAATGGGGAGTGTCACCCAACCGGCGGGATCTTCCGCCGCAGTGCCCGTCGATCCGGCGTACGAGTGGGTTTCGAGAACGTTCGTCTTTTGCCGCGAGCGCGGCATTGGCTTCACCCTGGTGATCGTTCCGGAGGCATTCCAGGTGGATGACCGCATGCGGGATCAATGGATGCCGCTGACCGACATGCGGAAGTTGACCATGCCCATGGCGCGTGCGGCAGCGGCACTCGCCGCACGGGCGCGGGCAGACGGCATGGATGTCTTGGATTTAAGCAAGGCCCTTGCCGGCCAGAACGGTACGTATCTGAATCTTGACGGGCACTGGTCGGAAAAGGGCGTGTCGATTGTCACGCCTGTCGTGACCGAGCATTTGCGTGGCATCCTGCAAGCGACCGGGCAAGGTGCAGGTTCTTTGAGTGAGTCGGAAGCAAGGCCGACATTGGCGGAGCGACAGCCATGAAGCGAATCGTAGCTTTTACAAAGGACTGGTCCGATGTGCCGACCTGTACGACCCACGTCCTGCGGGAGATGGCAAAGGCCCTTCCCGTGCTCTGGATTGAATCGATTGGAACGCGCAAGCCGAGTCTGGCGGCAGGAAAAGACTTGAGGAGGATCGGCCGCCGTCTAAAAGGAGCCCTGGCCGGCGCTGTATCCAAGGAGAACGGGCTGCGCGTGCTGTCGCCCTTCTTGATACCGAAGACCGAATCGGCGTGGGGCCGGTGGCTAAACCGGCGGCTCGTTGGATGGCAGATTCGGCGGGGGCTGCGGCGGATGCCCACCCCTTCGGCCGGGCTCAGGGCGGGCGGCCCGGTGGAGTACTGGGGCTGTGTCCCCAACGCGGTGGATCTCTTGCCCACGGAGAGGGAGGTGGGCGGTGGTAGGTGGGAGGGGGGAGGCGAGAACGTCGAACATCGAACATCCAACATCGAACGCCGAACGAACGACGGGCTCCGGGCTCCGGGCCCCGGACTCCGGACTCCGGATTCCGGACTCCGGCTACGCACCTCTTCCCGTCCAATCATCATCTATTATTGCGTGGACGACTGGAGCCAGTTTCACAACCTGGACGGGGAGTGGCTGGCCAAGAAGGAGGAGCAGATGCTGCGTCGTGCCGATGTGGTATTCACGCCGGCGCGTTACCTGGAAGCGAGGTGTCGCCGGATTGCCGGCGACCGGGTGCACCACGTGCCCCACGGGGTGGATTTCGCCATGTTCGCCCGTGCGCTCGACCCGTCCACGACCATCCCCGCTGATATCGCACCTATCCCAAAGCCAGTCGTTGGATTCTACGGGAACCTGCATTCCTGGGTGGATTTCGGGCTGATCGGACGCCTCGCCCGGCTTCGCCCCCACTGGTCATTTGTCCTGATCGGGGAGATCTTTTGCGACGTCTCCCTGCTAAGAGCCCTGTCGAACATCCATTTCCTCGGCAGGCGTGAGCACGCAACGCTGCCTGCATACTGCAGGGCATTCAACGCGGCGATCATTCCTTACGATATGAAGCAGGCGCGGATGGAGAGCGTGAACCCCGTGAAGACGAAAGAACTGTTGGCCGCCGGGGTGCCCGTTGTGGCTGCGGATGTTCCGGAATTGCGGGGATACGGGGATGATGTCATGATCTGCCGCACGGACGAGGAGTGGGTCGCGGCTCTGGAGAAGCAACTGGCCAGAACAGACCGGCGGGAGATCTCCGCCCGAGTGTCCGGGGAGGACTGGAGCAGCAAAGTGTCAGAGCTGCGCGCAGTGATACGCAAGAAGGCGGAGTGTCACGCAGAGGCGCAGAGCACGTAGAGAAGCGGATGATTGTTGCGAATCAGTAGGTGATGATTCCTGACAGACTGAGTAAGAGTGAACGGGACATCAATCAGATTACATCCGCGCCGCTGCGTGACGCCGCGCTAAGGAAGGAACCGATGAGCGTTCAAAAGACAACAGCGGCCAGGCAGGATTCCCGCCCCGGTTTGCTCCAGTTGATACGCAGCGACATCCGGGCCAAGGCGGAGTGGGTGTATGGATCCGTGTCCGGCAAGACGCTGCTGAAGGCCCTGCTCACGGATGGCACGTTCGCAATGATCGTGTATCGTTTGATGCAGGCGTCGCAGCGCTGCCACCTGACCCCTCTGGCGATGCTGTTCAACAAAGCCAACAATGTGTTCGGGCGCTGCATCATCGGGCGTCGCGCCGAATTCGGTCCGGGCTTTGTTCTGATTCACAGTGATGGCGTGGTCATCAATTCATCCGTCAGAGGCGGCCGAAACGTCAAGCTGGAACATGCTGTGACAATCGGCGCGGACCGCAACGAATCACCTGTGCTTGGCGATGATGTGTTCGTGGGGGCTGGCGCGAAAATTATCGGCGGCATCCGGGTTGGCAGCCGCGTCAAGATCGGTGCCAATGCGGTGGTGGTGAACGACGTCCCTGAAGGGAGCACCGCCGTCGGCGTGCCTGCCCGTTGCGTATAGATCACGTCAGCCCCGTGCCCGTCATGCCCAGTGGTTTGCGAGAAGTGGCTTGGAAGCGGCGCATTCTCCCGGCGCTCACGCTGGTCGGGTTCGCGCTTTTGGTTCTGTGCGGCCCTGTTGCCACCTGGTTGCAGTGTCGCGGGCTTCAGACACGAGCCAATGCGTCGGCGGATGCCGTCTACATGCTTGCAGGCGAGCGCGATCAAGACCGGAGGGTGGCGGCGGTCGGGCAGGTCGTTGCGGCGTGGACAAACCCCGCGCCGGTTGTTTTGACCGGCAACGACCGCGCGCGCGGGCGGTTCGAGCGAGGCGCGGGGCGCAACCTGACGATTGGAGAGTGGGCTGTACTCAAGCTGCGGGACCACGGGGCAGGCGCAACGCTCGTGACCGGCGTCTTCAACGGCACAGATGGTGAAATGCGGGCGCTTGGAGCGTGGCTGAATGAGCATCCCGAGCTGCGCCGCGTGACGCTCGTGACGTCGCCGTTTCACGCCCGGCGCGCTGCGTGGCGCCTGCAGATGCAGCTGTTGCGACCTGTTGAAATCATGGTGTTTCTGCCTCCCGCGGAGTGGCGAGATCGCGCGCCATGGACCGTCCTGGCGGAAGTTGCGAAAATGGCGCGCGATGCCGTGGGACTGGCGGATGCCCCCTTTCTGACCCGTAGGGGCTGGAGCCGGATCGAGAAGATGCTTCGCGCAGTCGCAGAGGAAGAGGAGCAGAAATCGTGTGGATAGCCTGAACGCTACAGGCCCCTCTGGCGGTTGAGTCTCCGCCTCTGGCGCAAGTGCGTTCGCCTGCGCAACGGATGATGAGCTGCTCAACGGCATTGCATTTGGCCTCGAGTCTTTGTCGGGTGAGGTAGGGACCTCTCTCCGAGCGGTCCGCGGACGCCTCGGAGAGCCGGCAGATCATGATAGCTCGAGATTCGGGGTTCCTTGTTCGACCGGAAGAGCGTAGACTGCTCGCCGTAATGAAGCACAGCGACAATTACCATGCGAAATACGAGATCTGGGCCAAGAGTCCTGCGGTGTGGCCTTTGCCGAACATCGAAGCGTTACCTCGGTTTGGCTCTCGCAAGTTTTCCTCGTACGAAGAAATGAATGCGTGGAAAAAAGAATACCTGTGCGAAATTGCTCGCTCAGGAGGTGTTCGATGGAAGAAGTGATCCAACGATTCAACCAGTCGGCAGTTCGGTACCTGCTGATTGGCGGACAGGCTGTCCGGCTTGAAGGCTTTCCCCGGTTCTCGATGGATTGGGATCTATACATCCCGCCTCGAGATCTCGATAACATCCGGAAGATCAATGAACTGCTTGCGGGGGACCTTGACGACGCCCTGGTGCCCTTGGGGTCGAAGGGGGAGAATTTTGTGCAGACCTACCAAACTAGGTGGGGAATTCTGCAGTTTCATCTCGGCGGCCCTGGTTTGCCGCCGTTTGACGCTGCCGAGAAGGACGCCGTGCAGCACGTGACGGAAACTGGAATGTTTGTGCGTTGCCTTGGTACCCGTCAGTTGCTTGAGAGCAAGCGCCGTAGCGGGCGTCCGCAGGATCAGAATGACATCCTGTTTCTCGAGGAGAAACTCGGCGCCTCTGGGGGCGTCGAGCCTTGCATCCCGGATAGACCGGGCTCTATTGATGACTGTAACGTTTGAGATCGTGCTGCTCGCACTTCTGGCCTACGCGTGGGTAGGGTACCCGCTTGCCCTGGCTCTGGTATCGCGATTGCGCGCGCCGCGGTGTAATTCCGTGTCCTCCTCCTTGCCCGTCTCGGTGAGCTTTCTCTTCTCGGCTCACAATGAGGAGAAACACATCGCCGCGCGACTCAAGGACCTCCTTTCCGCCAGTGAGGAGCTGCGTCCGTCAGGTGTTCGGTGCGAGATCCTGGCTGGCGTGGATGGTTCCGTTGATCGTACGGCAGAGATTGCGAGATCCCTGGCGGCACCCCATCCCGACGTTCATGTTCTCGAAAGCCCTGAGCGTCGCGGCAAGATGCGCATGGTCAAGGATCTCGTCGCGGCAGCGGAAGGCGAGGTGCTGATTCTCACGGACGCCAACACCTTCTTCCGGCCGGGAAGCCCGGCTCAGCTTCTGCGGCATTTTGCGGACCCCGCTATCGGAGGCGTGTGTGGGCGACTGATTCTGAAGGAGCCCGGAGGCCGTAGGCCGGAGTCCGGAGTCCGGAGCCCGGAGGGCTCCTACTGGGATTGGGAGAGCCATCTCAAGTTCATGGAAAGCGGCCTCGATTCCTGCCTTGGCGCCAATGGCGCCATCTACGCTATCCGCCGTGAACTGTTCTGGCGGGACGTGCCTGACAATACCGTGGTGGACGATTTCGTCATCGGCATGAAGGTGCGGGAAGCAGGGCGACGGATGCTATATGAGCCCAAAGCCGTGGCCGAGGAAGAACTGCCGGAACGTGCGCATGAATGGCCGCGCAGGATTCGTATCGGGGCCGGTGATTTTCAGGCCCTGGCTCTATGTGTGCGCTGCCTGCAGCCGCACTACGGTGCCTTCTCCTGGTTCTTCTGGTCGCACAAAGTCCTGCGATGGTGTACCCCTCACATTGTAATCACCACAGTGTTCCTATCCGTCCTTCACTGCTCACTCTCCGCCGATCACGGCTCCCTTTCCAGGCTCCTGCTTGCGACGTGCCTTGGCGGCGTTGCGGCATGGGTTGCCGGGCGGATGCTGCTTTCCATCAGGCCAGCCGGGCGGGGCATTCTTTCGATCCTTCTTCTTTGGGAGCACTTTGTGACGATGCAAGCCGCCCTGTTCGTTGGTTCGCTGCGGTACTTGCGCGGCGACTTGAAAGGGCACTGGGCCCGCACGCCGCGGAGCGGGTCGTAGCTTGCGAACGGGCGTTGAGATGCAAGCACCCATAGGATGCTTAGCCAACCTGCTGCCACGGTCAGAGATGCTTAGTGCTCGTTAACTGCCGCCTCCGCGTGTAGAGGTGCCGGATCTTATGTTCAAGGCTCTCGACAAATGGCTGCCCGGGTATGTCCGGTCGGTGCTTGATCGTCCGCCCTGCGTGGGCGGCGTCAAGCATCTCATCTTCTGCGTGGCGGACCATTTTGAGCCGCTCGAGTTGCTGGATCATCCGGTGGACGCGGAGCGGGCCGAATACTTTCCAGGCCGCGAGGACCGGCTGCACATCGTGCGGGACTGGGCGGGGAAATATCCAGAGTCCGTTGCGCCGTTTCGCGATAGCGATGGCATGCCTCCGCGACACACGTTCTTCTGCGCGCCGAATGACTACGCTCCGGACTGGATGGGGATGCTGGCCGCCGGGCTGTGTCGTCGGGGCTTCGGCGAAGTCGAGCTGCACCTGCACCATCGCAACGACACTGCGGAAGGGCTGGCTCAGAAACTGTGCGGGTTCCGGGACCGGCTGCGCAAAGACCACGGCTTGCTGGGAAGTTGGCGGCCCGAGGGTCGAAGGTGGGAAGGTGGGCGGGGGACGGGGACAGAAGACCGGGCCTCTCTGACCGGAGGAGTTTCTGCCCCAGGCGTTAGCAAGCTTCCTTCCCCGGCTTCTCTTTCACCTCCCACCTTCCACCTCCCACCTCCCGCGATTCCCGCCTTCGGCTTCATCCACGGCAACTGGGCGCTGTGCAACTCGCGGCCGGACAGGGATCATTGCGGCGTGAACGATGAACTTTCGGTGCTGACCCGGGCCGGCTGCTATGCCGACTTCACATTTCCTTCCGCCCCGTCGCCGACCCAGCCGCGGGTGGTGAACCAGATCTACCGGGCGGTCGACAGGGCCGGCGGCAGAGGGCAGGACCATGGCGTCAGGTGCGAGGTGTCAGGTGTCAGGCGTCAGGCGTCAGGGGGTAGGGGACGGGGCGAAGAACGTCGAACATCGAACATTGAACGTCAAGCATCGGTCCAGGATCGTTCCCCCGCTTTGACGTTCGATGTTGGGCGTTCGATGTTGGACGTTCGGCTTCTCAGCGAAGATGACTTGAGTTATGCGATATGTTCCTCTCTCATGCTCGTTCAGGGGCCGTTAGCCCTGGACTGGGCGCGTCGCAAGTGGGGTGTGTTGCCGCGCCTGGACAACGGAGGGGTCACGCATCACAACCTGCCCACGCCGGCACGCATCGACCTGTGGGTGCGGCAGGGCATCCACGTTCGGGGCCGGCCGGAGTGGGTGTTTGTAAAGGTATACACACACGGGTGCATCCCGAGCAGCAGCCGCGTCTTTCTTGGCCCGGCGATGCGTTTGGCGCACCAGCACCTGCAGTCACGCTATAACGACGGTTCGGCGTGGCGACTGCACTACGCCACGGCGCGGGAGATGTATAACATCGTGCGCGCGGCCGAAGATGGACGGGTGGGCGAGCCGGGTGAGTTTCGGGACTACGAAGTAGCGCCGCCCCCCGTGTCGGGCGGCGAGTGAAGTAGCCGGCGCCCCGCCGAATCTCCTGGGACCGGAGTGGCGGATAAGGTCGGCCGCCGTGCTGCCGGTTGACGGCACGAGGAATACGGGCAGTGCCACTCGGTGTCTTCGTCTTGCGCTGGTGTTGCCCCGGTTGACAGCGGCCACGGGTCGGGCGTAAAGTCGGAACCCAAGGAGCCGTGTCGCCGTCCGTGCGGTTGCTCTCGTACCAACAGAAATCATATGAGTTACTACAACATCCTTGGAATGGAGAAGGAGCCGTTTTCCTCCAGCCCCGACCCGGCGTTTCTCTTCCTTTCGGACGAGCATAAAGCCGCGCTCTGCCGCCTCCAGATTGCCATCGCTCTCAAGCGCGGCCTCTCCGTTCTCATGGGGGACGTCGGCACCGGCAAGACGACGCTCAGCCGCAAACTGGCCCGCGTGCTCAGCGATGACAATACCGTGTCGTTCCACATGATTCTGAACCCGTATTTCACCACGGACCGGCAGTTCCTGGAAAAGGTCGCCGCGCTCTTTCACGTTGAGGTGCCTCGCAACGCCACGAGCCTTGACTGCATGGAGGCCATCGAGCGCTTTCTCTTCCGTCGGGGGGTGGAGGAGGAGAAGACGGTGGTGCTCCTGATCGACGAGGCGCAGATTCTTCCTGATTTTGTGCTTGAAATTCTTCGCATCCTTTTGAATTATGAGACGAACGAGTACAAGATTTTGCAGCTGGTGCTCGTGGGGCAGATGGAGTTGTTGCCACGTCTGATACAGCTGCCAAATTTCTGGGACAGAATAGCGCTCAAGTATCTGCTGCACCCGCTGGGGCACGAAGAAGTCCGGGAGATGATCGACTTCCGGCTGAGGCAGGCCGGGTATGGAAGGAAAGATCCGCTCTTCACGAACGAAGCGGTGGAGCTGATATACTACCACACTCAGGGGTATCCCCGGCGCCTTGCGCTAATATGTCACCAGGCGCTCGAGCGGCTTGTCATGGATGACGTTCAAAGAGTTGATGTGTCAGTTGTTAGGAAGGTTATCGAAGACGAAGTGCGGCCGGCGGAACGCGACGAAGGCGTGATTCATACGCTTCCGGATGTAAGAGCATAAGAGGGTCGAGCTGCACAAGAGATTACGGCGCACAGAGCGTCTGCTGCGGCAGGTTTTATGGCGACGGAACCGAAGAAAGAACAACAGCCCCTGCCCGAAGAGAAGCTCCTGAAGGTGATTCAGGGGAAGGGCACTGCCGAGAAGGGCGCTCAAGCCGCAAGCGAAAGCAAGGCCGCGCAAACTCCGCCATTTGAGGCAGCGCGTCCAGTCGTTACTGCAACGACGGCCGATTCTTCTCCCAAGGCAACGACTCAACCACCCGTCGCCGCGCCTGCGGCGAAGCCGAAGCAGACCCTCAAGGTCGCCAAAGCGGATTCGGATTCATCTGTTCCTGCCTCCGTGCGACCGGCAACGAGATCCGTGCCGGCCAAACCCGCGCCGGTTCCGGATGCTCCGCGGGGCCGGAGCACCGGTTCTGGACTATCGGTTTCGACGGTCAGCCGACTCCTGGGCCTTGCCGCAGGCGGGTTTCTGACCGTGACGTGCGTTGACGTAGTTCTTGCCGCGAGGGCTCTGAAGTCCGGGAAAGACACCGTTTTGGCGTCGCAAGGCGCGATGCCTCTGACCCAGAACCAAGATGCCACGAACGCGGTCCCGGAAGTCGCGACTCTTGATTTTACCATATTTGAGCCCGCTCCGGGAAGAGAACCGCCCCCGCCCCCTCCAACGAATGTCGATTGGGTCGTTTACATGAAAGAGAACGTGAATATGATCGGTCTTTCGGGGGGTCCCGCGACGTCCAGTCTGGAGGCTATTCTGTTTGACAAGAAGGTGCAAAAGATGCACGTTGTCAAATTTGGGCAGAAACTCACGGTGGAACAGCGCGAAATTACCGTGGAGTCGATTATCGGCGAGGAAGTTGTGCTTTCGGACGGAAAAGTAAAGATGACGTTGAGGTAGCGGTTTCTTGTATATTCAGCAGGCAGGTCACCGGTGTTACGCATGATCAATTTGCAGCGGCGCAGAAACAAGGTGCGTGCGTGGATTCTCATGGCTGGCTTGCTAGGCGGCTGCGTGGGTATCGTTGCGGCCCAGGAGGTCTCTGGCGAGGACCTGCTCGTGGCGCCGCCGGCGCCACCGGTTACCGCGGCTACCGAAGTGCAGCAGGATGCTCCAATAGCCGCCCCCGTGAGTGCAGCGTCGGAAGGTCTTCGCGCGCGTCCCAAGAGCATCAGGGACTATAATCTCCCCGGCGTCACGAATAGGATCTCCCTCACGTCGCTGGATCCTTGGGATGTTACGCAATTGATTGATTTTCTTGCCTTCAAGGGCGGGCTAAATAACATTGTGATGGGCAAGGGCCTGGCCGGCATTACGACCAAGCTGAAGTTCGCGGATGTTACCGTTGCCGATGCGTTGGAGGTGGTTCTCACGGTCAACAATCTTGCGTTCGAAGTCAGCAGCGGCATCATAACCATTATGACCGACGCCGAATACAAGGCGAAGAACGGACATAGTTTCAACGACATCAAGCAGCTCAAGATCACGCAAATTGTCTACTCCGATGCCTCTCGCATACAGACCATGCTCCAGGCGGTCAAGAGCGAGATTGGCACAGTGGTCACGGATCCAATGACCGGCACCGTGATCCTGATCGACACGCCCGAGAAGATCGCGGAGATGGAGGCGGTGATCAAGAGCGCGGATCTCCAGACGATCACGCGCGTCATACCTACGGTAACCCGCACATACGCCCTGCAGTACTCCAAGGTCGAAGATGTTGAGCCTGAGATTCAGGCTGTTCTCAGCAAGGAGGCGGGGACCGTGCGCTCCGACAAGCGGACCCGTACGCTCATTGTGACCGATCTCCCGCACAATCTCCAGAAGATCGACGACATGGTCGCGCTGTTCGATCGGCGCCCGCGCCAAGTCTTTATCGAGTCCAAGATCATCGAGGTGGCGTTGAGCGACGACTTCAGCCTTGGTATCAACTGGAACCATCTGCTGGAAGGCGTGGCCCCGCGCTTCTCGCTGAATAGCGTTTCCAAGCCCGCGCTGGCCGGAACGCCGGTCGGAGCCCTCACGTATAATACCATTGTTGCCGGAGGTGACCTGAAGGTTGTTCTGGACGCACTGAAGAACATGGGCGACACAAAGATCCTTTCCAACCCGCAGATCGCCGTGATGGACGGGGAGGAAGCCAAGATCCAGGTGATCGAGGAACAGCCGTACAAGGAGACTCAGATCGAGGCCGGAACCACCAATATCTCCGGAGTGACGTACCTCTTCAGGGAAGTCGGCGTGCAGTTGGCCGTGACGCCTCGCATTAACGATGAGAAGATGGTCACCTGCAAGATCAGGCCGGAAATCAGTTCCATCTCACAGTGGTACGACGGTGCGCCGCAAGAAGGAACGCCTGTCATCAAGAAATCGCTGGCTGAGACGACCGTGATGGTGCAGGACAACGTGACGATTATTATTGGCGGTATGATTAAAGACCAGAAGAGCTCCAGCCGGAAGGCCCTCCCGTTTCTCGGAAGAATTCCTCTCCTTGGGCGGCTGTTCCGTTCCGATGGCGAGAGCACTCTGAACACCGAGACAGTAGTCTTTCTGACTCCCCGCATTGTTACTGGCGACGAGCCCTATCTGCGGATGAAAGACATACGGAAACGCGCCAAGCCGCTGCGTCCCGTGGGCGCTGAGACGGCGGGCAAGGAGTTCAAGGCGATCCGGTAGGGATACCGATTTCAGGGCTCAGTCGGGCCCGAACGGCGGGTCGGATGGATCACAGAATGAGAAACACCGAACACCAGACCCTGAAGCGCCTTGCGGGTGGATGTGTTGTCCTTCTTTGGCCTCTGGTTGTCTGTTTTTCTATCGTCGCGGCGGCTTCTGCGTGGGCGCAGGAGCCGCTCATGGAAGAAGCAGGTCTGGACGTGGCGGCACCCGAAGTCATTCCCGAGCCATCCTCCCCGACTCAGTCCAACGCGCCGGCCGAAGTGTCAGACGAATCGTTTGGCGGCTTTGCCTGGCAGGAGAACGATGAGATTCCTCCCGCCGCAGTTACCCCCGCTGCGCCACCTCCCGCCGCGTCCCCCGCTGCTCCGCCGTCGGGCACCACGTCGGATACGGTGAGCGTCGCAGACTACAAGGTGCTCCTGCAGGAAAACTTCGAACTTCGCAAGAAAGTGACGGAAGTCACGGCCGAAAAGGCGGCGGCCGAGAAACAGCGTCAGGACAGTGATCAGCGCATCCGTGACATGGAGCGCTCGGCGCTCGAATCGGCGACCAAGATCGAGAGCCTGCAGAAATCGAAAGACGCGTTGTCGGAAAGCCTGGCCAAGGGCGCCGCGGCTCCTGCCCCGCCGGATCGTGCGCCAGAGACCGCGGCGCAACCAGGCTCGGACCTTTTCCGAAGGATGGATCAGGAGAATCTATCCCTCAGGCAGAAGCTTGCGGTCGTGGAGGCGGAGAAGGACAAAGCCCTGCAGGCGCAGGGCGAGATGCTCAAGGAGCATAAGGCGGTGGTCGAAAAGAAGAAGGCCTTGGAAGAGCAGCTTGGGAAGCTCGCGCTCTCCGAAAAGGACCAGAAGAAGACCGTTGGGAATCTTCTCGACCGTATGCCGAAGATGGAGAACGATCTGGCCGATCTTCAGAAGAAGATTCTTGAGAAAGACTCCGCCCTCATGAAGAAGGACCATGATTTACTGACGCTGAAAGAGGAGTTCTCGCAGCGGGAGAATCGGCTAATCAAGGCCGAGCGTATGGCCGCGCTCATGGATAGAACCAGGGAAGAGGTCAAGAAGGTGACCGAGAAAGAGGCCCGGGACATGCATTTCAACATGGCCGCCGTCTACGCCAAGGAGGGTCGCTACCGCGAGGCTGAGGAAGAATATCTAAGTGCGCTCAAGGTGGATCCGACCGACGCGGATTCGCATTACAATGTTGCCATCCTGTACGATGAGGAGTTTCACGACCAGCGCCGTGCGAGCATGCACTACCGTCGCTATCTCAAGCTTCGTCCCAACGCCCCTGACGTGGACATCGTCAAGGAGTGGCTGTTGAATCTTGAGACGGGCGGCAAGCGGCCCGGCGCCGCGGAGTCCTCGTAGCGAGCGGACCCCCGTGGGGGGGGGCGGGGGCTGTGCCTACGTGCGCGACTCCACGGAGCTCTTTGCGGTGTTGCCCTCTCGTCCCTGCCCCCTGAAGGATGTTCCTGCAAGCCTGATGCCTCAGGATGAAGCCTAAAGTCGTCATTATCTTTCTTCTGCTCGTTGTGCTGCCCACGGCGATGCTGACGTTTGTTGCGAATCTCTCCTTTCGCAACTGGGAGACGATTCTGCAGCGGCGTCTTGAGGTGGGTGCGAGCAGCGCGATCGACTCAGTTGCCGCGAAAGTAGAGGGCTCGCTCGATCGTGTCGCCTCGGATCTTGCAGCGGCATTTGCGGACCCGCTGAGCCGCGACGGAAAGGATTCTGACTTCGCGGTGACCGCCATCCGTCTGCGCGCGCGTAATCCAATCATACGGCAGGCGTATCTCTATCTGAACCCGTGGGGCTTTGTGTGGCCGGAGGAGCGGGCCGACGAAGACCCCTCCGAGCATAAGCACCGTGAGGCCGTGCTGGAAGCGCTCCGCCGGGAGGCGACGGTCGCGGGCCCGCTGGCCACTATGCTAAGGCCCGAGGCAGGCGCCGGAAGTTGTGTGTTTCGGGCCATCTCCGGGCGGCCGAACCTGTACTGCGGCTTCGAAATCGACAGCGAAGAGCTTATCGTCCAGATGGACAAGGCCATGGCCGAGGCCTCACACGACGGGATCAAGCTGCAGACTGAATCGCCCATCAGCGAGGACCGCGACGTGGGCGGAGACGTGCTGGTGCAGGATTCGTTCGACTTGAAACCTGAAGTGGCGGAGCGCTCCGAGCGCAGGGGGCTCGCGCTGCTGGCGCAGGGCCGGCTTCGCAAGCCGCTGAACTCGGTGCGTGTGAGCGCCTACCTTACGGACTCCGCAGAGGTGCGCCAGAGGGAGGCCCAGAAAGGCCGGCTGTACGGATGGAGCATTCTGCTTCTGGCCGCCGGCATCGTCGTGGGTGTGTGGCTCGTACTTCGGCAGGCCGCCCTGGAAATTCATGACGCCCGCAAGCGCAGCGAACTCATGATGAGCGTATCGCACGACTTGCGGACCCCTGTCGCCTCGATGAAGATGCTGGCCGAGAGCCTGTTCTTTAACACAGTGACTGATGCGGAAAAACGCAGCAAGTTTCTTGGGACGATCATTCGCGAATGCGAGCGTCTTAACCAACTCGTGGAACGCGTGCTCTTTCTTGTCCGCTTTGGCCAGAACGCCATGGTCTATGCGATCCGGGAACTGGACCCCGGCAAACTGGTGTCCGACACAGTGCACCTGTTCCGTGCCCGGTTCTCCGAAGATGGGCCCGTCGAACACCGGGTGGATGTTGAACTCCACGTCGGGACGGAGCTTCCGGTAGTTCATGGCGATCGCACCGCGCTGACGCAACTGCTTCTTAACCTCATGGACAACGCCGAGAAGTATTCGAGGAAGAAGGCCCGCGCAGCGCTTCAAATGGAGGGCGAGGAGCCGGGATTGGACGCCGCGGTGAATGCCAGGGAGTCGGGGGCTGAGCCGCTCCCCGTTCGCATCGAAGTGTCCGTGCGGCGGGTGGAGCGGCCTGGCTTTCTTGGGCCGCGCGAATGGGTTGAGATTGCGGTGAAGGATCATGGCATCGGCATGGAGCAAGCGGAGCTGCGACGTATCTTTCGAAGATTCTACCGCGTCGCGGACGCGCGGCGTGACCATGTCGCTGGCGTTGGCCTGGGCCTTGCCATGTGTCGCCATGTTGCCGAATCGCATGGCGGATGGATCGAGGTCGACAGCGTACCGGACGCGGGGAGTGAGTTTCGAGTGGTGCTGCCGGTGGGCAGGGACAACAGGAAGAAAGCGAACGGGGAGAGGAATTCGCCATGACAGACAAACCGCGCGTTTTGATTGTCGAGGATGAAGAAGCCATCATGCTCGGTCTGGAGGAGAACCTGAAAGCCGCAGGGTACGAGGTTCTGAAGGCCTCGGACGGTCACCGCGCCCTGCGGCTGGCACAGGAGGCAAGCCCCAGCCTGATCCTTCTCGACCTCATGATCCCTGGCATTTCGGGGTATGAAGTATGCCGCGAACTGCGCGGCAAGGGCCTCCAGATGCCGGTTATCATGCTCACCGCGCGCCAGGAGGAGTTCGACAAACTACACGGATTCGAAATGGGCGCTGACGACTACGTCACCAAGCCCTTCAGCATTCAGGAGTTGCTGGCTCGCGTGAAGGCCATGTTGCTCCGAGGGAGGGCCCGCGCCGAGGGCACTCGCAAGTACGAGTTTGATGATTGCGCGGTCGACCTCGATTCGCGCACCTTGCTCCGCAAGGGGAAGGATGTTCCGCTGACCAGAACGGAGTTCGAACTGCTCGCCTACTTCTGCAGAAATGAAGGCAAGGCCCTCACGCGGGAGAACGTGATGAATGACGTGTGGGGCACTGGGTACTTCGGCACCCAGCGGTCGCTTGACAGTTTTGTGGCCAGCCTAAGGGCGAAGATTGAGCTGAAGGCCGCAAAGCCGAAGCACATCCTGACCGTGCATGGCGTAGGATACAAATTTGTGAAGTGACGGGGCCGGATGGGCACCCAATTGAACTTCGCTAACATGCCCTTCTTGTGGTATATCACGCGGCATCATGCATACCCGTAAGCACACGTTTGTCTTAACCTGCGGCTTGCTGCTTGGCTGTCTGCTCCCGACCTTGGCGCAGGCGTCATCCAATGAAATGGCTGAGGCTGCGATGCCTGGTCCCACCGGCCGCTTCGATGCCATGGAGCCGGATGGAAAAGGGGCTGTTCCCGCGCAGCGCTATCCTCAACCGGCCGAGGGGTCAACAGTGTCCACGGCGCTGACCACGCTGGATTGGGACGACGTTCCGGGCGCAACGAGGTACGAAGTCTATTTCGGGAAACGTGCGAAGCTGGGCTACGGCGCGTTGCGTGGCACCGTTCTGTTGAGCCAATGGCCGCTGGATGTTGAATTGGTTCCCAGAACCACGTACTACTGGATGATTACGGCGGTGAACCCTTATGGCAAAGCGACGGGCAGCGTCTGGAGGTTCACAACAGCGGCGCTGCCTCCTCCCGCGTCCCCTTCCGCTCCTTCTCCTGCCGATGGCCAGACTTCGGCGAGCCTCAACCTGGTTGCGCTGGATTGGGCGGACGTAGAAGGGGCGAAGTCCTACAGCGTGTTCTTTGGAACCAAGCGAAGGCTTGACCTGAATGACCACCGCGGGGATGTTTCGCTGAGCAGGTGGCAGCTGGGCTCGGCGCTGTCTCCCGGAACCACCTACTTCTGGAAAGTTGTGGCGAGGAATCCAACCGGCAGTTCGACGGGCGCTCTCTGGCGATTCACCACCGATAAGGCATCGCCACCCGGGAGGTTTTGACAGGGTAGCGTACAGCGGGAGAGAGTCGCTTGCCCTTGCGGGCCGCACGGATACAAATCACGTGCGGCCTTTTTGTTTCGCGGCAGGGATCGGGCCATGGATGCGCGCAGAATCGCGTCATGGCAGGAGCAGCATCCTCGCGCAGTAGGTTGTCGAGTGTCATGTAGCTGCGCATGCCGTTTCGTCCGCCCGATGAAGGTCCCATCCGTGCCCTGCAACGTGCTATAGAAGTCGCCGATAAGCACGGGCTTTTCGGCCTGAATCGCTTGACTTCAGGCCGAATGAGGGTAGGTTGCGGCCCGGAAGGAAGAAATGAAACTAGCCGAGATATTCTATTCCGTTCAGGGCGAAGGGCAGCTTGCGGGGGTGCCGTCGGTTTTCATCCGGTTCGCCGGGTGCAATTTGCGGTGTACATGGTGCGACGCGAAGCATGCGTCGTGGCATCCGGAGTCCGAGGAGTGGACCGAGGCGGACGTATTGCGCGAAGTGGAGAAGTACAATACGCGGCATTGTGTGATCACGGGCGGAGAGCCGGGCATACATCCCGAGCTCGCAAGCCTGAGCCAGCGGCTGCGCGCAACAGGCCGGCACATAACCATCGAAACCAACGACACCCGCTTCCAAGCGGAGGTTGCCTGCGACCTGGCCTCGATAAGCCCCAAGCTGGAGCATTCGATTGCCGACCCCGCCGCGTTTCCGGGCGAGTCCGCCCTCCAGCGGGAGCGGCGCTGGAACCTCGACGCGTTCAGAGGATGGCTCGACCACTACGAGTACCAGCTCAAGTTTGTATTATGCACGGCCGCCGACGTGCTTGAGATTCAGGAGCTGGTCCGATTGATCGACCGCAAGATTCTGCCCGACCGGATTCTCCTGATGCCCGAGGGAACGGATCCGAAGACGATTCGGAGCCGCAGTGCGGAAGTTGTCCGGCTCTGCAAGCAGCACGGCTACCGGTACTGCTGCCGACTGCAGCTCGACCTGTTCGGCAACGCCAGAGGCACCTGATCCGGGCCGCTGCGACAGGAGCTCACCCGTCTGACGGGATTGCTTCGGGCTCGCCCGCATCCTGCGGCGCCTGCCCGGACAGCGAGGACGCAAAGCGGTCGAGGTATTTGATGCTCACGACGAACTCGTGCGGCAGAGGAGACGCGATTTCAAGGGGTTGCCCCGTGACAGGATGCGCGAAGCGCAGGCAGCTCTCGTGCAGCGCCAGCTGCCGCATCAGCGGCCGTTCCGGTATGTTCTTCTTGAACTTGTAGTCAGGTTTGATGCGCGACAGGAAGAGCGTGTGACCGGCGCCATATGCGCTGTCGGCGAGGATCGGTGCGCCCAGAGACGCCATATGGACGCGCAGCTGATGCGTGCGGTTCGTCAGCGGGTGCAGAGTCACCATTGTGAATCCGCGCCAGCGCCGGACCACGGCGTAGTCCGTTTCCGCGGGCTTCCCCTTCTCGCTGACCATGATTTTGCCTTGATGCATCGGGTCGTCCGCCAGGGCCAGCGTCACCTTGCCGCGCTCCTCGGGCGGGCCGCCGCGAACCAGCGCGGTGTATTCCTGCGTCATATCACGCGTTTCAAACAGTCTGCAGAGCGTCCGCAGGCCCGCTCGGGTTTTCGCGCAAACGATAACGCCGCTGGTCTCGCGGTCCAGGCGATGGGCCGGGGCGCACTCGGGCGAGATGTTTTCGTGGATCAAGTCCGTCAGGTTTTCCTTCTCCTTATCCCACCGGTCTTGCGCGACCAGCAGCCCGCTGGGCTTGTCGAATGCAATCAGGCTGTCGTCTTCAAAGAGGATGGCGGGCAGGTTCTTTACGGTGCGCATTGTTCGCGGTTTCCTTTCGTTGTGCCGGGGAGCATCATGTCCCGTGTGGCGCAAAGTGGGTCATTGTCCTGCTTTCTCGACTAGATAGCAAGGAAAGGCGTTGTTCTGCCCTTCCGTTCTACTCTTCCGCCACGGGCGCTGCTGCGGCGCGGAGCGTCGCCCCGTCGCCCAGCACCCGCACATCTGGCCAGCGCAGGCGGCTGCCCCGTTCTGTTTCCGCGAGCTCTTTTTTAGCGGCGGAGGACAAGCCGCGCGTCTGGACTTCGTACGGATGGATCTGCCCGTCCGCAGCGCAGCCCCACGTGGTGAAGCGCCCCTTCTGTGCATTCATGGGGGCAACCAGACGTGCCCGCGCGGAATCGGCTTCGGCTGCCGGGGGCGCTTCGCGCGAAAGCGCGAGGAAGCTGAACTTCAGGAACTGCACGCTGCGGAACAGATGCCGGTTGAGGAAGTGCAGGGAGGGCGGCGCTTTCCAGCGGCGCACTTCATGGCACCACGCCTCGCCCTTCTGGCGCAGCGGGCAGGGCGCCTGATGGAGGCATGGCCCGAGGATGCGGAAGCGCCCGCTTGCCGCGGCGCTGTCGCGCAGCCGCTCGATGCGCTCGGCCGTCTGGCGCAGGGCCGGCTCGCATAGCACCAGCGTGCCGCCCGGCGCGAGATGGTCAAGCGTGTGCTGCAGCCACTCTTCCGCGGCGCCGGCGGGGCCGCCTTCAAGCGCTTCATTCAGGGCGAACGAACACAGGATGACATCCCACGGGCCCGCGGCGGCAGGCGGCAAGGCGAGGAGCGTGCCGACGGCGGTTGTGAGTTCGGCCGCCGGCCACAGCGCGGGGCGCAGGGATCCGAACAGCTCGCGCATGACCGCCAGGCTCGCTTCGGATCGATCCACTGCGAGCAGGCTGATCGGGCGGGCGTTGGCCGGCGGGCGGCCGGTGAGGCTGGCGAGTGCGAGCGAGGCCGCGCCGAGGCCCGCGCCCAGGTCCAGCACGCGCAGCGGACCGGGGCCGGCGGCCGCCAGCGCGCGGCCGCCCGCCGTGCATTCGCGCAGGATGCAGCGCATGCGCGTGAAGGTCTGCGGGAAGAAGAACAGGCCGTACGCCAGCAGCGCGCGCGGATCGTCAGCGTACGCCGCGAAGCCTGTGGCGCGATCGGTGGTGAACAGGTCGCTCAAGCGGGACGTGAACGGCTCCAGCTTTGCGATGGCCCGCGCAGGATGAACGTCCTCCAGCTCCTGGCAGACGCGGGCAATCCACCAGCGTTCGAGGTTGACGGGATAGGCGTCCGCGTACATTCCGGTCATTGCTTCTCCAGTACCACGCTGGAGAACACCTTGAACTCCGCGCCGGATCGCCACGCATCAGGGCGGGTGCCGGCCTTCTCGCAGAGGGAGGAGAGCGTCTCCTCCTTCGTCCATCCCTGCTCCACGGCGACCTCGGGAAGGTAGACCGCGCGGTACACGCCTTTCTCGAAGATGATGCCGTGCTCCCCCGGCTTGAACTCGTCCAGCGAAGCGATGGCGCGGATCGGGCTCAGGATGGATACGTGCACGACAAGCGCCGCGAGCTCGCGCGGCGTAACGGGGCTGAAGCGGGGATCATGCAGCGCCGCCTGGATTGCGTTGTCGCGGACCGATTCGCAAAGAGGCCGGACGGGCGCCAGCGAGCCGATGCAGCCGCGCAGCATATCGCGTTCTTTCAACGTCACAAATGTGGCGGTCTTCGCCTTCAGCTTGTCGGTCAGCGTATAGTTGTTGAGCGCGAATACGCCTCTCCCGCCGTCCACGCACCAGCGGAGCGTATCCTCGGCGATCGCGAACAGCGTCGCCTTTTCCTGGTCCGTCAGCGCGGGGGACCATTCGCCGCTCTTGTGTTCCCTGATCATGACTTCCTCCTTGTGCGCGACCGGCTGGGCGCCCTGGCTCACCGTCTTTGAAGGTTCCGCCGCACACGACGCGCTTCCGGCCGCGAGCAGCGCCATGCAGGCCCGCCCGAGCCGCCGTGTCACAACGCGATATTGCAGAAGAACGTTCCTGCTCATGCCGGAAGGATACCTTTGCAGCGGCCGTGAGTCAAATCACGAGCATCGGCGCTTGGGCAGGCGGCGCGACCAGACCAGGGCGTTTTCGAGGATCATCTGTTCCTGGTTGATGGTCTCCACAATGCCGTCCAGCAGGGCCCAGTAGCGCTTGGCCATCAGCTTGAGATCCTCGCCCATCTCGGAGCCGCCGAAGAGCTCCTTGTCGCGCTTGCCGAAATCCAGGCTGTGCTGCACCGCCCGCGAGTCGGGCGTGAGGCCGATGTCGCTGTCGGTGAGCAGCAGCCGGGTTTCAGACATGGGCGTCTCGTTGGCCGGGCGGCATGCGTCGAGATACCAGGTCGGCGAATCACTGAGCGAGTCGACGTGCAGGAAGTGCAGGATTTTCTTTTCCGCCTCGAACAGCTCCGCGATGCGCTCCAGCGAAATCCCGAAAGCGCGGAGCCAGACGATCTTCTCGAGAAAACTGAGATACGCGTCGGAGTATCCTGCCGGCTGCGGGGGCGCCGGGAGGTCCAAGCTGCGCTGCACGTGGCGCACGAAGGTTGCGCTCTTGCCAAGCGCCAGACAGAGCTCGGAAAATCTGTGAGCCATGAACAAATCCCGCCGTGCCGAGTGAAGAGTATTCCCGCCGCTACATCTATCGCAGGCGGCCGGCCTGCGCAATCAAGAAGTCGCGCTAAAACTTCGGCTGGACGCGGGGCGTGCTCTGCGCCATGCTCTGCGGCCGCCCGTGAAGACGGGCGCTAGCACGGATCGGAGACGCCATGGCTGGAGAATATGCATTCAATCTGCAGCGCCTGACCAAGCAGGTGGGGCGCACAAACATCCTGGAGGACGTGAATCTGGCGTTCTTCTTCGGCGCGCGCATCGGGGTGATCGGCTCCAACGGCTCGGGCAAGAGCACGCTGCTGCGCATCATGGCCGGCCAGGACAAAGATTACATGGGGGAGGTCTACGTGGCGCCCCGCGTGCGGATCGGCTACCTCGAGCAGGAGCCGCAGCTCGATCCCGAAAAGACGGTGGCGGCCGTGGTGGATGAGGGCGTCGCTGCCTCGCGCGCCGTGCTCAAGCGCTACGACGAGATCTGCGACCTGCTGGGCACGGACATGCCGCCCGCCGAGGAGGATTCTCTGAACGCGGAGCTTGGCCGCCTGCAGGACAAGATCGACGCAGAAGACCTGTGGGAGCTGGATCACCATGTGGAAGTTGCCATGGAGGCCCTGCGCCTGCCGCCCGGCGACGCGAAGATCGGCCCGCTCTCGGGCGGCGAGCGCCGCCGCGTGGCGCTTTGCCGGCTGCTGATCTCGCGGCCGGACGTGCTGCTCCTCGATGAACCCACTAACCACCTTGACGCCGAATCCGTGGGCTGGGTTGAAGAGTTCCTCAAGCGCTTCAAGGGCACGCTGGTCGTTGTCACCCACGACCGCTACTTCCTTAACAACGTGACCGAGTGGATCCTTGAGCTCGACGCCGGCCGCGCCTATCCCTACAAGGGCAATTACGAGAGCTGGCTCGAACAGAAGCAGGCGCTGCTGGCGCAGGAGCAGAAGCAGGCCCAGTCGCGGCGCAAGCTGCTGGAGCAGGAGCTGCTGTGGGTCCGCATGAACGCCGGCGCGCGCCATTCCCGGAATCTGGCGCGCATCAAGCGCTACGACGAGCTCGCGGGTCAGACCGTGGATACGCGCGAGGAGGATGTGCGGATCCAGATTCCGCCCGGCCCCCGCCTCGGGGACCTTGTCGTGCGCGCGGAAAACCTGTCCTTCGGCTATGGCGACCGGGTGCTTATGGAGGGCGTGAACTTCGACCTGCCGCGGGGCGGCATCGTGGGCATCATGGGCGGCAACGGCGCCGGCAAGACCACGCTCTTCCGGCTCATGCTGGGGCAGGAAAAGCCCTGGGCTGGCGCGCTGCGCATGGGCGCAGGCGTCGTGATCTCGTGCGTGGACCAGCTGCGCGACGCGCTGTGCGCGGAGAGCACGGTGTATGAGGAAATCACCGGCGGGCGGGATACCGTGGACCTCGGCGGCCGGACCATGAACGGACGCGCATACTGCAGCCGCTTCAACTTCCGCGGCACGGAGCAGCAGAAGAAGGTCGGCAAGCTCTCAGGCGGCGAGCGGAACCGCGTACACCTGGCCAAGCTGCTGAAGAGCGGCGGCAACCTGCTGCTGCTTGACGAGCCCACGAACGATCTCGACATCGCGACGCTGCGCTCGCTCGAGGAGGCTTTGCTGAGCTTCGGCGGGTGCGCTATCGTCATCAGCCACGACCGCTGGTTCCTGGACCGGGTTGCCACGCACATCATGGCGTTTGAAGGCGAGAGCAAGGTGACGTGGTTCGAGGGGAACTACAGCGACTACCACGCGTACCGGCGCAAGCTGCTCGGCGATGAGGCGGACCGGCCGCACCGGATCAAGTTCCGGTCCGTGCAGCACGCTTGAGAAATGTGAAAGAGCCAGGAAAACAATGAACCTTCTTGCCGTCCGGATCGTTCACCTGAACGGCAGCTTGCGAGGTGAGGGGACGCTTGAATAAGGAGATGGGGATGAAGGCAATGCGATGGCTGGTGGCGGCGTGGATGGCGGGATGCGCGGTGGTTTCGGGCGCGCCGGTGGAGAAGGGGCCTGCCCTGGTGTCGGCGCAGCCGCCGGCCGGCCCGCTCAACGAGTCGCTTGCCAACGAGACGCGCGCTGCGCTGAACCGCGGGCTGGACTGGCTGGCGGCGCAGCAGAAGCCGGACGGCTCCTGGTCCAGCCCCGACTACCCGGCGCTCACCGGGCTCGCCCTGTGGTCGTTCGCCCGCAGCGAGGAGCCCGCCCGCAAGGCGGTCGCCGCCAGGGCGGCGAAGTACATCCTGACCTGCGTGCAGACCAACGGCGGAATCTACCGGGACGTGCCCGGCCGCAAGGGCGGCGGGCTGAGCAACTACAACACGGCCATCTGCATGACCGCGCTGCACGCGCTGCGGGATCCCGCGCTGGCGCCGGTGATTCTCCGCGCGCGCGCATTCCTCGCGGGCGGGCAGCATTTCGGGGGCGACAATTACAACGGCGGGTTCGGCTACGACCGCGACACCGGGCGCGCGTATACGGATCTTCTGAATACCTTCTACGCGGCCGAAGCCATGTACCAGACGGCGGACGTGGAGGACGTGCGGGCCAAGGGCGAGGCGCGCGTGGATATCAACTGGGCGGAGACCGTCAAGTTCATCGAGCGCATGCAGAACAAGCCCGAGTCCGGCGATGAGAATGCAGGCGGGTTCTTCTACAATCCGACCGATCCCAAGGCGGGCGCCACCACCAATGCGCAGGGCGTGGTCGTGTTCCGTTCGTACGGCAGCATCACATACGCCGGCATGCTGGCCCTGATCTACGCCAACGTGGGGCGTGATGACGTGCGCGTGAAGTCGGCCATGGACTGGGCGGCCAAGCACTGGACGCTGGAGGAAAACCCCGGGATGGGCGCGGACGGGGTCTATTTCTTCTACAACATCTTGAGCCGTTCCCTCTCCGCGAGCGGGCGCGACGTGATTCCGCAGACGGGCAACACTCTTCTCAATTGGCGCGAGGAGCTGGCGAAGAAGCTGATCAAGATCCAGCGGGTGGATGAGAAAACGGGACACGGCTACTGGCAAAATGACTCAGGCCGCTATTCGGAGAACGACCCGGTGCTGGTGACTGCCTACAGCCTCCTCGCGCTGGAGTCGCTGCAGTAGGACTGCTTAATCTGACCACTCGAACAGACAACCCATCCCCGGATACCACTGGGGTCAGACTTGACGCGCTGCTGTCGCAACATTTCGGGTTCGGTGGCTTCAATCCCGGCCAGCGCGAGCCGATTGACGCCGTTCTGGCGGGCCAGGACGCGGTGGTGGTCATGCCCACCGGCGCGGGTAAGTCGCTCTGCTACCAGCTGCCCGCCATGCTCATGGAGGGGATCACCCTCGTGGTGTCGCCGCTGATCTCGCTCATGAAGGACCAGGTTGACGGCCTGGCGAAGCGCGGCCTGCCTGCCACCTGCCTGAACTCCTCGGTCTCGATGGAGGAAGTCGCTGCGCGCGTGAGCGACCTGCGTCAAGGCCGCACGAAGCTTGTCTACGTGGCGCCGGAACGCTTCCGCAACGAGCACTTTCGGGAACTGCTCGGGGATCTGAACATTTCGCTGCTGGCTGTGGACGAGGCTCACTGCATCAGTCAGTGGGGGCACGATTTCCGTCCCGACTACCTGCGCCTGGGCGAAGCGGTCCGGGCCCTGCCGCGGGCGCGCATCATGGCGCTGACGGCCACCGCCACGCCCGACGTGCAGCGGGATATCGTGAAGCAGCTCGCGCTCGGGGCGAACGGCCGTCCCGCGCCCCGCGTGTTCGTAAGCGGGTTCCGGCGCGAGAGCCTGCGCCTGGTCGTGAGCCGCGTGGCCACGCATGACGACAAGCTGCGGCGCATCGAGCGCGTTCTAGCCGCATTCCCGACCGGCATCATCTATTGCAGCACGCGCAAACAGGTGGAGCGGGTGGGCGTTTTGCTAAGCGAGCAGAAGATCCAGCATGTGGTTTACCACGCGGGGCTCGAGGACAAGATCCGCCAGCGTGCGCAGGAGCGGTTCATGGGCGGCGAAGTGCCCGTCGCCGTCGCTACCAACGCCTTCGGCATGGGCGTGGACCGAGCCGACCTTCGGTGCGTGATCCACTGGGACATTCCGGGCAGCGTCGAGGCGTACTACCAGGAGGTGGGGCGCGCGGGGCGCGACGGCGCCCTCGCGCACTGTGAGCTGCTCTACAACTATTCCGACGTGCGGACGCAGGAGTTCTTTCTGGATGGCTCCAATCCCGCCCCCGATGTGGTCCTCGGCGCGTGGGGGGAGGTGCGCGCCATCCTGCGCAAGGGCCCGCAGACCCGCCCGCTCGACGAATGGGCCGGCGAAATCCATGCGACGGACAACAAGATCGCAGTCCACACCTGCATGGGCCTGTACGAGCGCGCCGGGCTGATCCGCCGCGCGATCGGGCCCGGCGCGCGCTGCTACACCACCGCCCTTGTGGAAGGCGCCGAGGAAAGCCGCCTGCGCGAGGCCCTTCCCTCGCTGAAGGAGAAGAGACAGCGTGACATGCGGAAGCTGGAGCTGATCCTGCGCTACGTGGACGCCCGCGAATGCCGGCACCGGTTCATTCTCGATTACTTCGGCGAAGCGGCCCAGTCAACGGCCGCCTGCGGCCATTGCGACCACTGCGGATTCGATGCCGCCATTCCGGCCCGGGCGCCGACTGAGGCGGAGTGGCTGGTCGTGCAGAAGCTGTTGAGCTGCGTGGGCCGCCTCGATGGGCGGTTCGGGCGCAATACTGTGATTGCGGTGCTGACCGGATCAAAGGCCAGGGAAATAACGGATTGCGACCTGCATCAGGTGCCGATCCACGGGGCGCTGACCGGCGAGCGGCCAGCCTATCTCCGGGGCGTATTCGACGAACTGGTTCGTCTGGGCGCCATGGAGCTGGGGCCCGCCCCCTGCCATGTCGCCAGCCTGACGCAGCGCGGGCGCGATATTGCCTGGCGGCGTGAATCGGTTTCGCTCCGCTGGCCCACCCGCGAGGGATCAATCGCCGCGTTGGCGAACCCAAACCACGGCTCCGCACGGGGTACGCGTCAGCCCGCCGGTCCGCGGCGCCGGACGCCTGCCGCGCCTGCCGCGGGCGGCGTTCTGTCCATCAGCGAGAAGAGGGTTGTGAACGGGCTCAAGGAATGGCGCAAAGAAGAAGCCCGCCAAAGGGGCGCTCCGGCTTTCACGGTCTTCGGCGACCGCACGCTGAAGGCGATCGCCGTGGCTCAGCCAGACACGCTGGCCGCCCTTGAGCGCATCCCGGGGATTGGCCCCGCCAAGCTCGAAGCCTACGGCGACGCAATCCTCAAGCTGCTCGACAGATTGAGCCCTTGACCGGCCTTCTCACTTGCCGAGAGCTTTACGGAGCGCCTGGGTGAGCATAGGCACGATCGTCAGCGCGTCGCCCACAATACCGTAGGTGGCGTGCTTGAAGATCGGCGCGTCCGGATCCTTATTGATCGCGACGATGATTTCCGCGGAAGACATGCCGGCGAGGTGCTGAATCTGGCCGCTGATGCCGCACGCGATATAGATCTTGGGGCAGACGGTCTTGCCGGTCTGGCCGACCTGATGCGAATAGGCGATCCAATCGGAATCCACGGCTGCGCGGGAGGCGCCGATGGCCCCGCCGACCACCTCGGCCAGCTCGTTGAGTAAAGCGAAATGCTCGGGCTTCTGCATGCCCCGGCCGCCGGACACGATGATGTTCGCCTCGGCAATGTTCACCGATGCGCCCGCTTCAGGCACCATCTTCAGGCGCTTGGTGCGCGATGCCAGCAGCATCTCGGCGATTTCGACGGCAACCACTTCTCCCTTGCGGGCGCTGTCCACGACCGCTTCTTTCATGACCTTGTGCCGCACCGTCGACATCTGGGGGCGGTGGTTGGGCGCCACGATGGTCGCCATGATGTTGCCTCCGAACGCAGGGCGCGTCTGGAGAAGGTTCTTGGTCTCCGGATCGATCGCCAGGCCCGTGCAGTCTGCCGTGAGGCCGGCGTGGACTGTCACGGCGACGCGCGCCACCAGGCTGCGGCCGACCGTGGACGCGCCGCACAGCAGGATGTTCGGCTTCAGCCGCTGGACGAGATCGATCAGCACGGCCGCATAGGGCTCGTCCTGAAAATATGCCAGCTGCGGTCGATCCACCACGAGCACCCTGTCGGCCCCGCGCGCGATCAGGTCCTGCGCTTTGCCGGCAATGTCAGAGCCCAGCAGGACGGCGCAGAGCTTCATGTTAAGCTGGTCTGCGAGCTTGCGGCCCTCGCCCAGCAGTTCGTAGGTGACGGACTGGATATGGCCGTCTTCCTGCTCGGCAAAAACCCACACATCCTTGTATTCGCTCAAATCGCGTGCGACGGCGGTAGACTTCTTGAGATCGATGGCCTCAAACTTGCACGCCGCGACGCAGGCGCCACAGAGCGTGCACTTGGTGAGGTCGATGCTGGCGAGGCGGTTTTCGACCTTGATCGCCCCGAACGGGCAGGCCTTCACGCACAACGTGCAGCCGACGCAGTTATCTACGAGCACCTTGATGGGTTCATCTGCCATGACTTCGTCCCTCGGTTACGCTGCACCGACCACGGCGTCGCGCAGTTTTTCTACAAGCTGTTTCACCATATCCTCCGGTTCCCCTGCCAGCATCTGTCCGCCCGAGCGGGGCGCCGGCGTGAAAATGCGGACCACCTTGGTGGGCGAGCCCTCCAGCCCGAGCTTTGACGGCTCCGCGCCGATGTCGGCGGCGGTCCACTTGATGATGGTCGCCTTCTTGGCCGCCATCTTGCCCTTGAGGGACGGCAGGCGGGGCTCGTTAAGCTCCTTCACAACCGTGAGCAGGCAGGGCAGGGGAGACTGCACGACTTCGTAGCCGCTTTCGAGCAGGCGCTCCGCCACGATCTGCGTCTCATCGATCTGCTCGATCTTTCGCACATACGTGATTTGTGGCAGGTTCAGATGGGTGGCGAGGCCAGGCCCCACCTGGGCCGTATCGCCGTCCGACGCCTGCTTCCCGCACAGGATGAGATCGAAGTCGCCGATCTTGAGGAGCCCCCTCGCCATGGCGTAGCTCGTCGCCCACGTGTCGCTTCCCGCGAACGCTCGATCGGAAAGGAGCACGCCCTCATCCACGCCCATGGCGATAGCCTCGCGCAAGGCGGAATCGGCCTGGGGCGGGCCCATGCAGATCGCCGTGACTTTGCCGCCCAGCTTGGTCTTGAGGCGCAGCGCCTCCTCGATGGCGTACATGTCGAACGGGTTGATGATTGACTCGACCCCTTCACGCATCAACGTATTCGTCTCAGGGTTGATTCGTACGTCTGCCGTGTTGGGCACCTGCTTAATGCATACTACAAAGTGCATCTTGTTCCCTTCCCTTCACATCCTCCCGCAAAAGCCACGGAGGCTACAGCAAGTGCAGGATGCTGTTCAAGGCGCAATTGCGGAGCGTCCGCAAAACAGTAGTTTTGTCCCCGGTCCGCCGCGGATCGGCACGCGCGCCTACTCTCGCAGCACGACCACGTCCGCCGGATCGATCCAGACCGATGTCTTTTCCATCCGGTCCAGAGCCACGGTCTTCGGGCTGAGTTCGAACGCCTTGAACGTGATCTCCCCGCCGGGCGCGCCGCCCGTGCGTCGCGGCAGACTGACCTGGTGCTGGGCCATTTCCCCGAGGTACATGCTGTGGTGCAGAGTGCCGCCAAACAGGTTCGTCGCGCCGGCGGGAGCCTGGTGGAGGCGCAGCACCTCCGGGCGGATTGACACGGTTACAGTCGTCCCCGCCGGCAGCGGGCCGTCCGGCGCCCGGGCGCTATGGATTCTGCCCACGGGCGTTTCGATCACGATGAGCCCGCCCGCCCGATCCCCGACTGTGCCCTGCAGGAAGTTCGTTTCCCCGATAAACCCCGCGACGAAGGCCGTGCGCGGGCGCCGGTACACCTCCTGCGGCGTCCCGACCTGCTGGACCTGCCCGCCGTTGAAAATAGCCAGCCGGTCGGCGATGGAAAGCGCTTCCTTCTGGTCGTGCGTCACGTAAATCGCCGTGAGCCCTGCTTCCTTGCAGATGCGCCGTATTTCCGCGCGCATCTCGAGCCGCAGCTTGGCATCAAGGTTCGAGAGCGGCTCGTCGAGAAGGAGGCACTGCGGGTGGACGACCAGCGCGCGCGCCAGGGCGACGCGCTGCTGCTGCCCGCCGGAAAGCTGGTTCGGCTTGTGCGAAGCCCGGTCGGTCAGCTTCACCGTCGCAAGCACTTCCGCCACGCGCTTGCTGATTTCGCTTTTCGGCAGGCGGCGCATCTCGAGGCCGAACGCCACGTTCTCCGCGACGCTCATGTGCGGCCACAACGCATAGCTCTGGAATACCATCCCGGTGTCGCGCAGGTGCGGCGGAACGCGCGTGATATCCCGGTCCCCCAGCCGGATGGCGCCGCTGTCCGGCTCGCAGAAGCCCGCGATGCAGCGCAGCAGGGTCGTCTTTCCGCACCCGCTCGGCCCAAGCAGGAAGAATAGCTCGCCCGGCTCGATGGCCAGGCTGACCTGGTCGACGGCGCGCGTCGGCCCGAAGGCCTTGTTCAGACTCTCGATTCGCACTGCAACTGCCATGGGCATCTCCGGTGCCGGGAGCTGGAGGACCCGCGCACGGCAACTTTGTACCCGCGCTTGCTGCGGTTTGGCAAGGACTTGCTGAAAGCGGCGAGAGGGTTGCGGCCCGGGGTATCGTGCGCTATACTCCCACGCGTGGACAGCATACTCGACACTCTTGACCTGCCCGGCGACATCCGCGGTCTCACGCTTGCCCAGCTCGGAGACGTGGCGAAGGAGACGCGCTCCCTGATCATCGAGACCGTCAGCCGCACGGGGGGGCACCTTGGCGCCAACCTGGGCGTGGTTGAGCTCACCGCGGCGATGCTGAAGGTGTTCGACGTGTCGCAGGACAAGATGACCTGGGACGTCAGCCACCAGTGCTACGCGTACAAGATTCTGACGGACCGCAGGCAGCGGTTCGGCTCCCTGCGTCAGCCGGGCGGCATCTCGGGGTTCCTCAGGCGGGATGAGAGCCCGTACGACGCCTATGGCGCCGGGCACGCGGGCACGGCCCTGTCCGCCGCGCTCGGCATGGCGGTTGCGCGGGACCGCCGCGGCGGCAGCGAGCATGTGATCGCCGTGATCGGCGACGCGTCCGCGTCGTGCGGTTCCTCGTTCGAGGCGCTCAACAACGTGGCCGGGACGACCCCGCGCCTGATCGTGATCCTTAACGACAACGAAATGTCCATCTCGGCGAACGTGGGCTCCCTGTCCCGGTACCTGGGGGGGCTGCTCTCCGCCCCGCGCTACAACCGCTGGAAGAAGTCGATCGAGAACGTAGCCGTCCGGCGCCTGCGCCTGGGCTGGATGCGGCGGGCCTACTACCGCATGGAGGAGGCCATCAAGAGCCTGTTCCTCGACAGCATGATCTTCGAGGAGTTCGGGCTGCGCTACATCGGGCCGATTGACGGGCATAACCTGGCGGCGCTCGTCGACGCCCTGACCATCGCGCGCGATTCGGAAAAGCCGATTGTTCTGCATGTCGCGACGACGAAGGGCTACGGCTATCCTTTCGCCGAGGAGGACCCCGAGAAGTGGCACGGCACGTGCGCGTTCGAGATCGAAACCGGGCTCCAGAACAGCGCCCCGCCGCGCGTCACATACTCGCAGGTTTTCGGCCGGACCGTGGAGCGGCTTGCTGCGCAGGATTCGCGCATCGTGGCGATCACGGCGGGCATGTGCGCGGGGACCGGGCTCCAGGGCTTTAAGGCGAAATTTCCGGGCCGCTTCTTTGATGTCGGCATTGCGGAGGAGCATGCCGGGCTCTTTGCCGCGGGCCTGGCGGCCGCGGGAGCGCTGCCGTTCTACGCCGTGTATTCCACGTTCTCCCAGCGGCTGGTGGATTGCATGATCCATGACATCTGCCTGCAGAATCTGCCGGTCGTGCTCTGCCTGGACCGGGCCGGCATCGTGGGGGATGACGGGCCCACGCATCACGGGGTGTTCGATATTGCGCTGCTGCGCTGTGTGCCCGGCCTCGTCTTCATGCAGCCGCGCGACGAGCCTGAGCTGGCCAACATGCTGTACACGGCGGCGCGCCTGCACCGGCCTGTCGTCATCCGCTACCCGCGCGGGTCGGGCACGGGCGCCGCGCTGCCGCAGGAATACAGCGAGCTGCAGGTCGGCGCGGCGGAAGTGGTGCGGCCGGGGCGCGCGGCGCAGATCTGGGCGCTGGGCGACATGGTTCCCGCGGCGGAGAAGGCCGCGCTCCTTCTGCAGAAGGAGGGCGTTGACGCAGGCGTCGTCAATGCCCGCTTTATTCGTCCCCTGGACACCTCGCTGCTGCGCGCGCAGGCGCAGGAAGCGGCGGTCTTCGCCACGATGGAGAACGGCGTGTTGGCCGGGGGCTTTGGCAGCTCCGTCGCGGAGGACCTGGCCGCGCAGCGCTATGCCGGACGCGTGCTGCGCTTCGGGTGGCCGGATTCTTTTGTGCCGCAGGGCGCGCCGGGCCTGCTGATGGCGCAGTTCGGCCTTACGGCGGAGGCGGTCGCGGATGCGATCCGCCGCGAGCTCGGGGCGAATCGAATCTGAGGAGCCCGCGCCATGGCCCGTGAGCGACTGGATGTGCTTCTTACCGGGCGCGGGCTTGCCGAAAGCCGGGAGAAGGCGCAGCGGCTTATTCAGGCGGGGCAGGTGACGGTGGACGGCCAGCGCGAGACCCGCGCCGGGCACTGCTTTGCGCCGGACGCCGCCATTGTTCTTGCGGCGCCGCCGCGATTCGTGAGCCGCGGCGGCGAGAAGCTCGAAGGCGCGTTCGCCGCATTCGGGCTGGACGTGGCCGGGAAGGTGTGTCTCGACGTGGGGTCGTCCACCGGCGGCTTTACCGATTGCCTGCTGCAGCATGGCGCGGCGCGCGTGTATGCCGTGGACGTTGGGAAAGGCCAGCTGCACTGGAAGCTGCGTAACGACCCGCGCGTGGTCGTGCGGGAGGAGTTCAACGCGCGGTACCTGCAGCCGGGCGATCTTCCGGAAAAGCCGGCGGCCGCGGTGGTCGATGTCTCTTTCATCTCGCTGACGAAGGTGCTGCCGGCCGTGATCGCGGCGCTCGCGAACGACGCGGTCGTGGTGACGCTGATCAAGCCGCAGTTTGAAGCGGGCCGGGCGCAGATCGAGCGCGGCGGCGTCGTGCGCGATCCCGCAGTGCGGGCGGCGGTGGTGGAGGAGATCCGGCGCTTCGGCACCGGGGCGCTGGGCCTGGCGTGGATCGGCTTCTGCGAATCTCCGCTGCGGGGGCCGGCGGGCAACGTGGAGTTTCTGGCGTGCTGGAAGAAGGCGGGGCAGGCAGAGAGTGCGGACGGAGGCACAGAATGAAGACCCTGGGCATTGTGGCAAACTGTTCAAAAGACCGGGCGCGGGATGTCCTGCTGCGGCTCGTCCGGAAAGCCCGCGAGCTGGGGCTGGTCCTCAAGGCGGACGCGGACGCCGCGGCGCTGGTGAAGGGCGAATTGACGGCGTGCGCCGGAGACCTGGCGGACCAGGTCGACGCGATGGTCGCGCTCGGGGGCGACGGCACGATGCTGCGGGTCATGCGCCTTCTGGAAGGCCGCGACAGGCCGGTTATCGGCGTGAACCTGGGCAGCCTCGGCTTCCTGACGAGCGTCGCGGAGGAGTCGCTGGAGCACGCGCTTGAGTGCCTGGCGCAGGATCGCTACACCACCAGCGAGCGAAGCATCGCGGAGTGCTCGGTGGCGCGCGGGGCGCATCAGATCGCCTTTTACCGCGCGCTGAACGATATCGTCGTGGCGCGCGGCGCAACGCCGCGCGTGGTGACGCTGAACGTCTCCGTGGGCGGCGACCGCGTGACGTCGTACGTGTGCGACGGGCTGATCGTGGCCACGCCCACGGGCAGCACGGGGCATTCGATGTCTTCCGGCGGCCCGATCCTGGCGCCGGATTCCCCGGTGTTTGTCATCAGCCTGATCTGCCCGCACTCGCTGAGCTCCCGCCCGCTTGTTGTGCCGGACGGCGCGGAGATCGTCGTCACGGTCGAGAAGGCGGACGGCCCGCTCGTCCTGGCCGCGGACGGCCAGCCTGGCGTAAGTCTCGCCGCGGGGGACCGTGTGGCCATCCGCCGCAGCGCCTGCGGCGTGCGGTTCATTCACCTGCCCGGATACAGCTACTTCGACGTGCTGCGCCGCAAACTGGGCTGGCGCGGGTCGAGCGTGTAGGCGCCTGCGGGCCGGGCTACGCGCGGCGGGCGGGCAGGCAGCTGGCGAGGTGTGCGACGTCGCGGCAGGTCTGCGCGCCGTCGGCGGCAAGGCGCGCCGCAAGGGCTGCTGCGGCGCGGGTGGGCGTGTAGTCCCGTGTGGCGATGCCGTCCATCAGGAACACGGGCTTGTTCAGCCTGCGCGCATCGCCGGCCAGCTCCAGGTTGGCGCAGTTGCCCGGCCCGAAGGGAACGGCGCTGACCACGACGGCGTCGCACCGGGCGACCATTGTGCGCGCCTGCGCGAGCGCCGCCGCGCCCATCGGCGAGAACGGCTTTTCCAGCGCGGCGGGAATGCCCATGGCCGCCGCCGCGATGGCGTCGCTGTCGCCCTCGTTGACCACGCCGCAGGTCAGCGTGTAATCCTGCAACAGCAGCCTCCGCAGGATTTCCTCTCCGCAGCCTCCGCCCGCGATGACGTGGATGTGGATGCCGCGGCCGGTGTGGGTCGCCGCCGGCCTGGGCGCGGGAAGGACCAGTACGGCGCCGCTGGCCGGGCTCACCTGCACGCGCACGTCGCAATGGTACACGCGGCGCAGCTGGTCCTCGGTGAGCACTTCCTGGGGAGTGCCGTCGGCGGCCAGCGTGCCGCCGTCGACGAGCAGAAGCCGGCTGCAGAATTCCGCGGCGAGGTTGAGGTCGTGGCTCACGATCAGCACCGTCACGCCCTGCTCGCGGTTCATCCGCTCGACGATCTGCATGACCTCCATGCGATGGTTCATGTCGAGGTGCGAGGTCGGCTCGTCCATCAGGATAATCCGGGGCTGCTGGGCGAGGACCATGGCGATCACGGCGCGCTGCCGCTCGCCGCCGCTCATCTCGGTGAAGCGGCGGTCCTTCAGGTCGATCACGTCGGTGTATGCCATCGCGCGCTCGACCATGCGGCGGTCTTCCGCGGACGGCGCGTGCCAGGGGCGGATGGCGGCGGTGCGGCCCATCATGACGATCTCGCCGACCGTGAACGCCATGGGTACTTCCATGTCCTGCGGCACGACGCCGACCAGGCGCGCCCGCTCGGCCGGGGAGAGACGGGAGACGTCGGTGCCAAAGAGCTGGAGCGAGCCGGCAAGGGGTGGCAGGAGGCCGGTGATCGCGCGCAGCAGCGTGGTCTTGCCCGCCCCGTTGGGCCCGATCAGCGCCGCGATGCATCCTTGCGGCAGGGCGAAGCTGACGTCGCGGATAACCGGCGCATGCCGGTAGCCCGCCGTCACATGTTTCAGTTCCAATGCCGTTTCTGCCGGCATCCCGGGGGATGCCGGCGGAAGGCCATCAGGCTGCAGGATGTCAGGAGCGCTGTGCATTTCCGTCTGTTTGTACCTTATTCTGCGGTTCGTCAATCTGCGGTTCTGTTTCTGCCAATGGCCTACAGCTTCTCACCCGAACCAGCCCTGCTTCCGCCTGTGCCGGAGGATCAGGAGGAAAAATGGGCCGCCAAACGCAGCGGTGATAACGCCCACGGGAATCTCGATCGGGGCCAGGATTGTGCGGGCAAGGGCATCACACAGCGCCAGGAAGACGCCGCCGCAGAGCGCGGCGGCCGGGATCAGGCGGCGGTGGTCGGGCCCGACCAGGCTGCGCATGACGTGGGGCACGATGAGCCCGACAAAGCCGATGAGCCCCGCCAGTCCGACGGCGGCCGCCGTAATGACCGTTGCCAGCGTCAGCCCCAGGGTCACGGTCAACCCCGTGCGCACGCCCACGTGATGCGCCGTCTCGGTCCCGAGGGTCATGGCATTGAGGTGCCCCGAGAGGAGCCAGGCCCCTGCGCATCCGGCCAGAATGAGAGCGGCGCAGATTGCCAGGAGCTCCGGCGTCGCGGGCTGGAGATTGCCGAGCAGCCACCACATCACGTTGTGCATGCCTTCCGACGGAGCCATGGTGATGAGGAACATGAGGATGCTGGAACAGACGGAGCTGACGATCACGCCGCCGAGGATGAGGCCGTAGACCGAGGGGGTTCCGCCGTCCGAGGCGATGGCATACACCGCGGCGAGCGTCAGGGCGGAGGCCACGAAGGCGGCGCCGGGAAGGGCGAACGCGCTGTGCAGGGTGAGGCCGCCCAGGATGGCAGCCGCCGCGCCCAGCCCGGCGCCGCTGCTGACGCCAAGCACGTAGGGATCGGCCAGCGGGTTGCGCAGAAGAGCCTGCAGGACGACGCCGGCGCAGGCGAGCGCCGCCCCGACGACAAAGCCCGTCGCCACGCGGCTGGCGCGCAGCGCCAGAATGGTCTGCCCCTGGGGAGCGAAGAGCTCTCTCCACCCGATGTCGGACGCCCCGAAGAAAAGGCAGGCGACGAGGATGCAGAGGCCGCCTGCCGCAAGAAGGAGCAGAAACAGCGGGGAGCGTCTCATTGGCGAGCTCCTGCCGCAAGGGCGTCCCGGATGGCCTTGACGCCGTCCAGCACGCGCGGGCCGGGCCGGAGCACGACGTTGTTGTCGAAGCCCGCATACACCGCGCCGCGGCGCACGGCGTCGAGATGCTGCCAGCCGAAGCGCTTTAGCACCTGCTCTCGCACGCCAGCGTCATTTCCCGTGTAGAAGCACAGGATGACGTCGGGATTTTGCGCGAGAACCCATTCGTCCGAGACGGTGAAGTATTCGCGCGCCACTTCGTCGCCGATATTGCGGCCGCCCGCCAGCGCCACGAGGTCGGAGATGAACGTGCCGCGGCCCACGGTGGTCAGCGGGTCGTTCCAGATTTCCACGTAGACCGACGGCCGGTTGGTGCCGCCTTCGCTCGCGCGGCGAAGGGCCTCGATCTGCGCGCGCAGCGAGTCGGCCAGGCGGCGGGCGGCCTCCTCCCGGTGCAGCAGGGCGCCGGCTTGCAGCAGCGCCTCAGGGATGTCGGCGAGGCCACGGCAGCGGATGTGCTCGCGCCGCAGCCCGGCCGACTTCAGCTGCGCGCCGAGGGCCTCGTCCGCGAGGTCCACGTCGAGCACGAGCGTGGGGCGGGCGGCGATGAGGAGCTCGAGCGATGGCGTCCCGAAGCCGCCGATCACCGGAGTTTTCGCCACGACGACAGGCGGATAACCGCAGGCGGACGTCCGGCCGACCACCAGGTCGCGGGGGAAGCGCTGCCCCAGCCCCGAAGTGACCA
>CAYRKB010000006.1:56909-63226 GCA_964424705.1 uncultured Victivallales bacterium
TGCTTGGCGCCAGGGATACGACGCGCGTGCCGCCCGCGGCCGCCGCAGGATCAGGCTTCCGGCATGCCGGGGTGAGCAGGATGCAGAGCGCAAAGGCCGGCGCCACGATGGACGGAGCCATTCCGAAAGCGCGCCGCATGGGGCATCCTTGCTAGTCTTCCGCAATCGCGAGGTCATGGAAGGCGACGCAGTCGTCCACCGTCTTGCCCGCGTGCCATTCGATCGCGGCCCGGGGATGCTGGTTCAGCTGCCCGGCGATCGCGTACGGAATGCTGTAGCCCCAGTGCATCTTCTTTGACAGAGGCTGCACCACGTCGCGGCAGGCTTCGAGCACCGGGCGCAGCTTGAACTTCGGGTTGTGCAGGAAGCCGATCATCAGCTCCATCGGGCAATTGCCAGCTCCGCGCCCGATGCCGCAGATTGTCGTGTCCACGCGATTGGCGCCGGCAATGATGGCCTCGATGGTGTTCGCGAACGCCAGCTGCTGGTTATTGTGGCCGTGGAACCCGACCTCGATGTTCGTGCCCTCCATCGCGTCGAGGTACATGCGGACATAGTCGCGAACCTGCTCGGAATAGAGAGCGCCGTAGCTGTCGACGAGATAGACCGCCTGCGTGGGGCTCTTCGCGATCACCTTGAGCGCGTCGCGCATGTCACGGTCGTTGACGGTCGAGCTGGCCATGAGCTGCATCATCGTCTCATAGCCCTTGTCGGCGGCGTCCTTCGCCATGTCGAGCGCGGCCGGGACCTGGTGAATGTAGAACGCGATCCGGATGGTGGAGATGACGCTCTTCTCGCGGGGCAGCACGTCAGTATGGTAATCCGTGCGCTCCACGTCCGCCATGACGGTGATCTTGAGATCCGGCGATGGCTTATCGCCGACGATGCGGCGCAGGTCATCTTCCTTGCAGAACTTCCACTTCCCGTTGCTGGCGGGAGAGAAGATCTTGTCCGACGCCTTGTAGCCGAGCTCGCAATAGTCAACGCCTGCCGCCAGGTCGGCCTTGTACACGCTGCGCACGAAATCGTCGTCGAAGTGGTGGTCATTGATCAGCCCGCCGTCGCGGACCGTGCAGTCAAGAATCTTGAGTTCCGGGCGATACCCGACCCATCCGCCCTTCGACCTGTCGGCAACCTTCTTGGCCATGTCTACCTCCTGCGTTGTAAAAGGGGGGTTATAGTCCGTGCTCACGCCGCAAAAGTCAAGAACGGCGCAGAGGGGCCGGTCCGTCCGCTAGTCCGGGCGCGCCCCCGCATACGCCGGCAATTGGTCGCTGGCGATCCGCCCCAGAGGAGGGAGCCGGCCGTCCTTCTCCGAGATCAGGGGGGCGGACACCGGCCACTGGATGCCGATGCCGGGGTCGGACCACAGGACGCCGCGATCGTCCTGCGCGTCGTAGAGGTCGGTGCACTTGTACAGCACGTCCGCCTTGTCGCTCAGCACGCAGAACCCGTGGGCAAACCCCTCCGGAATGTAAAGCTGGCAGCGATTCTCGTCCGACAGGATCTGCCCGACCCACTGCCCGAAGGTCGGCGAGCCGGCCCGGATATCCACCGCGACATCAAAGATTGTGCCCCACACGACGGACACGAGCTTGCCCTGCGGGTGCTTCACCTGGAAATGAAGCCCGCGCAGCGTATGCCGGCAGGAGTGGGAGTAGTTGTCCTGGATAAAAACCCGGTCCAGCCCCGCCTCGACGTATTTGCGGCGGTTGTAGGTCTCCATAAAGAAGCCGCGCGCGTCCTTGAACACGTCCGGCGTGAGCAGGAGCACGCCGGGCAGGGACGTGGTTTCACATTTCAGTGGCATAGGCTTCCTTATGCTCCGTAGTGCGATTGGATCCACTGCTGGTACGCGCCGCTGCGGACGCCATCCACCCACGTGTGATGGTCGAGGTACCAGCGCACGGTCTTGCGCATTCCTGTCTCGAACGATTCATCCGGCCGCCACCCGAGCTCGCGCTCGATCTTTGAGCAGTCGATCGCATAGCGGCGGTCGTGCCCCGGCCGGTCCTTGACATACGTGACCAACTCGCGCCGGCTCTTTCCGCCGGGGAGGGCCGGCAGCATCTCGTCGAGCAGGTCGCAGATGATCTGCACCACGGCGATGTTCTGCATTTCGTTCCGTCCGCCGACGTTGTACGTCTGGCCGCGCCGCCCGGCCTGCATGATGCGCCAGATGGCGGCGCAATGGTCCCGCACGAACAGCCAGTCGCGGACGTTCTTTCCGTCCCCGTAGACGGGCAGCGGCTTGCCCTCCGTTGCGTTCATGATGATGAGCGGGACGAGCTTCTCCGGGAACTGGTACGGCCCGTAGTTATTGGAGCAGTTCGAGGTTGTCACCGGCAGCCCGTAGGTCTCGTGGTACGCGCTGACGAGGTGATCGGACGAGGCTTTGGACGCGGAATAGGGGCTGTTGGGATGGTAGGGCGTGTCTTCGGTGAACAGGCCTGTCGCGCCGAGGCTGCCAAACACCTCGTCCGTGCTGATGTGATGGAACAGCTTGAGGCGCGCCGCCCGCTCGCGCGCGAGCTGCAGCAGCGTGTACGTGCCTACGATGTTGGACTGGATGAAGTCGTCCGGGCGCACGATCGAGCGGTCCACGTGCGATTCGGCGGCAAACTGGCCGATCGCGTCCACCTCGTACTGGTCCATGATGCGGCCCGCCGCGTCGCGGTCGCAGATGTCGGCCTTCGCGAACGCGTAGCGGTCCGGGAACTGCGCCGCCAGGTCCTCAAGGCTCAGCGGGTTCCCGGCGTACGTCAGCTTGTCGAGGTTGATGATCCTGCCCTTGAAGCCCGACTCCGTGAGCAGGTACCGGATGAAGTTCGCCCCGATAAAACCGCACCCGCCGGTGACCAACAGGTTTTCCATGGCAGCTTCTTTCTTCACTTCGCTTCCTCGCCCAGCCGGTCCCGGTAGCGACGCACGAATTCCGCGACATCCACCTGCCAGGGCACCATACCGTTCAGCCCTGCCGTCTTCAAGCGCGCGTTTTCCAGGATCGAGTTGGCCGGCCGCCGGGCCGGGGTGGGGTAGTCAGCCGTGGTGATGGCCGTGACCTCGTGCGGCACGCCCATCTGCTGCAGGAAGAAGCCCGCCAGCTCGAACCACGTGCCGTGGCCCTCGGCGGTGGCGTGGAACAGCCCTTCCGCATCGGCTTCGATGATCGCCGCGATCTGCTGCGCCAGCCGCCAGGACCACGTCGCGGAGCCATGCTGGTCGGCCACCACGCGAATTGGCTTGCCGGGGTGCTTCACAGCCAGCCGCAGCATGGTCTTGAGGAAGTTCGGCCCGTGGGCTCCGTAGAGCCATGCGGTGCGCAGGATGGCGCAGCGAGCGCCTGTCTTCTGCAGCGCGATTTCGCCCGCCAGCTTCGTCACTCCATAGTGACACTGCGGACCGGTGGGATCGCTTTCGACATACGGCTGTGGCACGGGCTTGCGGCCGTCGAACACGTAGTCCGTCGAAATGTGAATGACGCGGCAGCCCCGCCGCGCCGCCGCTTCGCCCAGCGCGCGGGCCCCCTCGACGTTCACCCGCCAGGCGGCGTCGCGCTCCGTCTCCGCGGCATCCACCTTGGTGTAGGCGGCGCAGTTGACAATGACATGGGCCGGGAATCGGTCCAGCGCGCCTGCCACGGAGCCGGCGTCCGCGATGTCGAGCTCGGGCAGGTCGAGCCCCAGCAGCTCGTGGCGGCCGCGCAGTACGTCCAGGCAGTCGTGCCCGAGCTGTCCCTTCGCTCCGGCGATCAACAGCTTCAAGAGCGCCCCCCTCTCTCCTCGCTTTGCAGGTAGCTCCTGGCCCTGCCCGTGACGGATGCGGCGTCGACCCCCTCCAGGCGCCGCACGATGTTCTCCAGCGCGGCGACCACCTTGGGTTTCAGGTCGGCCGCGAGTTTGTCCACCATCTGGAAGCACTCGATCATGCGCGACGGGATCATCGGGTTGACCCCCGACAGCCGCACGATCGTATCCTCCATCCATTGCAGGCCGCGATCGGTCCAGAGCATCTTGTTGTTGGAGGCCATCGGCATATACAGCGAGCGGACGTGGGAGGGATGCGCGCTGCGGAAACAGGGCCGCTGCTCCTCCTCCGCAATCATATCGAAGACGTCGTCGTGGATGCCGGCGCCCACCGTCTGCAGGTAGCTGGAATAGGGGCCGAGGTGGTCCTTCCAGAGCTCCAGGCCTGCCCGCAGCAGGTCGCGGCGGACAGGGTGGCAGCTCGCGCTGATGCAGGCAATCGCCGCCAGTTTGTCCGACACGTTCCAGGCGCGCCGGAAGTGCTCCTCCGCGATGCGGTACGCCTCCGGCGTGCCGGCCTCCACGATGAGTCGGAGCAGGGCGGCCTTGAGTTTGCGCTCGTCCAGCCCTGCGCGCGGGTCGTCCGCCCTGCGGTACGTGTCGACCGCGTCGAACTCGCTCACGAGCGTGGCCAGGTCGCGCGTGGCGATCGCCGCCTGCAGGCGCCGCCGCGCCGCGTAGCGCTCGCGGTAGCAGGGGACGTACTTTCGCTCCAGGGAGAGCTCGTCGATCCGCAGCAGGTGCGACCGCACTGCGGGCGGCAGGGACCGGTCGCGCAGCACCTCGCCGAAGACGGCGATCCACGCGGGGCTGATCCGGGCATCCGCATCCCGCAGCAGGCGGATGCGCTGGCGGTCCGTGAGGCGGCGCAGCGCCTCGACCCGGCTGTAGAGGTCGGGGTCCGTGCGGATCTGCGCGACGAGCATGCCGCGCGTTTCGCCCCGGGTCCGGAACGTGCCGTAGAACGAGCCGTCCCGGTTGAGCGAGACAAAGGCTGGCGGGGCGGGGCAGTCCAGTTCCACCTGCAGCCGCTTGCCGGTGATCTCCACCACGCGCGCCGTGCCCTGGATGTCGCGCCCATCGGCTGCGACGGCCGCCATGTCGACCGGGACATGGAAAGGGCCGCCGCGTCCGCTGCGCGCCTGGCGGAAGTCCATGCGCAGCCGCCGCGCGGCGTCGTCGTAGGACCACGCCGCCGTGATGCGCGGATAGCCGGCTGAGAACAGCCACTGCCGTTTGAACTGCGTGAGATTTCGGCCGCTCACCTCCTCGAAGCAGGCGAGAAACTGGTCGCTGTTGGCGTTGGTCCCGTTGTATCGGGCGAAATACAGGTCCGCCCCGCGCCGGAAGGATTTCGGCCCGATGATGAGCCGCAGCATGCGGATCACTTCCGCGCCCTTGGTGTAGGTGATGCCATCGACCAGGTCGTGCGAGGTGTCGAATCCCTTGCGCACGATGCGGCCCGCGTGGCCCGCATCCTCCTGCACGAGGGGGCCGCCCAGAGGGCTGCGGATGACGTCCATGGCGTCAAGGCGCAGGCACACGGGGTTGAACAGCGTGCTGCTGAACTCCCGTTCGACGTCCACCGTGTAGGCCTCGTTCAGCCACATGTCGAACGGGGTCTCCATGGTCACGTCGCTGCCGCACTGGCTGTGCTCGAACTCGTGCACGATCACGCCGTGCGCGTATTCGATGCGCCGGTCGCCGATCCACTCGTCGATGAGGGCCGCCTCGGTGATGATCGTGGTGTTGCCGACGTTCTCCATGCCGCCGTAGTCCGACTTTTCCATGCAGATCGTGCGGTACACGTCGCGGGCGTATTCGTAGTTCTGCGTGCGGCCCTGCCAGAGGACGGACTCCTTCAGGATCTTCATCGGCAGCGCCGCGCCCGCCGCGCGGCCGGGCGGAACGAGGTACTCCAGCTTCACGCGGCGGCCGGACGGGTACACGACCTCGTCCTCGACCGCATCCCACGTCCCCGCGCAGGCGATGAACAGATAGGGCGGCATGGGGATGAAATTCTCGTACGTGATCACCTGGCGCGCGGGGTCGCCGGGCTTCGGCACGGGCTTGCCGCCCGGGTTCAGGGCCTTGGAGATGTTGCCGTTGGAGATCAGGTGCGTGTAGCGCGCGTCCGCTTCCAGGGTCGTAATCATCGTGCACTTCGCTGTGCAGTCGTCGAACACGGGCAGGATGCGCTGGAAGCCCCACTGCTGGCACTGCGACATGTACTGCTGGGGACAGCCCGGCGGCGTGGTGTCCTTGTAGATTCCCTCGAGAATCGAATCGGAGGGCGCGAACCGCACGCGCGTGGCGAGCGTGAACGTCTGGCCCGCGGCGATGCGCTTTGGCAGGCGGACGACCAGCTTGTGGCGCGCCGCATCGTTCGTCCACGTCAGCGGCTCTCCGCGGGGCGGGAGGAGCGGGGCGGGAGGAGCGTGGAGCGTGGAGCGTGGAGGATGAGTACGGCGAAAATCATTCTCATGGTCGTAGGCTGAAAATAGGGGTGAT
>CAYRKB010000007.1:0-61953 GCA_964424705.1 uncultured Victivallales bacterium
CGTTCAAGATTCACTTGCCCCGGTGTGCCGCGCAGGTCTCCGTCGCGCCAGTGGCCGGGCCGTCGGCCAAATCGCCTCGCGGCAGCGAGACGTTGCTGCTGGTTGAGGATGAGGAATCCGTCCGTGTCACCATACAGAGAGCGATGAAGAAGCTTGGCTACACGGTGCTTGTTGCGGAAGATCCCGGCAAAGCCCTGCATCTGGCCGCGGAGCATGTCGGCGAGATCCACCTGTTGATCACCGACATCATCATGCCGGGCATGAGCGGCAGAGACCTGGCCTTGCAGATGTGCGCACTTCGCCCGGCCATCAAGCGGCTTTTCATGTCCGGCTACACAGCCGACGTGATAGCACAAGAGGGCGTGTTGGAGGAGGGCATGCCGTTCCTGGCCAAGCCTTTCGGCCGCGACGTTCTCGCTCGCAAGGTCCGCGAGGTGTTGGATGCGCAGTGACTCAGCCTGCACCGTCCTCGTAGTCGTCTTTCGTTCTCGTCCACGATCTATTGCAAGTCACCGAGACGATTTCTTCACGACCTCCGTGCTGTTCACATTGTTAGTTATTGGCTGTCATCTCGTGGACAATCCCGCTCAGCTGGGCCAATGAAAAGGGCTTAAGCATCAGGCGATTGGCATAGCTACCGCAGAATTCCGCAACCGTGTCGAGCGCTGTAGTCACCGCTGAACAAAATAGGAAAGGCGGCGCATTGCGGTACTCCTTTGTGCAGACTTGTTGGGCCAGCAGATATAGACTGCGTCCGTCAACAACCGGCATGCTCAAATCGGTAATGACCAGATCGTATTCCGTACGTTCAATCAGGGCGATGGCCCGAGTGCCATCCTCGACAACCTCGGCGCAATACGGGGTGCGGTGACGGGCGAATATGGTGGAGTACATACGGCGCATCATGACGTCGTCCTCGGCTATCAGTATCTTCTTTACGCTCATGATTCAGAGCCCCAAGGCGGCTCGATAGGTGTCGCGGGCGACTATCAGCTTGTCCACAGCGGCTTCAAATGCGGCATGGGTAGCTTCACGGTCAGTGTCCCGGATGGAACAGGCAACATTGGCGGCAGCAGCGTCGTCGGCGTCGTCCCTTGCAGCCTCGAATGCTTCCTTCAATTGCTTCAGTTGCTCCGCCGTTTCCATGTTCAACCCTTCTGTTCTGCCATGTGCAAGAAGTATCAATTATCGCGCCATGACTCCTGTCTGAGCGTAACCAACAGACCGCCCACAGGCTGCGCGCGCTTCTATATGAAATCGCTTGCGAGTGCTACACGTTCATTCTGTGACCATGTTGCAGCCCTTCGCGCAAAGTTCCACCATGACGCTGCGTTCCTGTTCTGTCGCGTCTTAGGATGCTATTGTACCATTAGCATTTGTCGTGCCATGGTGCATATATATGCGCAACAGGTTAATGGAGAATAGGTTGATAGCTGTTGGACGGGAGCGATGACTTGTGCGAGGTGTTCATTGTGTGCGCATATTCCGCAGTCCCGCCGGAAGAAGGCGAAGTGAACGGTCATTTTGAGGCCATTTTGAGAACGGCTGAAGAAGAGCACTTTCAAGGCGGCGTTTGACATATTACCCCGGCCATTAAATAGTTTCGTTGACGAAGGACCGGCTCCCTGCCGCCTTGTGCGGCAGGTGCCTGAATTCCGGCTCCTGCGCCGCAAGGGCGCAGGGAGCCCCATTCTCACATAGTGGTGCGCGAGTTTGCGGCAAATGCACGCAACGGTTGAGGGTATGGGGTCGCCAGGGATGAAGCGGCTTAGGCTGTAGGCTGTTCAGTCGAGAGTGGGCCTATAGCGATCCGCAGGGCTATCTTTTGAGCGAAGCGCGCCGCCTGAAGGGCGGCTACATCGTAGCCCGGCGAGAATCGCCGGGAAGAGAAGAAGAAGTTAGATTCCGCGCGCCCTGAAGGGGTGCTACATTGGTTCTGGCGCACAATAAGCGCCGTAATGTACAATCTAGGTGGATGATTGACTCAGGTAACCCCCATAGATTGTAGTCTTATAAAGATGCACGACGGAGACACAGAGGCACGGAGCCAAACGTTCTCTTCCGCGTTCTCTTCCGGGAGAACCGTTGCGCGGAGTTTCCGCAGGTCGCCCGACAGGCGCTTCTCATCGTATTCACCTTTCCCGTACACAACCTGTAGGGCTCGCTTGAGTCCATCAGCCAGGCGGGATGTACAAAGACGCGCGGATGCACACGTTGCCTAACAGTTCACAGCCCGGAAGCCTTCAGGTTCCATCGGCCGGTATACTGCCGAAGGGGAGATGGCTTCTACCCGCGATCGTCGCTCTGCTCGCGCTCGCCGCTGGCTCTGCCCCGGCCAGCATTATGGTCGCTGAGGAGACGTGGGACGACGGATCGGGCGGCGGCTGGACGGAAAGCCAGTCGTGGGTGAGCCTTTCTAGCCCATTGACGGGCGGAGTGGATGCCTCAGGCTACCTGCGGATAAGCTTTGATCCCACGGATACGCTGGAGGGGGATTCAGGATCAGAATGGTCTGCGCTGACCCGGACGCCGGCAGCAACGTTCTTCGCGGGCAATTGGGGCGGCGTGTGGGTGGAATTCGATTTCTACGCGGAGGACGTCGCGCCGCAATATGTTCAGATTCGCTGGCAATCCACCAACAACCCTGCGGTGTGGCGGGCGACGGCGTACGATTCGCAAACAGCCGGGATGTCCACGGGCGTCTGGACGCATCTGGTCGGGCCATCGTTTGTCAGCTATCTGGACTGGAACTACGGAGGTGGCTCGCAGGAGCAGTTTGTCAATGACTTGGCGTCCATCGACTGGATAGGTGTTTACATCCGGCGCAACACGGACAGCGCGCAAGATTACGGTCTGGACAACTTCCGCCTGATGGTGCCCGAGCCGGGCGAGACGATGCTGCTGGGCGCAGCCTTGGTCTCGGCCGCCTTCTCGCTGCGCAGGAGGCTGAAGAAAGATCCGGCCGAAGCGCCGCTGCAGACGTCCTGATCGACGGGTCAAGCGGACCCCGGACCGCTCACTGGCTACTCCAGCTGCCGCGCAGGCACGAAGTCCGCCGGCACGCTCTGGTAGGTCGCGTTCGATTTTTCCGGAAGGGCTTTTGAGGGCTTGCGTGCTGGCGCCCTGTTGCCCTTTCCTGAGGATTTCAAACCGTCGAGCAGCGAGGTCGCCGTCATAACATCTTCGGAGGGTATGCCGAGGGTCGTCTTCTGGAGGTCTTCCAGCAGGAGCTCGGCTTCAGCTCTCTGGCGCCGGGCAATCAGCATTTCGGCGCGGTGCGTCCGCGCGCGGAACCAGAACGCCGTGCCTCGTTCCGCGAGCGATTCCATGCGGTCCAGCAGCTCCGTGGCGCGATCATGGTTTGCCGCCGTGAGGTACGTCACGGCGGCCGTATCCAGAACGGCGAGGTCGTCCGGCGCGCGCTGCAAGAGCCCGGGCAGAAGCTGCAGGGCCTGCTCCACCGTGTTGCTCTCGGATCCCAGCAGGTACGTGAGGTTGTTAAGCAGCGCCAGATTGTCCGGGTTCTTGGCCAGGCCCTCCCGGAGCAGATCTTCCGCACGCCCCATGTTGCCGATATAGCGGGCCGCCTCGGACGCGATCACATACGGCGTGGCGCGGGTTGCCCCCCCCTCGATGGCGGCGGTCATTTCGAACAGGACATGCACCATTTCCACGCCGCTGAGCTTGTGCGAAACATATCCGAGCATTTCAGCCCACAGCGGATTCTTCGGATCCAGGCGGCGCAGGTTTCGCAAGGCGTTGACCATGTCGGAATCCGTGGCGATAGGCTGCGCGCTACTCCGGATGCGCACATACTTCTCGTAGAAGAGCTGCGGCGGATCGAGGGACGCATTGATGGCCTGCTGCACGCATTGCAGGGCGGCGTTCTTGTCCTGCTTCTGCAGCGCGCAGCGCACGCCCAAAACGTAGGCCGGAAGGTAGCTCCGCGCCTGGAGAATAGCCTCGTGCGCGGCCTGGCTGGCGGCCTCGTACATGCCGAAGCGGAAGAGGTATTCCCCGGCCCGCGCGATGGCCACGGGCGAGAACTCCGGCGCGGGCGCCTTGAAGGACTGCGCGAGAAAGCGCTGCACGGCCGGCTCGTTGCGGGGGATTGCATCGCCGTTGCTCCCGCCGCCCTCCGCGCCCCTCACGGCGTTGGTTTGCGTGGAGGCCACCAGTTCTGCCAGCCACAGCTCGGAGTCTTGCGGGCAGGCGGCCCGCGCGCGGCGGACGACGTCCATATCCGCGCCGGAAAGGCTCAGCAGGATCCGCCAGGAAAGAGGCATTTCGGGCAGGCAGCGCGCCGCAGCCTCCGCGGCGGCGCGCGCCTCCGGGAGCTTCTCAGCGTGGCACAGGAGCAAGGAGAGCTGGTTGAGCGCAGTGGCCTTCTCGATCCGGTCGCGCCCCGCGCTCTCCCATCGCGAGATATCGGCGGCGGGCCCTTTGCCACGGGCGGCGTAGCAATCCAGCCAGAGCTGCATCATGCTGCTCAGGAAGGGGCTGCGCGCCTGGCTCAGATTCTTCCGCAGGCGCAGGGCGTTGTCGTCGAAATCGCGCTGCGCCGGCAGCAGCACGCGGTGCCACAGCAGCGCCAGCTCGGCGGGCGGGGGAACGAGGCGCTGAATCGCCGGCGCCACCTGCGGGAAGTTCGGCAGCGACGCCATGCGCCGCACCTCTTCCGCCTCCTTGAAGCGCTGGGTGGCCCACAGGCATTCCGCCTCGCGAACCGTCTGCTCCCGCTGGAGCCAGGCGGGGGACCGGCCCATGGAGAGCAGGGCCTCTTCGTGGGAGTCGAAGCGAATGAGCGTCTCGCTCAATGTGAGCAGCGCCTGGCCGGACCCGGGGAAGCGGCGGGCGGCGTCGCGTGCGGTGAACATGGCGGCCAGGCCCAGCCGCAGCTCCCGCTGCGCGCGGCACAGGCGCAGCAGGCCGTTCAGCTGCGGGTCGGGGGATTCCGCATAGTCGCGCAGCGTCTCATAGACGGCCGGCCAGTCCTGCTTGCGCTCCTGGATTTCGGACAGCAGCAGGCGGCTGTTCCCGGCGCGCTCGGGATGCACCTCTTCGATTTGCTGGAGCAGCGCCCGCGCCTCCTCCGTGTGGAGCGACGCCTCCAGCGCGGTTACGTAGTCGTATTGGCAGGCAACGGAAAGCTGCCCCGCCGCGTCGCGCCGCTTGAATTCCTCCAGCGCCTGATCCAGGATCCGCTTGCGCGTCGCTGTGAGGTCGGGCTGGGACAGCTCCTTGCCAAGCGGCACGCGCGCGCAGGCGGCGCGCCACGCAGGCAGCTGTGCGCCGAGAAGGAACTGCGGCCGCAGGTCGATTGTTTCGGCCGGCAGCGAAGCGCTCAGGCCGAGAAACTGCCTTCGAAACGTGAACCACACGTTGCCGTATTGTGCCACCTGCAGCAGAAGGCTCGGGTTGGATGGATCGGCGGCGCTAAGCCGGTCGTAGAGCTGCCAGGCAAGATCGGGCCGGGCCAGCTGGAAGCACTTGTCGAACCCGCGCAGCAGCGCCTCCGCAGCAGGCCCGGCCTGCGCGCAGCGGCGCAGATGGGTGGCAAATCGCTCTTCCCATGCGCCGGCCCCCTCTCTCAGCGCAAGCAGAAACAGGGGCTCTAGAATGCGCGGATCCTCGGGCCACTGCCGATACGCCTCCAGGGCGATATCCGAAAGGCGGTCGAGCCTGTTCAGGTTCATGTAGGCTTCCATGGCGGCAAAAGCCTGCAGGGGGATGGTGTAGGGCTCGCGAGAGTCCGAGCGAGCGATGGCGTCCCACATCCGGTTCGTGCCGAGGTAGGGATACAGCTCGCGGATGCGGCTGTCGTTGGGCCTCCAGCGCGCAGCCACCACAACGTGCTCGGCGACCTGCGCCGGCTTCTTTGTGCGCGCCGCTATTTCGGCGAGGATGATGGCGACGCGCGGCTCATTGCGCTTCGGCTCCCCGGGAAGCTGTGCCACGACAGCCGCGGCTTCGTCGAACTCTTTCATGCCCATCAGCGCGTACGCGCGCAGGATGTCGAGCTGCGAGCGCTGCACATCGCCGCGGGCCGGCATCAGGCTGATCTCGCGAAGCGCCTCGGCGTTCTTGCCGCGGAGCAGGAGCATCCGGATCAATGTGAGGCGCCATTCATCGTCCCCCGGGGTGGCGGCGAGCACGAGGCGCGCTGCGCGCTCGGCCTCCGGCAGGTGCTTCGAGTCGAGCAGCGCGACCGCCGCGCCGCGAATCATGTTGATCCGGTGCTCGGGCCTGCTTTTGTATGCGAGCAGCCCGGCGAGGAGCGCGAGGAGCAGCGCGGCGGCGAGGACGCCCGCATTCCGGATCAGGCGTGACCAGACGAGGGGAAGTTCGGTGAGCACCGCGAGGAGCCCCGGCGCGTAGTCGGCGCGCCGCGCCGCGCGGCGCTCCTGCCACCGGCGCAGCAGGCCCGCTTCCACGGCGACAAGGAACACGGCGGCGACCAGCACGAAGCCGCCGGTGTTGTGCAGAAACGCAAAGCCGGACGGGTCGGCGGTTTTGGGCGCAAGCGTGACCATTGCGGAAATGCGCACGATATTGAGCGCCAGGGCCTGGGCCAGCCCGGCGGCGACGAGCAGAGCGGCTTCGAACCAGAGCAGGCGGCGCAGGACGCCCAGGCCCCAGGCCAGCAGGAACAGCGTCGTCGCCGTCCGCAGCCCGCTGCACCACTCGGGAATCTCGAAGGTGTTGTAGCCCGTGCGCAGGACCAGCCCGTCGGCCCACACGCGCACGTTGAACAGGTGCAGCAGCCACTCGCTGCCCCGCACGGACAGCTCTTGCATCGCGAGCTGCAGGGGGCCGAAGATTGCGCCGGGCAGCGGGTGCGCCCAGTAGAGCAGGAACAGCGCGCGGAATACATCGGGGCCATAAGGCTCCGGAAGCCCCCAGCGCAGGCACGCGTACAGCACCAGCAGAATCCCTATCCATTCGATCTGGTGGATGGAGAACACGATGCCGGCGATCGCCAGCCCCGCTCCGCAAAGAAGGGCGGGGAGCAGGAGCCGCAGCGGCGCGCGGGAAAGCTCGCCCTTCTTCTTTGCGCGGAGCAGGATCAGCAGGCTCAGCGCGGCGGTTAGAAAGAAGCGGATAGACCCGTTTTGCGTTGCCGTCAGGGCGTAGCTGTGCGCCGCGGCCCAGACGCAGAAGAAAGCGCCGGCGGCGTATGGCGACCAGCGCTTGGGCGAGCGCAAAGCGGCCGGCAGGTTCATGGGTGGGCGCCTCCGCAGGCCGGGGCCGGGCGGCGCCGGCGCGTGGCCGCCGGTGCAGCACGGAGCGGGCACGGTCGCGCGGTGTGTGCCTTGCTGATCACAGTGGGCCGCCGGCCTTTTGGTATTCCGCGAGCGCCTGCGGCAGTTCGCTTTCCAGCTGGGCGATGCGGGCTTTGTCCAACGGGTGGGTGCTCAGGAACGCGAGCGGGCGCCCGCCCTGCCCGGCGGCATAATCGGCGAAGCGCTTCCAGAACGCGATGGCCTGCCGCGGGTCGTATCCGGCGCGCGCCATGTAGATAAGCCCTAGGTGGTCGGCTTCCAGTTCCTGCTGCCGGGAGTGGGGCAGCATGAGCCCCACGGTCGTGCCAAGCCCGTAGGACTGCATGGTGAGCGCGCGCGTCTTCTCGGTGTTCTTCTGCATGGCCTCGTTGAGAAGCAGCCCGCCGAACTCGATGAGCAGCCCTTCGGACATCCGCTCGCCGCCGTGCCGCGCCACGGCGTGCGCCACCTCGTGCCCGATGACCGTCGCCAGCCCGTCCTCATCCCGGGTGACCGGCAGAATGCCCGTGTAAACGCCGACTTTGCCGCCGGGCAGGCAGAAAGCGTTCGCCGTCTTTGGCTCATCGAACACCACGAACTCCCACTGTGCGCCGGGCAGCGGCGAGACGGCGGCGATGCGCCGGCCCGCCCTCTGCACCAGGGCGTTCGCCGCCGCATCCTGACTGACCGGAGTGGACTGCTTGAGTTTTTGAAATTCGGTGAGCCCCATCCGCGATTCATCGGCGGGGCTGACGATCAGGAGCTGCCTCCGTCCGATCTCCGGCACCGTCGCGCAGGAGAACAGCAGGGCGGCGAGGAGGGGGACCGCGAGAAACCGGATGAGCCGCCCGGCGGCTGGACGCAAAGGTGCTTTCATGAGGGCACCCTATCACATATTCACGGCGCGGTAAACGCTGCGCACACGCCCGTCGGTCGTTTCGTTTCTTTGGGTTGTCATATGTGGTTGCGTATGGCACGCATGCGAGCAAATTCATTCGCCGGCATTTGTGGCAGCACAACGCATGCGCTCAACGTGATCATGGCCAAGGCGCCGCTGCTGGCTGCAGGGAACGGGGCTACAGCGGCGGAAGTGCTCGCGGCCAAGACGCTCTGAGGCGGCGGACGGTAGTGCTGAAAGAAAGCCGGGGCGCAGAAACGAACAATTGCACGGCAGAGGCATTCGGTCTAATATTACACGATTCTGATCGACATAAACTCAGCGGAACGTGAAAGGCATGAAGGACGTACAGTTGCTGACAGTGGGGATGCTGCTTGTTGGTTGCCAGTTCTTGGTCGGATGTTCTTCGATGAATCTCAATCGAGCCCGACACGGCGTAGAAATGGCCGCTCCTCTCGCGGCAGATCAGACAAGAATATGCTTTGTCAGGCGTTCCCCCCTGATGGGTGCAGCCATCCCCTTCTATCTGATGGACCGTGGAAGTGGCATCGCCTGCGATTCCAAGTATGTTGAGTGGTCGCAGGTTGTGACATCACGTCCATCTGTAGCTTCCTTGAACCATTTCTCCCGGTAGCCCGCAGCCACAGCCAGAGCACGACGCAGAGGATCTTCTATGCAAGAGAAAGAGATTGGCACGCAAAAGCAGGAAACAGACCTGACCATGGAGCAGAAACAGAGCCTTGGCACACTGGTCGACGACATCCACCGCCACATTATTTCCAATCTTGGCAATGAGGTCTACGGGCGCAACAAGTTTCACTACTACAATGGGCTGGCCTACAGCATCCGCGATCGACTCATCAGGATGTGGCTCAACACCCAGCGCGACTATTACGACAGCATGACAAAACGGGTCTACTATCTGTCGCTCGAATTCCTGCCCGGCAGATTTCTGATGAACTACCTCACCAACATGCGCATGGACCAGGGCTGCCGGGAAGTCCTTGAGGGACAGGGCCTCGCTCTCGAGGATCTGGAAGAGGTCGAAGGGGACGCCGGACTTGGCAATGGCGGCCTCGGGCGGCTCGCCTCGTGCTATCTTGACTCCATGGCGAGCTTGAAGATTCCAGGTTATGGCTATGGCATTCTCTACGACTATGGCATCTTCTATCAGAACATCGTCAACGGCTGCCAGGAAGAGAGCTGTGACAACTGGCGGAGACAGGGCAGCCCCTGGGAGATCGTCAGGCGGGAGCATCTCTACGAAATCAACTTCTACGGCCGCAGCGAGGCGTACCACGACGACGACGGCAACCTGCGCTACCGCTGGGTGGATGCCGAGAATGTCATGGCCATCCCCAACGATATCCTGATTCCCGGATACGGCGGCAACCATGTCACCAACATGCGGCTCTGGGCGGCACAGTCGAGCCGCGACTTCAATCTCGGAATCTTCAATCGGGGCGACTACTCAGGGGCCATGCACGACAAGGTGATGAGCGAGAACATTACGAAGGTCCTCTATCCCGGCGACAAGGAGATGGCCGGCAAGGAACTGCGCTTGAAGCAGCAGTACTTTCTTGTTGCCGCGACCTTCCAAGACATTATGCGCCGGCATAGAAAACAGCACAGCTCAATGCTCGCCTTTTCCGACCACGTAGCTGTGCAGCTCAATGACACTCACCCGTCCATCGCCATCGCGGAACTCATGCGGATTCTTTTGGACCTGGAAGGGCTTTCCTGGGACACGGCCTGGGCCATCTGCACCAAAACCTTTGCCTACACGAATCACACCGTGCTTCCTGAGGCCCTGGAAACCTGGGCGGTCGAGCTTGTCGGTCGGCTATTGCCACGACATCTTGAAATCATCTATGAAATCAACCACCGGTTTCTGCAGGAAGTTGCCTCCAGGTATCCAGGGGATAAAGACCGCCTAGGTCGAATGTCGATCATCCGGGAGGGGCATGAACGCTGTGTGCGCATGGCCCACCTCGCCATTGTCGGCAGCCATTCGGTCAATGGAGTAGCCGCCCTCCATTCTGACATCCTCAAGGCGAGCCTGTTTGCCGACTTCCATCAGTTCTATCCCGGCAAATTCAGAAACATCACCAACGGGGTGACGCCTCGCCGTTGGCTCCTGCAGGCCAACCCGGCGCTCTCCAAGCTGATCACCGAGGTTATCGGGCCAGAGTGGATTTGCGATCTGGCCCGGCTCAAAGCGCTTATTCCCCTGGCCGAAGACCCGCATTTCCGCCAGAAGTTTGCCGAGGCCAAAATGGAGAACAAGAAGCGCCTGGCCCGTTACGTGCTGCGCAGGATAGGCATGGGGATCAACCCGCGAACCCTGTTCGACTGCCAGTTCAAACGGATGCATGAGTACAAGCGGCAGCTTTTAAACATTTTGCACGTCATCACGCGCTACAACCGCATCAAGGATAACCCCGGCGCTTTTTTCACATCGCGCACCGTGATGATCGGGGGCAAGGCGGCCCCCGCCTATTTCCAGGCAAAACTCATCATCAGGCTCTTCAACGCCGTGGCGGAAGTGGTCAACAATGACCCGGATATAGGGGGCCGCCTGCGGCTGCTCTTCCTGCCCAACTATTGCATTTCTCAGGCAGAGAAAGTCATTCCAGCCGCTGACCTCTCCGAGCAAATATCCACAGCCGGCATGGAGGCTTCCGGCACTGGAAATATGAAGTTTGCTCTCAACGGGGCGCTCACCATCGGCACTCTCGATGGGGCCAACGTGGAGATTATGGAAGAAGTAGGCCTTGAGAATTTCTTCCTTTTTGGACTCAAGACAGAAGAGGTGGATTACCTGCGACGCACCGGCTACGCGCCGTATCGTATCTACGAGAGCGATCCGGAGCTCAAGCGGGTCATAGACCAGGTGGCCACCGGCCTGTTCTCACCCGCTGAGCCGCACCTCTTCGCGCCTATAGTCGATGCACTCCTGCATCGCGGGGACTATTTCCTGCTTCTTGCCGACTACAGGAGCTACATCGAGGCACAGGAGCGCGTGGACGCACTCTTCGAAAACAAAGACGAATGGACGCGAAAAACCATTCTTAACACCGCCAACATGGGTAAGTTTTCCAGTGATCGTGCGGTGATGGAGTATGCTGAAAACATCTGGGGCATACAGCCGCTGGACAAGTAGTGGCTTTGAGCTGAGCGTTTTAGCTGCGTGACGCGAAAAGGCTGTCTGCCCAGTTACGGGAGGCGGCGAAGGCCTCCTTGACCGAGCCAAGATCGAGGCACAACTTCTGGGTCAGGGCTGCAAGCTCTACCCAGTCCGCATCCTCCAGGCAATCGAGGAGTTCGAAGAGTGGCCGGTACTCACTGTCCGTATCGCGTTTCAGCGCCACTTTGAGCTTGGCTTCGAGCGGCAGCATTTCCACCACGTTCTCCATAGGCATGCCCAGGATAGCGTCCATAAGGGAAAACAGACCCACCAGGAAGAGTGTGCTCGGATTGAATCCCCAATAGTCATATTCAGTAGCCAACAACTCAAAGAACCTGCCGCGCTGCAGCGAGAGAGCTGCCAGTTCCTGCGGGACCTCTTCCTTCCCGGTCATGTCGACCAGCAGCACGGCTCGCAGCCAGCTTTTGAGCTTAAGCCAGCCAAGCAGAATGATGGCCTGGTCGATGGATTGAATGTTCTGTCGAAAACCGAACGAGGCACTGTTGAGAAAGGAGAGCAGGCGAAAGCTGACGGATACATCGGAGCGTATGGCGGCGGCTAGGTCCTTTATGTCCACCTCTTCCTTTTCCATGAGACGAAAGAGATTCAGCCTGGCAACCTCGTTGGAACCAAGCTTGCGGTCGCGTAAGCATTCGGGCTCTTTGAAAAAGGCTCCTTGGAAAAGGGCGAAACCCATATCCCGCGTGGCCTGGAACTGCTCCAGGGTTTTGACTCCGCGTGCCAGCCTCAGCGCCGGATACTTTTCTATCTGGTCCAAAGCTTCCGGGTCAGGCCTTCCCGAGCTGAAATCAAAGCCGATGATGTCTGCCTGGATGCAGATTTCGGCGGGGAGCTGCTGGCCCGGGATGGCCTCAACCATGATCTGGTAGCCTTCACGGCGAAGCCCTTGCAGAGCGTTGCCGAGCCCTGTTATACGAAAACCAGGCAGCACGTGCACAACGCCATAAGCGGCCGGCAGGGCTTGCGGGAGTCCAGCCAGTATGCTCATATCATCAAACCCTATCATAATCTTCTTGCCACGATTCATAGCCTCCTGCAGCCCTTGATAGGTGCTGGAGCACAACCCCGCCGCACTCTCCTGCTGAGGAAAGACCTCGTAGAGGTTTCCTTTCATCTCAGCTCCCAACAACTCATACCCCCAGATGCTGCGCTTGGCGTTGAGGATGGGCTGCTTGGTGAAGAAGATCGAATACTGTTCTCCCGCAATCTGTTCTTCGGTCATACAATCCTCACCCATTGGGGTAAAACCCCGGACAATGGCATTTGCAGCTTCCCCGCGACACGGTAGCCCGTTCAACACCGGCGACTGGCCTGCGGGGTGTTGTCTTCGTGTTGCGCATTAAGGAGGTAGAGTGGCGTGTTGGGGGCGGAAAGACAAGGAGAAGTGCGGCGTAGGGGGCGGCTGGACCAGTTTGCCACCCCGGCAGTTCAGCATTCGCAATGTGGCTTCCGTCCCCTGCCGCCTCTTTTCGGCAGGAACGGAAACGCAAAGCCATAGGGACATCGACCAGGGAGGCGGCCCAGGCGAAACTGCTGCAATTCTGTTGACAGCAGCAATTCGCATTATGGCGGAATAGCCCGCGTAAAGCGGGCTCTACTGTGAAAAAGGCCTTGAGGTAGAGCCCGCTTTACGCGGGCTGTGGATTGGGATGAACGGCCATAATGCGAATTGCTATGTTGACAGAATAGGCGCCTGCAAGTAGATCATGAACCCGATCACGGAAGGAGAAGGACCATGCGTGCAAGACACTTTTTCCTGACAGGACTGGCCGTCGTCGCCCTGCTGCTACTATCGTCCCTGGCAGTCTACTACCGGAACAGGGCGTTGCACTTCGAGAGGGAATGGGCCCGCGTTGTCGCGCTGCCGGCTCCTGCGGAAGGTGCCGCAACGCCGCGGGACCCCGCCGCCGTCTATCGTAACGCCGATCCTCAGCAGCCGGAGACGAATAACAGCGCGGTGGATGAACCATCGAGCGACGAGCCCCCGTCCGATGTCGAGGTTGCGCAGCAAGCCGCCATCACCGCACAGATGCGGGAAGACATGGAGCGGCGGCGGGAGGAATCGGAGGTGCGCCGCCTCTACGCCCGGCAGCAGGTCGCGGATAGCATGCGCCGGGCCACCAACTACTTCGCGCACAGGAATACATCCCGGCTGGACCCGGCGCAACAGGAGGAGTTCAACAGGATGGTGGCGGTTCTCAATGAAACCGTTGCGCTCAAAGAGTTGGCCGCCGCCGAAAATGTATCTAGAGATAAGCCAAGAGGAGGCTCAATCATCAAGAGCAACATCGTTGTCCTGGCATCCATGCTTGAGAATGAGCGCAGACAGGAATACTTCGACCTTGCCCTGGCCATGGGGCACTCAGAGGCGGAATCCGCCGCGTTCGCCGGCTGCATCGACCAGATCGTCTCCAACACGTCCATCAACGTCATCTTTCCCGACGCAATGAGGCGTGGAATGCTTCGTGGAGAACGATAGGAGCCTTTCCGGGGGCAGAGCGGGCGAGCAGAGAATCGTGCGGCAGCGTTGCTTGGCCGTGAACTCTTATCGCTTTGCGCGCGCCGGTTGCAGAAAGATGGGAAAGAGGGTTGCGGCCCAGGTGCCGGTTCCCGGGCTCCTCCACCGAAGTTGGCCGTCCCAAGCAAGTGCGATTGCGCCTCGTGGGTGAGCTTCTACTTCGTTGCATAGCGCCCTTGCCTCGTGGTCGCCGAGAATCGTCCGTGACCGCCGGACGGGATGGTGGCATAATCCGGCCCGTTGTTCTTACGGCACTCTGTCCTGTGCGGAGAAGGAGCGAGCGATGAGCATCATGATCCGGATACCCACCGCCCTGCGCGGCCTCACCGGCGGCCTGGCCGAATCCCCTGCTTCGGGGGCGACCCTCGGTGCGGTGCTCAATGACCTGGAGGCGCGGCACCGCGGGATCCGGCGGGCGCTGTGCGACGAACAGGGCCGCCCGCTCAGGTTCGTCGCCATCTTTGTCAACGGCATGGATGTGCGAACGCTGCAGGGCCTGGACACCCCGCTGGCGCCGGACGCTGAGATTGACATCGTCTCCGCCATCGCGGGAGGGTAGGGATTCGCCATGAGTCTGAACGCCCGGCAAAAGCAGCGGTATGCGCGGAACATCGCGCTCGCGCAGGTTGGCGAGGCGGGCCAGGCGCAGCTGTCGCGCAGCCGCGTGCTGGTGGTGGGGGCGGGCGGGCTCGGTTCCCCCGCGGCGCTGTATCTGGCCGCGGCGGGCATTGGAACGCTCGGGCTTGTGGATGATGACACGGTCGACATCAGCAACCTGCAGCGCCAGATCCTGTACCGCGCAGCCGATGTGCAGAAACTCAAGGTGCATCAGGCCAAGGCCGCGCTGCAGGCGTTCGAGCCCGACCTGCACGTCGAAATGCACGCGGAGCGACTGACCCCGGCCAACGCGCTGGACATCATCGGCCGCTATGATTTTATTGTCGATGCAACGGATACTTTCCGGTCCAAGTACCTCATCGCGGATGCCTGCCATTTTGCGCGCAAGCCCTATTCCCACGCCGCCGTGCTCGGGTTCGACGGCCAGGCCATGACCGTGATCCCCGGCCAGACAACCTGCTTCCGCTGCGTCTTCGGCGGGCCGCCTCCGCCGGGCGCGGTGCCGTCCAGCGCCGAGGTCGGCGTGCTCGGAGCTCTGCCGGGTGTCATGGGAACCCTCCAGGCCACCGAGGCCGTCAAGTACTGCCTGCGGATCGGGAGCCTCCTGACGGACCGGCTCCTGCGGTATGACGCCCTGGCCATGAAGTTCCGCGAGGTCCGCGTGCAGAAGAACGTGGACTGCCCCCTGTGCGGCGCCCACCCTTCCGTAACCGGCCTTGGCGACGCGGATGCACCAGCCTGAGCGAACCATGCAGATGAACCTGAAAAGCGCGCCGCGGATTGCCCATGGGCGCTGCGCCAGGCCGGAGGATACCGTGGCCCGGCTGGAGGCCGCCCTTGGAGCGAAGCATCCCTACCGGTACGTGGAGGAAAAGGTCGCCGAGTCCCTCTACTGGGGCGCGCTGCTCGTGGAAGAGCTGGATTTTCCGCCCATGGGGAAGGGGGCGTCGCCGGCGCTCTGCAAGGCCAGCGCGCTGGCCGAGGGCGCGGAGTGGCTGGCGCTGCGGCGCCGCCGCGCGCTGGCCGACGGCGTGACAGCGCGCCAGGACGATGTGCCCGACGCGCTGCGCATCGAGGACCTGCTCTCCCACGTGGCCACGGTAACGCCGCGCGCCCTGGACAAGCTCAAGGCTTTGGAAGCCGCGCGGCATTGGGTGGATGGCTGCTCGCTGATGAGCGGGCGGGAGCTCAAGGTTCCCCTCGAATACGTCCACTTCATAAGTGGCACGAACGGAGTGGCTGCGGGCAACTGCCTGGAGGAAGCCATCGTCCAGGGCGTCCACGAGGTCTTCGAGCGCCGCGCCGCGATCACGGCCGTCAAGAACAGGATGGTGGCGCCTTCCTTTGACATCGAATCGATCGCCAACTCTACGCTGAGGAATCAGATCGACTTTTTGCGCGGTCAGGACACGGACCTGTATGTGAAGGATCTTTCCTTTGGCGGGGCGCTGCCCTGCGTCGGCGTGTACTTCGTCAATCATCGTGTTCCGCCCGAACTGCAGGCGCACCACCTCCTGAAGGTCGCCTCCTCCTTTGACCGGGAGGCCGCGCTGATGAGCTGCCTCACCGAGTACGTCCAGGTCTGCCAGCTGGGCAGGCGCCGGGAGGCCGGGCCGCGCGACTACGAGCAGCTTCTTTGTCCGGCGGGCGGCGCGGACAATTTCCTGCCCCTCTTCTGGTTTGGCTACATTCCGTATCCGGAGGCCGGCTTTCTCACGGAAGGCCCGAAAATCCCGTTTAGTGCGGGAACGCCTTGCGGCGATTGCCTGGAGGATATTGAGCGGGCGAAGAACATCTGCCGGCTGCTGGACAAGGATCTTGTTGTGGTCGACCTGACCGAGCCCGGCGTCGACTTCCCCGTCGTGCAGGTGGTGATCCCCGGCTATTCGGATATCCTGCCGTTTCATCCCGCGTCGAGCCCCGTGCTGTTCAAGGGCTGGACAAGGGACCTGGCCATGGGAGAGTACAAGGCTGCGGGCGGCCCGCGGGCGTGCAGCGCCAGCGGGCTGTTTCCAAACTGGTAGCGAAAGAGTGCGCATCATGGGCGAGCAAACGTTTCGAGTGGTTCTGGTCAACATGCCGTTCGCGTCGCTCTCCCTTCCGTCGCTGGCGCTGACGCAGCTTGCGTCCGTTCTCCGCGCGCGATTCGGGGCGCGCGTCGCCGTGGAGACGCTGTACCTGAACCTCGATTTCGCCCGATTCTTCGGGGACACGCGCTACTACAGCCACGTCGTGGCAGACGCCGGGTTTCTGACCGGGGTCGGGGACTGGTTCTTTCGCCAGTGCGCTTTTCCCGCCGCGGAAGACAACACGGGAGCCTACCTCCGCCGCTTCTATTTCGGCGACGACGCGGAAACGCGCACGCTGCGCGGCATCCTGGTGGAGAAGCGCAAGGCGGCAGCCGCGTTTCTCGACACGCTGATCGCGGCACACGGCCTGGCGCAGGCCGACGTCGTGGGGTTTACAACCATGTTCTCACAAACGGTGGCCTCCATTGCCATGGCCCGGCGTCTCAAGGCCATGAACCCCGGCCTCGTCACGGCCGTCGGGGGCTCGGCGTGCCACGGCGTGATGGGCCACGAGCTGGCGCGGCAGGTGGAGCCGATCGACTACGTCTTTTCCGGCTCCGGCCTGGTCAGCTTCCCGGCTTTCGTCCAGCGCTGCATGGAAGGGGACCGGGCGGCCTGCGACCGGCTGAACGGCGTGTTCTCGAAGACCAACCAGGCGCTGTGGCAGGCGGAGCCGCCGTCCTGCCAGGCTGCCGCCCCGTCCGCTGCGCAGCATTCCGTGGCTCTGACGGGGGACGAGCTGGACATCGACGCCGCGGTCCCGCTCGACTATGCGCCGTTTCTGGACACGTTCGACCGGGTCTTTCCCGGCCGCGAGGTCAAGCCCGTCCTGCTCTTCGAGACCTCGCGCGGGTGTTCCTGGGCCGAGAAGATGGCCTGCGCCTTCTGCGGCCTGAACGGGCTGCACCTGCGCTACCGCTTCATGACGCCGGCCAACGCGCTGGCCAGCATCCGCTCGCTTTTCAAGTGGGCGCCCCGCTGCCCGTCGTTCATCGCGGTCGACACGGTCGTGCCGCGCGAGTACCTGAAAGAGGTGTTTCCCGCGCTGGGCGCGCCGGCTGAAATGAAGATGCTGTACGAGGTGCGCCCGGACCTGACCGAGGCGGAGATCGGGGTTCTTTGCGGGGCCGGCGTGGTCTCCGTCCAGCCGGGCATCGAGGCGCTTTCCACGTCCACGCTGAAGCTGATGCGGAAGGGCACTTCCGCTTTCGGAAACGTCCGTTTTTTGAAAGCCTGCGCGAAGCACCCGATCTCCCTGGACTGGAATCTTCTCATCGGCTCGCCGGGCGAGCCGGACTCCACGTGCGAGAAGTACCTGCAGGATCTTCCGCTCCTGTTCCACCTGGCCCCGCCGACGGGGGTGTACCCGATCGGGTTCGTGCGGCACAGCCACTACTTCGAGCAGGCGGCCTCGTACGGCCTGGACCTGCACCCGCAGGACTTCTACGGGATGACGTTTCCCTTCGACGCGCGGGCGCTCGCGAACATCGCCCATCTCTTCGTCGATCGCCGCGGCAACGCCGGGCGCACGGATGCCTGGGTCGCCGCGCTGAACGAGCAGGTGGCGCGCTGGCGCCTCCGCTGGCTGGGCGCGGACGGGAAGCCGCAGGCGCGGCTGTGTTTTCTCGAGGGCACGGCGGCCTGGGTTGTGTACGACTCGCGCTCCGGCGAGGAGCGGGAGCAGGAGATCAGCCCGGCGGCAAAGCGCATCCTCGACCACCTGGCCCGCCCGGCGCGGGCCGGGGATGTGATCCGCGCCCTGGCGGATCTGGCCGACGGCGAGGCCGGAAGGGAGCTGGCCTTTCTGCGGCAGCAGGGCTGGCTCTTCGAGGAGGAGGGCCGCTTCCTCAGCCTCGTGGTCACGTGAGCAACTTCTTGTTGCGCTGGATAAGGCCGGGGAAGTGTGATATTAATCTCCTGCATACGGCATGAATTCTCTGAGCATAGCGGTCATGGGCCTCGCGTTTGTGGCGCTCTACGTGGGGCTGCATCACCTTATTTTTTTTGCGCGTGCCCGGAACAGGCTTGAGCTTGTCGCTTTTGCGCTCATGTGTTTTGTCATCGCGGCCTACGATGTTGCAAGCGCCGGCCTGTACAGCTCCTTGAGCGCGGCGGAAAGCGTTCTCTGGCTGCAGTGGAAGTTTCGGGCGACCGTATTGTTCGGGATCTTCTTTCTCCGCTTCGTTCTGGACGTTACGGGAAAGCGGGCCGGCCGCCTGGACTACGGGCTGTGGGCCTGCTGGATCGCCCTCCTGGCGGCGCAGCTTCTTCCGTTCACGAACGAATGGCCGGGCAAGGCCTCGTCGCCCACGGTCCTGACCTTGTTGGGTTCACAGGTCACGTTCTATGAGAGCGAATCCGGCCTTCTCACCAATCTTCGGGATGCCCTGGGCCTGATCAGCGTGGCCTATGTCCTCGTCTCGCTGGTCAAGTGCGTGCGCCCCGGCAAGTGCAGAAAAGCGCTTTCCATCCTGATCGGCGTTGTCTGTCTTTCGGCGGCCGTTGCGAATGATGTGCTCGTGGATTACGGCGTGCTTCATTCGATCTACCTGATGGAGTGGGGATTCATGGCGCTGCTCTTCGGGGTGGTCTACTCGGTGGGCTTGCCCCATGACCAGATACTCACCGGCCTGAGCCGGGCCGAGGCGCAGAGCCTCCGGCTGGCTGGCGCCGTCAAAAGCACCGGAGAATCCGTCGTCATCACGGATGCGGCGGGCGTCATCCAGTACGTCAATCCCGCTTTCGAAAGGATGACCGGCTACTCATCGGCCGAGTGCATCGGGCGGCCCGCCTCCATGCTGAAGAGCGGCAAGCACGCCGCCGCATTCTACAGCGACATGTGGAGCCAGGTGCGCGCGGGCAAGACCTGGCACGGCATATTCATCGACCGCAAGAAGGACGGGAGCCTGTTCGAGGAGGATTCCACCGTATCGCCGATCCGGGATCAGGACGGGACGATCGTGAGCTTTGTCGCGATCAAGCGGGACGTTACGCACGAGCGCTTCATGGAGAAGCAGGTGCTGAGGTCCTTGAGCATGTCGGCCATCGGCCAGTTTGCGCACCGGGTTGCGCATGATTTCAACAACGCACTCACGTCCATCATCGGGTATTCGGAGCTGATCCAGCTCGATGCCGGCGCCCGCGGGCTGGCGGAGATCGAGGCGAATGCAGGGCAGATCAAGAGCTCCGGGATGGAAATTGCCAAGCTCAACGCCGACCTCATGGCCTTCGCGCATCCCGGCAAGCTTCAGATCCGCAAGGTCAGGGCGGACCGGCTGCTGAAGGGGAGCGAGCACCTCATCCGGAGCAGCGTCGGCTCCAAGGTTGCGGTCTCGATCGAAGCGGAGGATCTGGCAGGCACGGTCATGGCCGACCAGGACAGAATTGAAAAGGCGGTCATGGAACTCGTCCTGAATGCCTGTGAAGCCATGAAGGCGGAAGGCGCCCTGAGCATTGTGGTGCGTGCGATCGCGGCCTCCGAGCTGCCGGTCGCGTCCCGGTGGCTGGGGAAGCCGGAGGATGACCCGGCGGTCAGCCAGTTTGTTGTGGTAGCCGTGAGCGACAGCGGGCCGGGCATTCCCGAGCAGGACAAGCTGAGACTGTTCGATCCCTTCTTTACCACGCGGGACAAGGGCCGGCATGCCGGCCTTGGGCTGGCGCATGTCTGGAAGATCGTCAATGAGCACGACGGATTCGTCCACATTGAAAGCCATCAAGGCCAGGGCACGGCGGTCAAACTGTTCTTCCCGCTGGTGAGGACTAGCGCTTCGATGCCTCAGTGCTAGCCGGCTGTGCTTCCTGTCGCCGGCCAGGGCGCCAGGTACCGGGCCGGGTCAAACGAAGCTTCGACCTGCGTGAGCCAAGCAGCGACTTCACTGACGCGGAAGGGCTTGATGAAGAGCTTGCAGCTCAGCGCACCCGCCCGGGCGATGTCGCTCTCGGACCAGGAGCCGGACATGAGCGCAATGTGCCGGCAATGGCAGCCTTTGCCGCGCAATTCCTCTACGAAGTCGAGCCCCTTGAGGCACGGCATCTGAAGGTCCGAAACGATGACGTCGGTGCATGCTGTGCCTGTGCCGCACCGGCACTCGCTCCTCAGGTGAAGAGGACAGAGGCCCGGGTCGGGAAAGGTGAGGATTTCGTATCCGCGCTGGTCGAAGACGGTCCAAAGCATCTTGCGGATCAGAGGATCGTCATCAAATATCAGCGCTCTGGGTCTCACGGGCTATTCCTCCGCTTCTCAAACCGTGTCCAAGCATACGCGCGGCAGCCGCGTCATGCAATCTTTCCGTCTGCCGCGTTTCTCACGAGTCCGTTTCAATGAAGTCCCGGCTGCGCTGGTCGAGCTGCGCCAGGGCGGGGATCTCGTACTTCATGCCATAGACATCAGCGAACAGGATATGGCCGCCGGGGAGGTGGCGGATGTCGCCGCGGTCCTTGACGTGGATGGTCTTGGGGCCGCGCTCGGTCTCCAGGTCCCAGGTGGTGACCCCGTGGCGGGACCGGACTCCGACGATCCGGGTGACGCGGGTGGAGAAATAGGCGAGGTCCAGCTCGGATTCGAGGGCGGCGCGGGAATCCGCCGCGAGGCCGGCGACGTCGGCGAGAGCCCCGATCTCCTTGTCCTCCGCGTTCACCAGGAAGATCCAGCGGTGCGGTGCGCTGAGCGGCAGCGCGCGCAGCGGCCGGACGGGCGTATGGGTGATGCCGCCCAGCGTCAGGCTCAGCCGGCCGAACGGGTCCAACGCAAAGGTGACGGCGGCGGGGTCGAGCAGGTGCGTCTCGGCCAACATCGCGGTGGGATTTTCCGGCATGTGCGACATCTCCTTTCAGCCTCCGACGGCGACGATTTGCGAGGTCCGGTTCTGGATGTCGACGAGGCGCTTGAACAGCCCGTCGGGTTTGGCGAGCAGGTCCGCGTGCGATCCGATCTCGACGAGCCGCCCGTGCTCGAGCACGACCAGCCGGTCGGCATTGCGCAGCGTCGAGAAGCGATGGGCGATGGCGATGGTGGTGCGGCCTTTGACGAGCCGCTGCATGGCCTCCTGCAGGGTCGCCTCGGTTTCGGCATCGACGCTCGAGGTGGCTTCGTCGAGGATGAGGATGCGGGGGTTCTTGAGGATGGCGCGGGCGATGGAGAGGCGCTGGCGCTCCCCGCCCGAAAGGCGCTGGCCGCGTTCGCCGCAGAGGGTGTCGTAGCCCTCGGGCAGGCGGAGGACAAAATCGTGGGCGTTGGCGGCGCGGGCGGCGCGCACGATGTCCCGCAGGTCGGCGTCCGGGTTGCCGTAGGCGATGTTCTCGGCGACAGTGCCGTGGAAAAGGTACGGGTCCTGGAGAACAACGCCGATCTGGCGGCGCAGGCTGTCGAGGGAGACGTCGCGCAGGTCGCGGCCGTCGATGAGGACGGCGCCGCTGTCGACGTCGTAAAAGCGGCAGAGCAGGTTGATCGTGGTGCTCTTGCCCGCCCCGCTGGGGCCGACGAGGCCGATCATTTCGCCCGGGCGGACCGTGAAGCTGACGTCCTGCAGGACGGGCTCGCCGGGCTCGTAGCCGAACGTGACATTCTGGAAGGTCACCTCACCGCGGATCTCCGGGCAGACGGCGGGGATGGCGGGGTCGGGCACGCTTGGCTTCATGTCGAGCACGTCGAAAATGCGCTGGGCCGAGGTGGCGGCCCGCTCCATGCGCTGGCTGAATGCGCCCACGTTGTTGAGGGGGCCATAGAAGCGCCACAGGTAGGAGATGAACGCGATGAGGGTGCCGACGCTGACCGCCGCGGGCGCGGTGATGGCGCGGTAGCCGCCGCAGGCCCAGACAAGGATGAAGCCGAGCGATGTCACGAAGCCCATCGTGGGGTGGAAGGTGGCAAAGCTGCGCGCCGTGCGGATGCTGGCGTTCATAAAGCTCTCGCTGCGCCCGGCGAAGCGCCCCGCCTCCCGGCGCTCCTGGGTGAAGGCCCGCACGACGCGGGCGCCGGGGATGACGTTGGAGAGCAGCGAGCTCATGAGGGCGCGCTTGCGCCACAGCGAGTGGTAGAGCTTGCGGATGCGCCGGAGAAAGCGGCGGGTCAGGAAGAACACCAGCGGGGCGGGGATCAGGGTGATCAGCGCCAGCTGCCAGTTCACCGTGAACATGATGGCCAGAATGACGACGATCGTCATGACATCGCGCACGAGGTCCTGGAGCCCCTCGGCGACGAAGCTCTGGAGGTTGCCGGTGTCCGCGCTGACGCGGTCCATGATCCAGCCGGTCTGGTGCTGGTCGTAGAAGTCGAGCGAGAGCGTCTGGAGGTGGTTGTACATGTCCGTGCGGAGGGTGTGGACGAGGTGTTCTCCGAGCCAGGCCATGATCCAGGCGCGGACGCCGGAGAAGACGGCGCTGAACAGGTGGATGCCCATGAGCGCGGTAATGATCCAGGCGAAGAGGCGAAGGTCTTTTTGCGGGATCACGCGGTCCACGAGGACCATGGTGAGCAGCGGCTGGGCCATTTCAATAGCGGTGATGAGCAGCATGAGGATCAGCGCGCCGGCCATGGGCAGCAGGTAGGGGCGCGCGCGGCCGAGGAGGCGGAGGATGAGGCGGCCCTGTTCGAGGCAGTCGGGGCAGCATCCGAGCCGCTTGGGGAGCGGGCGGCCGCATTTCGGGCAATGCTGGATCTCGCCATGTCCGCCGCGGAACCCGCCGGGCCGCCGGCCGCCCGCGGGAGCCGGCGTGTCGGGCGGCGCGGGCAGGCAGGCGTTGATCTTCAGCAGGGCTGTCTCGTACGTGCCCATGCGGGAGCGGTTGTAGTAGACCAGCGGCACGCTGCGGTCGGCGGTGCGGGCGTCGAGGCGGGCCATGCCGTGGAGGTCGCGCCGCTCCAGCGCGAGCACTTCGGCCAGCGGCAGTTCGGCGGCGATGATGAGGCTTCCGTTGCGGCGGGTGCAGCTAAGGACGCGGCGGGTGGTGCCCAGCAGGTAGCTTTCCGCGAAGGTCCGGTCGGCCGGCATATCAGCGCGCACGGCCACGACGACCTCCTCGTCAGGTCCGAGCAGCCGCTGGATCAGCTCCCTGTTCTCGGCAGAGACTTCCTCGATATGGGCGTCAGCGGCCGCGCGCATGGTCATCCTTTCCTGAATCGGCGGCAGCTTCCCGCTCGCCGTCACGCGCAGCAACATAGCGTCTGCCGCGGCGCAAGTAAACCACCACAACTGTAAGGGAGCAGAAGGCCGAAAGAATGGCCGTAAGACCGCGAGTGAAGGCTGGTTCTAACAGGGCTTTGTGCCATGGCTTTCGCCACGCCACAATCCGCACAAGTGATTGATTTCAGCTGGTCGATATGTGAGAACGGGGATCCCTGCGCCCTTGCGGCGCAGGGATCCGAAATTCAGGCACCTGCCGCACAAGGCGGCAGGGAGCCGGTCCTTCGTCAACGAAACTATTTAACGGCCGGGGTAATAAGTGTAACCGAAGAGTAAGCGTTTGTGGGGACTGGAGCATGCCAATCATCAAGGACCATCCAGTCTGCAGCAACCTGTGCAAGTGCCACGTCTCGTGGCGTCGGAGGCCTGAAGTGATGCAAGAGGAGGCGCGAGGGCGCGTGGGGGCGCATGTGAGTTCCGGGAAGTTGTCCGTTCAGGCGCGTTTCTTTATTTCCGCGACGAGGGCGTCGCGGCTCCAGGAGCAAGCCGGGAGCGATAACGGGCAACTCCAACTGGAGATGCGGCGACCCCGCCGCGTTCTCTCCGAGCTTCGCCGCATCTCCCCCGGGCGGCGATCCCCGGAACTCACATGCGCCCGCGCGTGGCGCTGTCGCCGCGAAACGCTTGACGGCGGCGGGCGACCCGCTATGATGCCCCGGACAGTGCGTGATGTACGTCGCGCAGGCTGCGTAGCGTGTTGATGATGGTCAGGAGGTGCACTCATGAGCGAACGTCCCTTTTCCCCCGGCCCGCCGCCCGTTCCGCCACGATACCATTCGGCCCCCACGCCCTTTGGGCCGGGCCTGCTCGCGGGCCTGGCTGGTCCGGCCATCCTCTTCCTGCTCATCTTTGCCCTGCCGGTCTGGATCTGGTTCTTCTGGCGCATCGAGGTGGGGCCGGACCGGATCGCAATCCTGATCCACAAGACGGGCAGGGACCTGCCGGCGGGCCATATTCTTGCGCTGGACCCGGAGGAGAAGGGGATCCAGCTTGGCGTTCTGCCGGAAGGTCGGTACTTCCGCAATCCGTACTCCTGGGGCTGGATCATCGGCAAGACCACGGATATCCCGGCCGGCCGGCTGGGCGTGAAGACTCGGCAGTTTGGCGACGATCTGCCGTCCGGCAAGATCCTGGCCACCGAGACCTCGAAAGGGATTCTGGCCGAAGTGATGCGGCCTGGAAAAGAGCGTGTCAACCCCTACGCCTATCAGGTCGAGCTGTTCGATGCGATCAACATCAAGCCCGGTTCTGTCGGCGTGGTCACGTCGCTGGTGGGCAAAGATGTGCTGACCGACGACCTCCTCGCCGTCTCCCGTAACACGTTCCTCGTTTCCTCCAATGGCATGAAGGGCGTGCAGGCGCAGGTGCTGGATCCGGGCACGTATTACCTCAACCCGTACATGGTGAACGTCGTGGAGGTTACGCTGCAGAGCCAGCGCTTTGCGATGAGCGGCGAGGACGCGATCAGCTTCCTCACCTCCGACGGCTTCACGATCACGGTGGAAGGCACGCTGGAATATGCGCTGATGCGCGAAAAGGTCGCGATGCTCACCCACCAGATCGGCGACCTGGATGACATCCTGAAGAAGATCATCCTGCCGCGCGCGCGCGGATTCAGCCGGATCGAGGGAAGCAAGAATCCCGCGAAGAACTACATCACTGGCGATACCCGGCAGAAGTTCCAGGACAACCTGCAGGCGCATCTCCAGAGCCTGTGCAAGGCCTGGGGGATTGATGTGCGGTCGGTCCTGATCCGCAACATCGTCCCTCCCGACGACATTGCCAGCATCATCCGGGACCGGGAGGTCGCGGTCCAGACGGCCAAGAAATTCGAGCAGCAGATCGAGCAGGCCAAGTCGCAGGCCGAGCTCACGCGCCAGGAAATGCTGGCCGCGCAGAACAAGGTCAAGGTCGAGTCCGACACGTCGCGGATCCGCGCCGTGATCCGCGCCAAGCAGGAGTTGGCGGTGCGCCTGACGGCCGCCGACCGGGAGCTGGAAGTCGCGCGGCTGGAGAATGACGCGTCCGTGGCCCAGTCGGAGTCGATTCTCCTGCGGGCGGGGGCGGACAAGGAGGTCATCCGGCTGCGCAACGAGGCGGACGCAGAAGTGTTCGGCTCCCAGGTGCAGGCCTACGGGAGCGGGATGAACTTCGCCCGCCGGGCCTTATACGAGAAGCTTGGGCCGAGGATCGGCACGATCTTGAGCAGTGATCAGAAGGGCGGATTGGGAGCCCTCTTTCATCCCTATCTCCCGACGGAAAAGGAGGTGGGACAATGAAGAAGCAACTGACACTTGTAATCGCCGGCGTGGCCCTGACAGCGGGTTTTCTGTGGGTGGTCTGGATGTGGGGTTTCTGCCGGTTTTACGTGGCCCCGGATCAAATGGCCGTGATCAATTCCAAGGCAGGCGACGACCTGGCGCCCGGGCAGATTCTTGCCAAGACGGGGCAAAAAGGAATGCAGGAGACTGTGCTCGGAGAGGGCCGGCACTTCCTGAACCCCATCCTGTTCGAATACAAGCTGGAGAACGTGACGGTGATCCCGCCCGGCAAGATTGGCGTGGTAACCTCGAAAATCGGGGAGGACCTGCCGGAGGGCGAGTTCCTTGCCGAGCAGGGCCAGAAAGGCATCTGGCGGCGCGTTCTCGGGCCGGGCAAGTATCGCCTGAACCCGCTCGGGTACCGGATCGACGTCGTGGACGCGATCAGCATCCCGATCGGCTATGCGGGCGTCATCACGTCGCTGGCCGGGACGCAGGCGCCCGAGGGAGCGTTTGCGGCGCCGGGGCAGAAGGGCGTGCGGCGCGACATCCTGCAGCCCGGCCTGTACTACGTCAATCCGCGCGAGCTGAACGTAAACGTGCTTGAAGTCGGCGTCAATCAGGTCTCGCTGCTGGGCAAATTCGGCACGGCGGTGATCACGAAGAACCAGATGGCGTCGGGCAACACGGCGATGGACGCGCTGCAGCAGAATCTACTCAGGGGTCAGCAGGATCAGCGGGCGGATTATTGGGCGCGCTCCGCCAACTCGCGGGATGGCTCGCTCAAGAGCGAGGAAGCGCCGCAGGCTGCCGTGCCGGGCAAGCCGCGCGCGGCGAAGGAAAAGACCAGCGCGAGCGCGGACGGGTCCTCCACCTTCGTGCTGAACCAGTTTGTCGAGTTCCCTTCGCGCGACGGATTTGAGATCAGCCTCGACATGACGGTCGAGTTTGAGCTCCTGCCCATGGACATCGCCTGGATTTACAGCAGCTATGGCGATCTGCCGGCGGCGGTGGACAAGATCATCATGCCCCAGATCCTGTCCATCTCGCGCCTCAAGGGATCGGCGTACGGCGCGCGCGACTTCATTGTCGGGGAAGGCCGCGAGAAGTTCCAGGCGGACCTGACCGAGGCGCTCGCCAAGACGCTGGCCGAGAAGAAGATGATCGTGCACGGCGCGCTCATCCGCCACGTGAACGTGCCCATGCAGATTCTTGAGCCGATCCAGCAGGCGAGCATCGCCGTGGAGCAGGACCTGACCAACAAGGAAAAGCAGAACACCGCCCGCATGCTGGCGGACCTTAACACAGAGACGAGCATGATCGAGCAGCGCCGCGAACAGGTCGCGCAGGAAACGGAAAAGCTGAAGGCGGAGATCCAGGCGGACCAGGAGAAGCAGGTCGCCGAGCTCCAGGCGGAGACGATGAAGCAGGCGTCGCTCATTGACAAGCAAACCGCCGGCGTTCGCGCGGCGCGCACCACGCGCCTCGGCAAAGCCGAGGCCGACGTCGTGCGCCTCGTCGAGGGCGAGAGGGCGAAGGGCTCGCAGCTGAAGGCCAAGGCGTTTGGCGATCCCGTCGCCTACAACCTGTGGATCTTTGCCGGCAGCTTGAGCGACCAGCTGAAAGTAAACATCCTGCACGCAGGCGACGGCACGCTGTGGACTGACCTTGAGAAGGCGTCGCTGGGCGAAGTGGGCGGCGCGCAAATTCTGCAGCAGAAGAAATGACGGCCCGCACACCGGGGAGCCCCGTTCGCCTTTCTGCGGCGGGAATTCTTGGCGCGCTGTGCCTTGGGCTGGCCGGCTGCGCGCCGGAGCCGCCGAAGACCGAGACGTGGCCCTGCATGAGCGTCTATGCGGCCGTCTCGGTTGCAGCCGGGGAATCCGCCGCGCTGCCGCGCTACGTTGCCGCCGCCACGCCCATCACCCGCGAGCTCGAGACCGGGCTCACCATCTATGATCCCGAAAGCGAGCTGTCCCGCTTCAATCGCAGCGCGGGGGGCGAGGCCGTGCCGCTCAGCGCCCATGCGCTGCGCGTGTTCGCGCTGGCCAATCATTACGCGGAGGTTAGCGGCGGCGCGTTCGACGTTACCGTGGCGCCGCTGGTGCTGCTCTGGGGCTTCAGCGGCGGGAGGGCGCCGGTCGCGCTCCCCACAGACGATGCGATTGCCGCGGCCCGCCAGCTCACCGGGTATCGAAATCTTGTGCTGGCCGCCGGCCGGGCGCGCCTTGCCGCGCCGGGCATGAAGGTCGATCTCGGCGGCATAGCCAAGGGCTACGCCGTGGACGTCTGCTTTGAGAAGATCGCGGCCGCCGGCGGCCGCAGCTTCATGGTGGACATCGCCGGCAACCTGCGCTGCGCCGGCATGGCGCGCCCCGGCCGGCCCTGGACCATCGCCGTGCGCAACCCGTTCGACGCGGCGCGCCATCTTGGAACGATCCGCCTGGCGAACGGGGAGGCGGCGGCTTCCTCCGGAAACTACGAGCGGTTCGTGACTCTTGAGGGCCGCCGGTATTCGCATGTCATTGACCCGCGCACGGGGCGCCCCGTTGCGGGCATGGCGGGCACGACGGTGATTTGCGCGAACGCGACAGAGGCGGACGCCATGTCGACGACGATGTTTGTGCTGGGGCCGGATGGCTCGCGCGACGTGCTGCGAAAAGTGCCGTGTCACACCCTCTTCGTGCCCGACGAACGGCCGCTACGCATCCTTGTGACGCCCGGCTTCCGCGTCCGCTTCGCGCCTGCGCCGGAATTCGCGGGCTGCGTCGAGGAGCTTGCGCTCTAGCCCTGGAGGCGGCTTGACGGGGGAGGGCAGCCCTTAGGGCGCCGTGACATCGCGGCCGCGCCGCCCGAAGCGCCCGAGGCCGCCAACCCCGTCCATCATGCGAAGCACGTTGTGCGGCTCATTGTGGTACGCCTCGAGCTGTTCGGCGGTCAGGATCTGGCTCAGCTGCGCTTCGTAGTTTGTCCTGACCGCTTCCGCCTGCTGGTGCGCCTGGGCGGGGCTGAAATCCCCCTGTGCGCGCATCGTGTCAAATGCTTCGCGGATGGCCTGGCGGGTCTGCTGCGACATCTCTCTCAGCTGCGCCGTCTGGCTCTCATTCAGCCCGAGGTCGCCTTGAACCTGTGCCCACCGCTTCTCTTCCGCCTCGGCGCGCTGCTTCTCTGCCGCGATGCGCTGCACTTCGGCTTCCGCGCGCTGCTTGCGCAGCTCTTCCTCGCGCGCGTCGCGCTGGCGCTTGTCGTACGCCGCCATCTGCTCCTCAACCGCCTGGCGGAAGATGGTCTCGACGTCCTGGTCGGAGCCAATCTTGTTCTCGACCTGACGCGCGACTTCGGAGGCGACCACCGCGTCAAGGCGCGCGGACACTGCAGGCTCCGCTGGCGCAATGAGCGGCAGGGCGTTCGTGATTGTGATCGGACGGACCTTTTCTTCGAGCTTCGCCTTGAGCACCCGCGTATCGACTTCGAGCTGCGCCAGCCGCTGCTCCTGGGCCGCCAGCCGGTCCGTTAGTTCCTTGGTTCCCGGGCTGGCCGTTTCCGGCGTGGGCCGGCAGCCGAAACATCCCAGGGCGAGCGCCGTTAGCAGGATCTTGTACATCGCATATGCCTCCGTTCGGGAAGGGCCGTGCCTCTTCATGCCGCGCCTGGCGCGGCGCGCAGGGCCTTCACGGACTTCCACCAGAAGCCGGCAATGATCAGAATGGTAACGGCCGGGGAGAGCCACTCGGGGATGTGAAATCCGATACCGTGCAGCATCATGATGGCGCCCAGCACCAGGATGGAATACATCGCACCGTTCTTCAGGTACACGTATTTCTTGATCCGCTCGATGTTCCCGATGGTGAACTGCCGGACCATGATGGCCCCGAGCCCGTTCCCCAGCAGGATCAGGGGAATGGACATTGTGAAGGCAAAGGCGCCCAGCACCCCGTCGATGGAGAAGGTCATGTCAATGATCTCCAGGTAGAGGATTTTCGCGACGTCCGACATGACGGCTTTGCCGGAAAGAATCTCCCGCTCCGCCAGCTCGGCGTTCTGCTTGAAGCCGTGCGTGATAAAGAAAGCCGATGAGCCCACGACCGCGCCGAAGGCCACCATCGGCGAATCTTTCAGCGCGAACCACACCGTCAGCGCGAGCAGAAGGGACACGACCGCGTAGAACCACACGCCCTGCCGCATGAAGAAGCGCTCGCCTCTCAGGCCTACCTGCTTGGGTTCGAGAAACAGCCAGTGGAAGAACAGGAAGACCAGGAAGATGCCCCCGCCCATCAGCAGGATCGGGGAAGACTGCTCGATGGCTTTGACCGCGCGCTCATCGCTGGAGAACGTGGCGGTCAGCGAACCCCAGAACCCGAGCTCGGGGCTGACCGCGTAGAGGATGAGCCAGGGCAGCATCCCGCGGACGAAGAACACGGCGAACAGAATTCCCCAGAGCAGGAACCAGCGGCGCGCCTTCTCCCCCATCGTGCGGAGCACCTCAGCATTGATAATGGCGTTGTCCAGGCTGGACACGACCTCGAAAAGGGAAAGCCCCACCACGACAAAGACTGCGTTGAATAGATTCATCAGAGACCTCGGCGCGAAGGTAGCATCAGGCTTGTTGGACGGTCAAGCCGCCCGTCGCGATTTGTCAGTTCTCGTTCGACCTACCTCGATTGACAAACTAAGCGCGCCCCCGGCGGAGCTCGACTGGCCCGCGTAAAGCGGGCTCTACTTTACCGAGTGGGTCGGAGGCGTTGCCGCCTCCTTCCCCTCTAAGAACCGTGCGTGAGAGTTTCCCCTCACACGGCTCAAGCATTTCAAAAAGCTGCCCTTGTGGGGCGGCCCGACTGTTCGCCTCTATGCTGTGGCCATCGTTCGTGCGGCACGAGCCGATAGCCCGGACATAAACTTGGCCCCCGGCTGCCGTCGCCGCCGAAAGTATTCGGCGTCTTCGGGCCTGTAGGGGTTTGCTGCTGCCCGTACTTTGATATGTCGTTTGATTCCCAGGGACGATACCCGAAGCACCGACAGAATGAAAGTCTTCGTCTTGTACTTCGAGCGCACCGTGAACACCGACGATCGGTGCGGGTTGTTCCAGTATTTCCGGATCAACCAGCCTTTCCGCTTCTCTGGGTGCTTACGGCTGATCATTCGCCAGAGTTGGTCAAAGACATACTTGTCAACACGACGGAATGCTTCCGATGCAACCACATGGCGGTGGTAAAGCGCCCATCCTCGAAGCATCGCATTCAGCTTCTTGATGAACCCTTCGATCGGCGCATTCCGACTGCGACGGGTCAGTTCTCCGATCTTCCGCAGAAGGGCGAGAACTCCCTTCTTTGCCGGCACGATGTGCAGAACACGGCCCTGCTTGCGGAATGTTTGTCCCAGAAACGTGAACCCGTCGTGGATACGTGTGATCGTGGTCTTTTCGCTCGACAGCTCCAGACCCCTTTCACGCAAGAACGCTTCGACCGCAGGCTTGACGGCCTCCACCAGCAGGGCTTTCGATTTGCCCGTGATGATGAAGTCGTCGGCATAGCGGACGAAGTTGACCCGATTCCGACGGGGGACTGCTTTGCAGACGGCCTGCTCCCGCCCGTCGAGGGTCATGTTCGCAAGGGTGGGACTGATAATCCCTCCTTGCGGTGTGCCCTTGTCTGTCGGATATAGTCGGCCATCTTCGACATACCCGGCCTTCAACCATTTGCGAAGAATCTCCTTGTCCAGCGGGATGTTCCGGAGCATCCATGGATGCGCTATGTTGTCGTAACACCCCGTGATGTCGCCCTCCAGCACCCACGTGGCCGAGTTGGGTTTGGCCAATGCGTTGAATGCCGCCGCCACCGCGTCCGCGCAGCTACGGTGTTCGCGGAACCCGTACGAGTTCCGGTCTGCCGTTGTTTCTGCCACGGGTGCCAGTGCCAGCGTGTACAACGCCTGCATCGCCCTGTCGAACACTGTAGGAATCCCCAGAGGTCGCTTCTTCCCGTTCGATTTCGGGATATAGATTCTGCGCAGCGGTTGTGGCCTGTATCCGTGTCTTCGCAGGCTGCATGCCGCCTGCCACTTAGCGCGTGCGCCCCGCCACAGGACGCCGTCCACGCCGGGAGTCTTCCTCCCCTTGTTTGAGGTCACTCGTTTGACAGCCAGAGTTTTGGCGTGGAACGAGTGCGTTAGAATCCACTGCAAGGCTTGCACCTTGCCGCGTTTTCCTTCCTGAACAGCCTTTGCGATACGAACCTGCAGTCGCCTTACTTCGCTCTGCGCGGCCTTCCAGTCAATGGACTGCCACTTCTTCGCGTCGTCGATGAGCGCACCATCCCGATTACCTCGAGACGCCATTTGCATTCTCATCCGCGGTGATTCTCCAGATGCTCTCGCAATGAAACACCAGTTGGACGTCAGCTTCCCATTCGCCGCGCCGCTGCTGCGGCAGGCTTTGAGTTGAGTTCTCCAGCAACTCTATCCGCCCAGTTACCGGACGGCCTTCGCTTCTTCCAACCTCTCCATGCCATCCCTCCATCGGCCTGCCTTGCGGTCGGCTTGCCTCTGCATTGCGCGGAGGCGGAGTGATGGCGTTTCCACGTTTCCCGATCTTGACCCTTACGGACAATGTAGGCGGAGCCTGAACACCGGTGGCCTTCACAGTTTCGTGCAGGTACGTTCGTGACCTGCATCCTGGCCACATGCTGCACCACGCTGGGGGTGCGGCGTTGAACGCGTCAGCTTCCTTGCGTTCCGTTACCATGATGACGGCGCGTCTACGGCTCTTTGTCTATCCTCGCCCTGTTGTCCTGACCCTAGCCCTACGCCGATTGGGAAGCCTTCGGTTTCGGTACATTACTGGATGGGCTTCGCACCCCGTCATCAGCGCAACGGCAGCACGCCATCCTCGGGTACGGGCGGAAACACGCCCGATGCAATCAATTCAGTGTCGTTACACCTCCTTCTTGCATATTCAAGATCGCGACCTCGTGTCGCGACGAAGGTTCATGGTAGAGCCCGCTTTACGCGGGCTATGGGCTGGGATTGGCGGCTACAATGCGAACTGACGGGGCGCATGTGAGTTCCGGGGAGGTGTCCGTTCAGGCGCGTTTCTGCATCTCCGCGACGAGGGCGTCGCGCCTGCAGCAGCAAGCGGGGAGCGAGAACGGGCAACTCCGACGTGAGACGCGGCGACCCCGCCACGTTCCCTCGCTCCTCCTCTTGCGCCCCGCGACGAGGGCGTCGCGTCTCCAGGAGCACGGCAACGAGCGAAATCATACGTTCCGCTGGAGTCGCGGCGCCCCCGCCGCGTTCGCTCCGAGCTTCGCCGCATCTCGCCCGGACGGCGATCCCTATAGGGGTCGTATAGGGGTCAGGGCTGGACATTCGACAATATGGTTGACTTGATAGAATGCTTTGTGATGAAGTCCTTACATGGCGCGACCCATACGAATGGCGGCGGCGGACGGCTGGTATCATGTCTTTGGGCGCGGGATTGAGCGCCGGGATATATTTGCGGATGCGCGGGACCGTGGGCATCTGCTGGAGTTGTATGCGCAGGCGCACGAGCGGTACCGGTTCCGCATTCACGCGTATGCGCTGATGGACAACCATTATCATGCAATCATCCAAACCCCGGACGCGAACCTCAGCCAGGGCATGCAGTGGCTGCACGGCAGCTACAGCGCGTGGTTCAATGCGAGACACAACCGGGTGGGGCCGCTGTTCCAGGGGCGGTATCGGGCGATTCCGGTGGAGAATGGCGGGTGGGCATATGCTCTGAGCTTCTATGTTCACCTCAATCCCGTGCGGGTGGAAGGGCTTGGACTGGACAAGCAGGGCCGGGTCTTGGAATGCAAGGGGTGGAGCACGCCCACGCCGGAGCAGGTTACGGAACGGACGACGCTTCTGAGAGCCTACCCTTGGAGTTCGTATCGAGCGTATGCCGGCCATGCGGAGGCTCCCTTGTGGCTGGAGTGCGGCACGTTGCTGGCGCGGGCGCCAGGCCCGGCGCGGGGCAAGTGCGCTGCCTACCGGGCGGAAGCCGGCCGGATGTTGACGCAGGGCGTCGAGCCGGCAAGGGTGGATCGGTTGCGGGAGGCCGTGGCGATCGGCAGCAGGGAGTTTGTGCTGAAGCTCAAGCGCCAGGCTCTTGGCCGGAATCTGGCCGGTGTTGCCGGTACGCGGGAACTGCGCCGTCGCGTGGAGGTCGAAATGGTGCGTGGGTGGGTGGAACAAATCAAAGGCGAGCCGTGGAAGCTGTTTGCCCGCCGCCACGGCGACTGGGGTTGCGCGTTGTTCCTCTGGGGGGCTCGGAGGCTGTGCGGTTTGACCTTGCGGGAGTTAGGGGCGGCGGCCGGCGGCGTTGCTTTCTCGGCGGTCAGCAAACTGGTCAGGCGGTTCGAGCAACAGGCGGCGCAGGATGCCGCATTGCGCGAGGTGCAGGATCGATTGATCAGTATGTCGAATGTCGAGCCCTGACCCCCATAGGGGTGGACTATCCCTACACACCTTGACAATTGGAGGTCGAATGAAGAAAGCAATGTGCATAGCGATATGTCTCTTCCTTGCGTCGCACTTTCCTTGTGTGGCGGACGAGAACAGTCTTGATACTTGGAGGTCGAGGCTGACAGAAGCCAAGACAATCGATAACATTGCCGACATTATGGCGGCGCCGCAAGGGGGATGGCCCCAAATTATGATGTCTCATATTCGACCGGGGGGAACGGGGGGGACCGGAAATGCGCTCAGTAATCTCGTCAACGTCCTTCATTCGAGGATTGTGGAATGTGAGAAGAGCGACGTCACGTCTCAACCTACCCTCAAGAAGATAGGTGCGTATCGGAAGATAGTCGCCACGCTAAATAGCGCGGGCGGTTACGCGAATTATGCTGTTGCTGACTCGGTAGACCTCATGGCAGCTTCCAGAATCTGTGCGTTCGTTGTCGCTCACCCGCAAAGCTGGGCTGAAGGGGAAGGTATGCTGAATGCCCTTCAGGCACCACGGTTCACGGACAGGAATCTGGTGGCGCTGCTGCAGGAAGAAGGTGTAACGAATCTCCCACCCAAGCTTACGGTTGCAGAGACTGAGCGTTGGGACACGTATTTGAAAGCGCTCAATACTGATGTGCGTGCTCTGGGGTTCTCTAAACTCCCGTCATCGAGCGACCTAATCGCCAAGCCGGACTTGGCGCAGTTTATCTTTCGGATGGTGCTGATGGAGAGGTTCATTCATCTCCGTCTGAACGGCATGCTGGAGTACCTGGCGCGCGGTGGAGAGTTTGGCCAGTTAACGGCGCAGGATTTTCGCGCATTTCAAGAAGTCATGGCACGATCACGGGGAAGCGCGCAGCAAGAACAGAAGGGCTTTCCTCAATTGTACTCGAGTGATTTGAGGGGATTGGTTGATCAATTTGGCGGGGGCTACGAGAAGGCGCCAGTGTATAGGATAACGGTTGAATAATGTGATGAGCGTGGGTGTCGCGCTATGACGGAGCGGCAAGGAAGAGGCAGGAAAGTGTTCTGGTGTCTGAGTGGTCCTCTCTCGATGTTGCCGACATTCGCCTCTTCTTGTCTTGCGCCGGACGCATCGAGAACTTACAGTCCTTCTCACAGATTGGCGAAAAGAATCCCTAAAAGAGGAGGCATCGATGAAGAAGTTGTTGTTCGGCGTAATGGCGGCGGCTCTCTCGTTTTCCATCACAGGCATCGCAACAGCGCAGAACCAAGCGGCTTCGCCGGCGGCTGCGGGCATGGAAAGACTGCAGAAGATCATGGCCGATCAATCGCTCCAGGCCAGGGTGGTTATGACCCTCTCCGGATCCGGGAAGGCCGAGGAGATGGGCCCCATGGAATTTGTCATGATGATGAGCAAGGGCAAGAGCCGCATGGAAATGGACATGGCGAAGATGGCGGGCGGCGCCGCCGGCGGATTGCCCGCCGGCATGGACAAGATGGTCAACATTTCCAGGCCGGACAAGAAGGTCGTCTACATGGTGATGCCCGGGCTGAACGCCTACTCTGAAACGGCCATTCCGGACGCAGCGGGCCAGAAGGGCGAAGCCCCGAAAGTTGTGCGCAAGGTCGAGGGTTCAGAAAAGGTCGACAAGTATGAATGCGAGAAGGTCAGGAACACGGTCACGGCGTCGGACGGCACAAAGACAGAGGTCCTGACGTGGGAAGCCAAGTCGCTCAAGGGGCTGCCGATCAAGATGGAGACAGAGACCCCTGAAGGCAAGATGACCATGCTGTTCAAGGACATCAAGACCGGGGTTCCGGACGCTGCCCTGTTCGAGCCGCCCAAGGGCGCCACGAAGTATGCTTCCGTGCAGGAGATGATGATGAGCGGCATGATGAAGATGATGCAGAATCAATAGCTTCAGGCGTCAGTTCGCCGCGAGAGATCCGCGCATACACCCGCGACGCAAGGCCGCGGGGGCAGCGGCCCCTGATGTGAAGTGCCGGGGAATTGGTGCCGGGGAATTGCCGGCCAGAATCCGCTTGCACTTGGGCGAATGCTTCCGTACCGTGCTGCGCTGTAGATGTGCGGCGGTCTCCGCGGGAGGAATGCCATGGCGATAACGATCAAGAAAAGCACGCTCACCCTGAAGAAGCAGGAGCAGGACCCTATCGCGGTAGGCGGCCCTGTGCTTTCGACGGTTTCGGATCCGGCTTCGTCGTGGACGGTATATGCCATCGCAGGACTGATCGGCGTGCTGTTCATGGCGGCCTTGATCTTTATCCAGTTCCTTGAGCATTCGCATTACAAGAACGCTTTCCTTGATCCTCAAGTTGCTGCCGCCGCCGCGGCCGCCCAGGCTGCGGCCGCGCCTGCCGCAGCGAAGACTGCTGCCGAAGCGCCGGAGGCGAAGAGCGTGAAACCGGCGGCTGCCACATCGGCCCCCGCTGAGGAGAAATCCGCGCCGGAAGCCACGCCCGAGCCTGCTCCGGCCGCAGCCCCGGCTGATGCCGCCCCGGACGCAGGGGTGCCGTCGAATTAGAGGCCGGCAGCCCGCCGCCGCGCCAGTTATCACCCCGTGCAGACGCAGGATATTCCGCGTTCTTGTTCTCTATTAAGATCGACAGGCCCTGCGGTATCGTTACAGTGGTAGGTCTTTTTTGCGGTTAGTCGGCTTGCGGATCCAATGCAATGTCCTTCTCTTGCAATATGCGATTGAGCAGTTCCCTGCGGCGGCGTGGCGCCGGGGCAGCATGTGCAGCCCTGCTCTTTTCTGTTGCGGCACAAGCTCTCGCGGCGGAGCTCCCTTCGCTGCGCTCCCCGGACGGATTCCCGAAGGTGTGGACGGACGTCACGATCGACTGGAAAGCCACATGGGACGAGACGCTCGCCGCCAACAACAACGAGCAGGCATGGCGCCAGGCCATCGATGCGAATGCGGATCAGCGCCAGGCTGCAGATCGACTTGTGCGCCTGCGGCGCATCGGCCTGCTGCAGGAAATGGTCGCGCACTTCCCGGATCAGGCGGACAAGCGCGCGGAAGCCTGCCGCACCATCTCCGACCTCTATCTGGGGCTCGGGGATCGCACGCGCGCGGCGCAGTGGCTCAGAAAGATGATTTCCGACGCGCCCGGCAACACGAACGCAGTGGCCGCCGCGTACGAGGGCATTCTGAAGTGCACCGACCCGTATCCGGCCCTGCCAGACGCCCGCGCCTGGGCGGAATACGCCGCCGGCGGGATCCTCGCGCTTGAAAAGACCGATGCGGCGGCCCGCGCCCGGCCGGCGGCCGCCATGGCCCGGCAGCGCCTACTCGCCTTGCAGTTTCAGGACGGCCGCTATGAAGACGAGCGTCGCGCCCTTGATCGCCTCGAGGCGGCGGATGGCAGGGAGATGTGGTCGACCAACCGCGTCGCCCTGCTGCTGGCGGCGGGACACTTTGAACAGGCGGCCGGCTTGTACGCGGAGGCTGGAAAGACCAATGAGGCCGCGGCGCTGCGGGCGGGCATCCGGAAGGCCGATTTCAGCCCGGTTGGCAAGGCGCCTCCGCGCGAACTCGAAATGCGGCTGAGCGCTCTGCAGGCCAAGGAGCGCGCCGGCGATCCCGCGCTTGGCGAGGCGGAACTGGTGCAGGGCACGCTGAAGGCCTGTGCCGACGCCGGCGCCATGTGGAACGAGGATGCGTCGCACCGCATTCTGTGCTGGCTGAGCGTGGACCGGATGCTGCGCGGCCTGAAGCCGTCTTCGCTCCAGGCGCTGCGGGAATTGCAGGAGCGGATCGGCGGCCCCCTGGTGCAGGAGCTGGATTCCGACGCGGGCGAGCCGGAGTTGGACCGGCTGTTTGACCGCTACCCCTGGTCGGCGAGCATGCACGCGCGGCTGATCGACTTCGGGGAGACGGCGCTGCGCGCGGGCCGCTGGGACGAGGCGCTGCGCGCGTTTCACAAGGCCGTGACCTACAGCTCCGATCCCGATCTGGCGGCCGCGGCGCACGTAGGGTCGTGGTTCGCGATCGCCGAGGGGCATGGCACGCGGGAAGCGCTGGACGCGGCGATGAGCGCGGTGCCGGACGCCGCGACTTTGCCGTGGCAGGGCGCCTCCGCGCCGGCGGCGGCGGTGAAGCAGGCGATCCGGGAACTCTTGCCACCCGGCGTCCGGGACCCCGGTTCGCTCGCGGGCCTGCGCCGTCAGAAGATCCTTCTGCCCGCCGCGCTGGCGGCGGACGACCCGCTGACGCTGAGCCCTTACCCGGTGCCCAGGCAGCTCGGGCCATGGCCCTTATTCCGCCTCGAGCCGGCCGGCCAGAGCCTTTTTGTGATGGGGCCGCGTCGCATCGCCTGCTACGGAGGCGACGCCATGGACCTGCGCTGGGTGAAGACAGCGGATCCGACGCTGACCATGCAGACCGGCCAGCGGGCCGCCGCGGACGCAGGCGCATTCGGGCTGCGCCCGGTTACGCTCGGAACGGCCCGGTCGCGCGCCGTGTCGATGCGCCTCGACGCGCCCCAGCTGCCGGCCGCCGTCTACGGACTGTTCTTTCACAACTCCAGGCTGGGCACGCTCTACGAGGTTTCGGCGTTCGACGCGCAGACGGGAAAGCAGCGCTGGCGAACGCGGGATTGTCCGGACTGGAACCTGCTCGAACCCCTGGGCGAGCCGGCCGCAGCGGACGGGTCAGTTTACGTCGTGGCCACGGGCGGCGCGGGCGGCGCAGACAGCCCGGTGCTCCTGATGTGCCTGGACGCAGACAACGGCGCGACGCGCTGGAAGAGATTGCTCGGGCGCGCGGCGGTGGAAGGGGACCTGCGCGAACTGGCCCGCCTCAGCGCCGGTGTGACCGTGCGCGAGCGGGCCGTCTACGTGTCGAGCGGCCTCGGGCTCCTCGCGCGCTGCGACGCGCTGGATGGCAGAATCGAGTGGGTGCGGACGTATCCGAGCGCGCTGCAGGCGGGGCGGAGAAAGGAACAGTTTCAGCGCGAAGGGGCCGCGCCCCTCGTGGCAGGCAACCGCCTTTTTGTCGCGCCCCGCGATCACACGGGCGTGATCGCCCTTGAGGCGGATACGGGAAACAAGCTGTGGGAAACCATCCTGTGCCCTTCCGAGCAGATCGTCGGCATGGCAGGCACGACCCTTGTCGTGCGCGCGGGCGAGAAGCTGGCGGGGCTCGATGCGGCGTCCGGCCAGGATCTGTGGACAAGGACGGTGGACCAGCCGACGGGCGCCCCTACGCTGCTGGCGGGCGCCAACATTCTTGTCCTTTCCAGGAGCCGCCTGCTGCGCCTCGACGCGGCGACCGGAAAGGGCCTGGAAGAATTGCCGCTCTCCCCGCCGCCGGGGACGGAATACGCGCTCCTGCCGGGGGGCGCTTTGCTGGAGGTGAGCGTGGAGCCCAGCCCGGCGCCTGCCGCCACCATGGCGGGCGATGTCGGGCCTCCGCAGGTTCCCCTTTTGCGCGACTGGTCGCTGCCCTGCGCCTATCCCGTCATCGTGTTGCCTGCCGCAGGACAGGGCCCGTCGAACATCGTGGGCGCGCTGTCCGGCCGTTCGTTCCTGTGCGTGAAGACCCAGCCCCGCAGCGGGCTGGCCTGGCGCTCCATCCTCGGGGATGGCGTGGATTCCATAGGCTTTCATGGAAAGCGGGTGATTTCCGCCCGCGGCCGGAAGCTGACGGCCCTCGATGTGACCGACGGCGGCATGCGCTGGGCGCTGACGCTGCCGTTCGATCCGCAGGTGATCGGCGGGGACGAGCGCGTGGTCTTTGCGGGCGACCTGACCCCGGAGGCGCGGGTGATCGCCATCGATCCCGAGACGGGAAGGACTCTGTGGCTGCGGTGGTTCGGGCACGAGGCCCGCTTCGGCAACGGCCCCCTGGGATGGGTTGCTGCGCAGCGTGATCCGTCCGGCGAGTCGGTGCTGAAGCTCTATTGGAAGGCGGCGCTGCTCAAGGATGGCTGGCGCCAGGCCGTGGCGACCGTCGACGCGGTGTCGGGGACAATCCGGGATGTGCAGCCGTTCATGCCCGACGAGCCGCAATGGCCGGGGCGGATGATCTTCAGCGATTCGCGGACGCACATCCGCGGCCCGCCGTTGCTCAACGGTGCGAACCGGACCGGATTTCATCAGGAGGTCGTTGCCGGCGTCGGCAAGGATTCCATGGTCCGCTTCTTTGGGCTCGGCCGGGAGGTCGATCTCGCCCTGGGATGGAAGCGGAAAGTGGATCCGCAGGTGGAAGGACGCTACGCCGGGGCGCTCGGATTCTACGCGACGCCGGTGGGCGTCTACCTTAAAGAGGGCGAGCAGCTGTTCTCCTTCGATGCCGCCGCCGGCAAAGAAGTAGTCTACGACCTGCCCAGCGCAACGGCGAAGACCTCGCGCGTGGTCATGGATCTGCGGGAGGCCGGTGATGCGCTGATGGTCCTTTCCGGCGACCCGCCCAGGCCGGCCATCGAGTGCCCCAGCCGGCATACGCATGAAGGGCTGAAGGATGACACCGGAAAGGGCAATGTGACGATCCACTGGTTCCACGACGAGGATCCCGTGCAGGTCCATGTCGGGACCTCCGGCTTTCCCGAGGCCGGTGCGTCTCCGGTGGCAACGCTGCTTGACGGAAACACGAAGGAGCACTACCGCCCCCAGAAGGTGGCCGTCCGCGGCATTGACAGCCTCGGGTGGACGAAGTACGACGTCTTTGTCTATGCCTATTTCGGCCCGTCACCCAGCATGGGCACGATCAACGGGGGCGATCCGCAGGCGACCACGGGGTTTGACGCAGCCAATCCGCTGCATCGGACGACGTTCATCCGGGGCGCCAACTACATCAAGTTTGCGGGCGTCAGCGGCGACTCGTTCAAGATCGAATTTGTGCCGCTTAACTGGTGTGCCATCCAGATCGTCGACGCGTCCGCCAGCTCGGAGCCGGGCCGCAAGGCGGCAAGCCTCGGGGTCAACTGGGACAGCGGCGGCATCGGGCTGGGCCCCGACATCCGGGTGGGCGCCGAGGTCGAAGGCGGGTACTGGTACAACATCGGGGCGAGGTCGCAGCTGACCGGCGGCTACCAGGATCCGCTGGTGCACGTGGATGTCTTCGACCGCGTCACCGGCGCGTTCCGCCAGACCCAGGACCTGCCGGTTGCGCCGTTCGATCTGACGCCATCCTACGGTGACCGGCAGGCCGCGTTTCTCGATGATGCCCTGGTCGTGGCGGATACGCGCGGCGTGCACATCTTCCGCGCCGGGCCTCCTCCTCCTCCTCCTCCGCCTCCGCCTCCGCCTCCGCCTCCCCCGCCGGCCCCGGCTCCGGCCCCGGCCCCGGAACCCGTGGGTGCGGTCGCGCCGCCCCCGTAGAGATGTTTCTTAAGGAGACACTGCCATGCCGATCAAGTTCAGCGCCGACCGATGGGAGAAGGTAAAGAGCGATGCCCGCCTCTGGTGGCAAGGCAAGCTGGGGCGGCCGCTCATTCACATGCCGTCGGGCGGCATCGATCCGGGCCGGCCGGAGCCGCGGCTCAAGGGCCTCAACTTTGACACAATGTTCGACCTTTCGGTCCCTGCGGCGGATATCGTCGACCGGTGGGATTACGAGCTGTCCACCATGGAATTCCACGGCGACTCGTTCCCCTGCGTGTGGCCGAACTTCGGGCCCGGCGTAATCGCGGCGTACATCGGGGGCGTGGCCAAACCGGCGCGCGACACCGTGTGGTTCTATCCGCCGCATGACATGGAGCTCGCGGATCTTCGCATGCGGCACGACGCGAAGAACCCGCTGTTCCAGCGGGTCAAGGACATCTACCGGGCCGCCGCGGAGCGCTGGGAGGGCCAGGTTCAGCTGGGCATGACCGACCTTGGCGGGAACCTCGACATTCTTTCCACCTTCCGGCCGGGCGAGCAATTGCTCATGGACCTGTACGATCACCCGGAGGAGGTGAAACGACAGACCTGGGAGGCGCACCGGCTCTGGTGGAAGCACTTTGATGAGCTGGACTCGATCCTGAGGCCGGTCAACCCCGGGTACACGGCCTGGGCGCAGATCTTCTCCGAGGAGCCGTCCTACATGCTGCAGTGCGATTTCTGCTACATGATCAGCCCGGCCATGTTCGACGAGTTCGTGAAGCCCGAGCTGGAGGCCTCATGCAAACGGCTCACCAACGCGTTCTACCATCTCGACGGCATCGGGGAGCTGCCGCACCTCGATTCGCTGCTCTCGATCAAGGAGCTCAAGGGGATCCAGTGGATCCCGGGCGATGGCCGCCCCGGCATGACGTCGTGGCCCGAGGTGTACCGGAAGATTCACGAGGCCGGCAAGCTCATCCAGATCTGGGGCGACCTGAAGACTGTGGATGCGCTGGTGTCCCAGATCGGGTCGGCCGATGGCATTGTCTGTTTCGCCTGGGGCGATCCCATGAAAGAGTCCGAGGCGCGGGAGTTCCTGCGTAAGTACGGTGGTGCCTGAAAGGATGGCTGCGATGCGGCGTGAAATCGTGAACCGGTTCCCGTTTGCCGTTCTGCTGGCCGTCGCTCTCGGCGGCCATTCGCTGTGCGCTTCCGCGGAGCAAGGCGCGCCGCCGTTCATTCCAATGCCGACCTCGTTCGAGATGGGCCAGGGCGCTCTCGAACTGAAGGCCGACGGTCGCATCATCGCCTCCGAGGAGGAGCTGATGCCGCTCGCGAAGGTGTTCGCGCTGGAGCTGAAGGCCGCAGCGGGCCTGAGCCTGAAAGTATGCGAGGGCTGGGCGCAGGCCACGCCCTGCACGCTGCCTGCGGCGGGCGACCTCGTGTTGGCGCTTGATCCCAAGGCCCCGGAGGGCGGCTACCTCCTGGATGTGACGGACCGGGTCGAGATCCGCGGGCACGATTACCGGGGCACGGCGGCGGGCACGGTCACGATTCTGCAGGCAATCGAGACGGGCGAGTTTACCCCGGTTTCACTTCCTCGCGTGACAGTGCGGGACGAGCCGCGGGTCGACTACTGCGGAATCACGCTGAACGTGGCGGAGCGCGAGTACCCGATCGAACAGCTCCGCGAATGCATTCCGCTGTGCCGGTTCTACAAGGTCCGCTATCTGCACCTGCGCCTTACGGACGATGCCGCGTGGACGTTCCCGTCGACGAAGTATCCCCAGCTGGGCACGAAGAACCCGGGGACCCCGAACGGCGGGCCGCCCGCGCCGCGTTACCGGCTCGAGGACTTGACCAATCTGGTTCATTACGCCGACACGCTCGGCGTGACGCTCGTGCCCGAGATCCAGATGCCCGGTCACAGCCGCATCATCACGGGCATGCTGCCCGAATTCGGCCCCGACATCGGCATGATGAACATCACGCGCGACGCCGTCTTTCCGGTGCTGAGCAACATCCTGTCGGAGGTGGCGCAGGTCTTTGCGTCGTCTCCGTACATCCACATCGGCGGGGATGAGGCCGATTTCACAAAGTGGGTCACGCTGCCGGAAGCCACCAACTATGTGGAAAAGACCGGATGGGATCCGCCCGAGATCCTCTGCCGGTTCTTCATCCGAATGAACGACATGGTGAAGGGCCTCGGCAAGCGCACCATCATGTGGGAGGGCTTCGAGCCGAACGACAAGTGCAAGGTCCCGGCCGATGTCATCGTGATGAGCCGCGATAACCCCGCGTGCCCCGCCGAGGCGCTGATCCGGGACGGCTATTCGATCATCAACTGCCCGCGCCGCTTTTCTGCGAGCTGGGAATCGTGGGGCCTTTACACGTGCAACGGGGCCGCTCTGCCGACCAACGCGGCAGTCATCGGAGCCTCGTGGGTCGTCGGGGCCAACCCCTCGATTTCTCCGCTGGAGCTGATCCGCCACGCCGGCCGCTTGAGCGACCGCACCTGGAACGTGAGCACCAACTGGACGAGCGCCGACTTCAAGCGGCGGCTGGCCCGCACCGACAAGGTGGCGGACAGGATTCTCTATCGCTTCAGCTGGCGCCTTGTGGGGCCGCACGTGTCGGGCGCCACCACCTTCAAGGGAGCGACGCGGCTCGAGGCCGGGCCGTACGCCAAGGATGAGGTCCTGCGCTACACGATCGACGGCTCCGAGCCGACCGCCCAGTCGCCGGTGTGCCGCAGCATCATCGAGCTCGAGGCCACGACGCGCATGAAGGCCCGGGTGTTCGACAGCGACGGCAAGCCGGTCGGGCTGACTTGGACGCAGACGTTCATTTTGCAGTAGCCGTACGCACCCGCGCCGCGGATTGTGAAAGGAAGCACGCATGACCATGAAGCTCGGTGCCAGCTGGATCTGGAAAGAGAGCGACAACTACAACCGCTACAACGAGACGGTCATCTTCCGCAAGGGCCTCTCGCTCCCGGCGCTGTCGTCCGCGCGCATTGCGATCACGGCCGACAGCTACTACCGGCTCTTCCTGAACGGGCGCTGGGTGGGCGACGGCCCCTGCCGCAGCTGGCCGGATCACTTCCAGTACGACGAGTTCGACGTGTCCGGCTATCTGCAGGCGGGCGAGAATGAGGTGCGCGTCATCGCCCGCTACTTCGGCTGCGGCTCCTTCCATCAGGTTCCGCGGGAGGCCGGGTTCCTTGCCCAGCTGGAGATCTGCGCCGCGGATGGCACGGAGCAGACGATTGTCAGCGATGGAAGCTGGGAGGTGGCGGCGGCGCCCGCCTGGATCTCGAACACGCCCAAAGTAAGCATCCAGATGGAATGCCTCGAAGCCTACGACGCGAGGCTGGAAGACGGCCTGCGTTACGAGAAGGCGGCCGTGCGCTACAAAGCGGCGGCGGGCCCGTGGAAGGGGCTCAACCCGCGCGACGTGGCCCTGCTGACGAAGGCGCCCTTTACGTTCACGCGGTTCGTCGAGGCGAATGTCGTGTCGGGGGAATGGCTTTCGTACACGTTTCCGCTCGGCCGGCTCTGTCACCCCGGCCTGATCGAGGCGAACTACAACACCAGCGTGGCGTGCGTCGTCACCACGATCCTGCGCGCCGCGCAGGACATGGTGATCGGCCTTGGCAGCGACACGATGACGGCGAGCGTCAATGGGGCGGCGGTCAAGGACCGGCGGGCGCAGCTGAAAAGGGGCGACAACTTCCTGCTCGCGGTACCGAGCTATCCCTTCACGCACCTGAAGGACATGTCGCTGATCTTCTCCGACTGCAAGGACGTGGCGTTCGTCAACCCGCTCGGAGAGGCGGCCTCGCCGTGGTGCTTCACGTCCCTGCCGGAGACGGCGTGCGTGCTCGACGATATCGAGTTCACGATGACGCAGAGGGACACCGCGGCGAATGCGGCGGACGCGCGGCTGAAAGCCGCGCTCGACCGGGTGGTCGCCACGGTGTCCAGCACGGCCGGGCTGCGAGGGGTCAGCGGAAGCGCCACGCGAACGCTGCGTGGCGATGAGTTCATTCGCGACGACGCGCATCTGCGTTTTACCAACCGGCGCGTTCTTGGCGATGGGGCGGCGTTTGTGGAGAGCCCTGCCGCGCTGATGCACGACAACAGCGAGTACTCGGTGGTGCGCCCGTCGCCGCAGGGCGACATCGAGCTGGTGTACGACTTGGGCGAGGAGAATATCGGCAACCTCGAGTTCGAGCTCCTGGCGGACGCGGGGGTGGAGGTGGTCTTCTCCGGCGTGGAATACATCAACCGGAAGGGGCGGGTCCAGCACACCGGCGAGATGTACCGCAACACGTTCGCGTACACGTGCAAGGCCGGGGTGAATCGCTTCATGTCCCTGAAGCGCCGGGCGATGCGCTACTGCTACATCACGATCCGCAAGCTCCGTTCGCCGCTCAAGGTCCGGCTCGTGCGGATCGTCGAGTCCACGTATCCTGTCAACGCCGTGGGATCGTTCCAGTCGTCGGACCCCGTCCTCAACCGCGTGTGGGAAATCTCCGCGCGGACGCTCAAGCTGTGCATGGAGGACACGTTCACCGACTGCCCGCTCTTCGAGCAGACGCTGTGGGTGGGCGATGCGCGCAACGAGTCGCTCTTCGCCTACACGGCGTTCGGTGCGCACGACCTGTCCCGGCGCTGCATCGAGCTGGCCGCGCAGTCGCTCGACGTGCTGCCGATCGTGGGCTGCCAGGTGCCCTCGGCCTGGGTCTGCATCCTGCCCGCCTGGAGCTTTCTCTGGGGCATCTCCGTGTGGGAATACTACTTCGAGACGGCCGACAGAGCCTTCCTCAAGAAGCAGTGGCCGGCCGTGCTCAAGAACCTGAAAAATGCGGACGCCATGCGCGGGCCGCACGGCCTTCTCAGCGGCCCGTACTGGAACCTGTTCGACTGGGCGCCCATTGACGAGCAGCATCGGACAGTGTTGCACAACTCGATGATCTTCGTCGGCGCCATCGACGCGGCGCTGAAGTGCGCCGGGGCCCTCGGCGACACGGAAGCGCCTGTCCGGCTGAAGGCGCAGCGGGCGAGCCTGGTCCGCGCCATCAACCGCACCTGGAACGCGAAGAAGCGGTCCTATCCCGACAGCATTCACAACGACGGCGCGGTGAGCGACCGGACGTCGATTCACACCAGCCTGCTGGCCGTGCTTCACGGCATTGCCTCCGGCAAGACGCGGGAGCACGCGGTGCGCAACCTCCTGCACACGCCGGAGGGCATGACCCCGATCTGCTCCCCGTTCGCCATCATGTACCTTTATGAGGCGCTGGAGAAGCTGGACCGCCCCCTGGATATTGTCGAATCCATCTACCGGCACTTCACGCCCATGCTGGACGCAGGCGCGACGACCGTCTGGGAGACGTTTGCGCGGGGCACGCTGGGGAACGATGATTTTCCCACGCGGAGCCACTGTCACGCGTGGTCCTCGGCGCCCATCTACTTCCTGAACCGGATCGTCCTGGGCATTCGCGCCGCCGCGCCCGGCGCGGCGCGGGTGGAGATAAGCCCGTGGCTGGTCAAGGGGCTGACCCATGCGGAGGGCGCCACGGGCACGGTCGCAGGCGCGGTGCGAGTCCGTTGGACGTGCGACGGCAAGACGCTGACCCTCGACGCCAAGGCGCCTGCGGGCTGCGCGCTGCGGTTCGTCCGGAACGCCTCCCACGGCAGGCTCGCCGTGGTCTTCAACGGCAAAGCCGTGTCACGGCCCGGCCCCGGAAAGACGGCCAGGGCCAGAGCGTAGGCGTGTCAAGAGGGGGGGGGCGTCGTGAGGGGTCTCTCGGGCCCGGCTGGCCGAAGGGCAGTAGCATCATGGCCTGGGGAGAAACCCCAGAATTGATGACGTAAGGTTCGGAGATGACCAGGGTCTCCGGTCACCTCACGTCCGCCAGCAATTGTCCGATCTCTGCCGGCGACGGGAGTTGGCCTCGAAGTTCCCGTGGGAGTTGCTTGACGATACGGTAGGTGGCGACACCGATGGGTTTCTTGGCCTCGCGCAGGGCGTATTCCACGATGGTCCGTCGCTTCTCCTTGCACAAGATGATGCCGATGGACGCGTTCTCGCCCTTTTCTCGGACCTGGGCGTCGAGCGCGGCGAGGTAGAACTGCATCTTGCCGACGAACTCCGGCTCGAATTCTCCGATCTTCAATTCCACCGCCACGAGGCATTTCAACCGGCGGTGGAACAGCAACAGGTCGATGAAGTATTCCTTCTGGTCAACCTCCAGCCGGAACTGGCTGCCGACAAAGGCGAACAAGCCGCCCATGGCTCGCAGGAAGTCCTCGATGCGCGCAATAAGCGACCGCTCCAACTCGCGCTCGGTATGTTCCTTTCCGAGTTCCAGGAAATCGAAAAGGTACTCGTCCTTCACCGCCAGCTTTGCCTGAGCGCGTATGGCGGGCGTAGCGGCTTTGTCGAAGTTGGTCTGGTTCAGGAAGGTCTTCTCGTAGGACTGGTTTTCGACCTGGTGAATCAAGACGTTCTTGGACCAACCGAACTTCCGGGTCATGCGGATATAGAACTCGCGCTCCAGCAGATCGGAACAGCGTTCAAGAATGATCAGATTGTGACTCCAGCCGATTTCTCGCACCAGTGGTGCGAGTTTCCTGGCGGGCAGGTAGGTCTCGTAGAAGAGTTTCATTCGCCAGAGATTCGACGCCGAGAACCCGCCGACGCCGGGGAACTCGCCGTGAAGATCGTCAGCCAGTCTATGAACGACAGACTTACCCCATGTCTCGCCCTTCTGCCTGGCCACAATCATCCGCCCGATATCCCAATACATCGCGACGAGTTCCTTGTTGACGGCACGGAGAGCTGTCAGTTGGGCGAAGCGGACGCGGGCTTTGATATCGGCAAACAACTGTCCGTAGTCGCGTGGCAGGTCCGCGGTCTGTTGTTCTAGTTCATTCTTCTTCATGTCAGGCGTCGCTCTATCTTATAACAAGATGGGGTCTGTTGTTGGTTTCTCCAGCAGTTCATCGGGCGGCTTCTCCTGCGGTGTTGCTCATGACGGGCGGGTCCCTTGCAAGGTACTTACACCGCTCCGACAGAAGCGACAACTCAACCGGTTGCGACCCCTCCGCCTCCGCACGGACGAAAGCGAAGGCGCGAGCCGATGTCGAGTCGTTCATTTCCGCGACAGAGGGGCCGCCGCTCGCGCTCGCATTGCCGCAACTTGACCCGGTGGGGGTCATGAATGTGGTGCTTTTGTTCACGATCTTTCCATCTCGCAACGTGTAGCTCACCGTATGTTCACACCACCAGTCGAAAGGATACTCCGCGGCTGGTTCAAGAACGATCTCCGTGCCTCTCGGACACAATTCTCCGGCCGAGTCTGACGAGCTTGAGACCCGCTCGCGATTGCGAAGCATTGTCCCCGCTGCGCCAAAAACAGCCAGCCTTCGCGATGGGCGCGGTCGGTCGTGTAGTGCTTCTGTTCTGACAGGGCTACTCATTCTATTGGTTTGAGGCCAGCGCACGCATCATTGAAGGCGGCGACGGAAATGCAGTGTGCGTGCACGCCGCCGGTATCGACCGGCCGTTGTGCAAAAGGCCGGTGCGACTGTCTGGGAATGCCGCCATGATCCGCCGGGCTAGCCCTGCAGGTTCAGCCACATGAGCTCGGACTTGGTCAGCTTGAGCTCCAGCGCGGCGTAGGAAGGCAGGCCTTCCTCGAGCGACGCGGGGCCGATGAGCGCCCACATGGGGAAGGGCTGCGCAAGCACGTAGGCCAGCACGATGGTCAGGGGGTGCACGCCCTTCTTTTGGGCCAGCTCGAAGCAGCGCTGCCGCCGCTTGAAGTTGTCGGCGCTGCGCCAGCAGTTGTGTCCGTCCTCGGCCTTCTCGCGGGGGACGAGCCCCGGCACAAAGAAGCCGCGGGCCTGGCTGGACCAGGCGAAGTTCGGAACCTGGTTCTTGACGTGCCACTTGAAGACGGCCGGATCGGACGACGCGATGGTGATGCCCCACAGCGGGCTCGCCAGGCGCGCGAGGCTGAAGCTATTGCTCAGCGCGACGAAAGGCGTCTTGCGTTTGGCCTTCGCGTAGGCGTTGGCTTCCTCGAACCGCGCCGTCGTCCAGTTGGATCCCCCGAAGGCGCGCAGCTTGCCCTCTTTCTTGAGGTCGTTGAGAACGTCCACGAACTCGCCGACCGGGATGTCGGTGTTGTCGCGGTGCATGAAGTAGAGGTCGGCGTAGTCCGTCTGGAGCCGGTCGAGGCTCTCCTTCAACTGCTGGCGGATGCCTTCCGGCGTGCAGGCCGGGGGATGCGCGCCCTTGGCGACGACGACGACCTTCTCGCGCAGGCCGCGGTTCTTGATCCATTGGCCGAGCAGTCGTTCGGTGTTGCCGCCGCAATAGATGTGGGCGGTGTCGAAGCAGTTGCCGCCGCGGGCATAGAACTCGTCGAACAGCAACGCCGCATGGGCGGGGTTCTGCTGCGCCATGGTGCCCATGACAAGGCGGGAGACCGGCTTGTTCACACCGGGAATCCTGCCGTACGGCATGCGGCTGGGCTTGCGGGCCTTGAGCGGCAGGCGGTCGACCGTCTTGGCGGCGGCTTCCGGCTTGTCGCTGGCATACGTGAGCCCGATCGCGGCGCGCCACGCGTCGAGCGTGACCGCCTGGCTGAGCGAGTCCGCCCAGGTCATGGCGGGCGAGGGCCCCTGCCGGGCCTTGAGGTTGTTGGCGACAATGTCCGCCTCGATGGCGTAGATGCCCTTCGGCACGTCGATCACGACCTCCTCCGGGCCCTTGTCGTAGCGCGTGACGGTGAGGGACGTCTTGCCGGCCTCGCGCCCGTTGCAGAACCACGGCGAAGGCACGCTGATCATGCCCTCGCTCCCGAAGATCATCAGGGCTCCCTCCTGGTTGAGCTGAATCCCGGTCGCGCACTGGGCGACGATCCCGCCCTCGAACGTGAGCAGCGCGGCGGCCCACTCGTCGACGCCGGTCTGCCCGAGATGGCCCGCGCCTTGCACCGCGAGCGGGTGGGCGAAGTCCCTGTCGAGAGCCGCGCCCGCGATGAGGCGCGACATGGATACCGCGTAGCACCCGACGTCGAGGATGCCGCCGCCGCCCAGGGCGGGGTTCATCAGGCGGCTGTCCAGGTTCCCGTATCCGCATTGAAAGCTGAAGGTCGCCCGGATCATCCGCACGTCGCCGATCACCTTGCTCTTGATGAGCTCGACCAGGTGCTGCGTCTGCGGGTTGCAGCGGTACATGAAGGCTTCCATGAAGAACACGTCGTTCCTGCGCGCGGCCTCGATCATGGCCTGCACGTCGTACTGGTTCATCGCGAGCGGCTTTTCGCACAGGATATGCTTGCCCGCGTCGGCGGCCTTGATCGCCCACTCCGCGTGCATGGGGTGGGGGGTGGAGATGTAAACCGCGTCCACCCCGCGGTCGGCGAGCAGCTCTTCGTAGCTGCCGTACGCCTTCGGGATCTTGAAGTCGTTCGCGAACGCCTGGGCTTTTTCAAGCGAGCGGCTCGCCACGGCGACCGCCTTGCCCGAGGTCGTCTGGGTGAGCGCCCCGGCGAAGGCGCGCGCAATACCCCCTGCGGCCAGCAATCCCCAACGAATCTTTTTTTCTGCCATACTCGGCCCTTTCATCAGGTTGAATGAGACGCATTTCGTCGATGGAGCAGGAGCATACAGTCAGGGATATACCGAGGTCAACAAGGCGAACAACATCCGTAACATCGTAGTTATGTCCTATGCAGCTTCCCGCCCGGCAAAAGGTATACTCCCCCGAATCCATTTTTCAAGATCGGGAGGCGCGGCTGCTATGCGTGACCATTCGGAGCTGGACGATCAGTTGAACGAGGTGCGGCGCATTGTGATGGACTCGCTGCAGCGGACGGCGCTGTGCCGTCAAATGGCACGATTCGCCCCCAGCGTGGGCGGCGGAAAGATGCTGCGTGCGCGGCTGCTCCTGCGGGTTGGCTCGCCGGCGGGCGTGGCGCGGCAGGTCCTGTGCCGGGCCTCCGCGGCGGTCGAGATGCTTCACGCGGCGAGCCTGCTGCACGACGACATTGTGGACGGCGGCACGCGGCGGCGCGGGGCGCCGGCCCTGTGGGTGTCGGAGGGTGCCCGCGCGGCGGTGCTGCTGGGAGATCTGCTGGTGAGCCTGGCAGCGGGGGAGGTCCAGGACGCCCTGCCGGCGCGGCTTCCGATGCTGATCGCCACGCTGCGTGAGATGTGCGACGCCGAGCTGGAGCAGGACTTTGCCGATCCTGACGTCGCTCCGGCATGGGATCAATGCGTCGGCATTGCGCGGCGCAAGACCGGGAGCCTGTTCGGGTTTGCTGCCGCCTGCGCGGGCGGCGCGGACCCCGCGCGGGTCGAAGCTCTTCACCGGGCGGGATATGCTCTGGGCACGGCCTATCAGCTGGCGGACGATCTGCTGGACGCCTGTCCGGAGCCGCTGGTGACTGACAAGAGCCTTGGCACCGATTTCGCGACGGGCAAGCTGACCGCCGCAAGCGCGTTTCCGGAGGGCGGGGCGGACCCGCGGTCGGCCATCACGGCTCTGCTGCAGGAATCCGAAGACGAGCTGGCCGCCTGGCCGGAAGTCCAGCAAGCCTGGCGTGACTACGTGCGTGACGTCGTGGTGCCGCTGCTCGCGCAGTACACCGGCATGGCTGGCGTAGCGGTTTGCGCGTAAGCGTGCTCAGCTTACCGCGCGGCCCCGAGAATCTCCTCCCGCGCGATCTGCGTCCACCGGTCGAACCGGTCCGTTTGATGCTCGCACGTGTGGGTATCCTTCAGGACTATTTCCAGCACGCATCCGTTGCGACGGGCGGCCTCGAGCGTGTGGCGGACGTACTCCCGGACTGCGGCTTCGTTGAAGTGGCCGACCAGGTGCGCCGGATTGGGCTTCCACGAGAAGATGTAGCGCCCCTTCAGCTTTTCCGCACACGCGTCCACATTGGACCAGGGGGAAATGGAAATGCGCCGGATGTGAGGGATGGTTAGGACGGCGTCCAGCTTGAGGGTCAGGTCCTCGCAGCAGCCGTAGCCCGTGAGGCCGAACGGCTCCAGAAGGCGCTTCTCATACTGCAGCACAAACTCGGCGTGGTGCTCGGGGCTGACCTGCGCCATCTCCTGGGCCTCGGCGCTCGCCCATTTGTCCTGCGGGCGGACGTGCGCCGGGTCGAAGCCCGGCCGCGGAAGATCGTCGGTAAAGCTGTTGCCGCCCGAGTTGTGATACGTGTTGTCGTTGTTGAGCGCCAGGAGGTTCTGGTCGACATACTGCTGCAGGATTCTGCGGTGCCCTTCTTCGAGAAACGCCATGGCGTCATGAAGCATCCCGGGCTCGGCGTATATATCGATCATGACCTCTTCCAGCCCGCGCAGGGCCGTATACTGGTTCATGAGGTGGTACGAGATGTGTTTCCTGCCGACGAGCGTGACGGTGAGGATGTCGCCGAAGAGATCCTGCATCTCGGCGAGGTCCCGCAGGGAAGCCTTCTCATCATAAGCGATTTCGGGATAACGCAGCTTCCTGAGGTCGGCGGGTTCCTTGATCACCGGGTCGAAATGGCGCGCGCCGCGGGCCTCCGGGCTGAAGATCCAGCGTGCTTCAAGCCCCCACCCGGTGTCCGTGACCACCTTGGGCACAAGCCAGTTCTTCTCGACGACGGTGTCATCCTGAAAGTGTTCGAAGCCATAGATGCACTTGCCCAGATCCCACTCCATCGCGCGCGCGCGCTCGTCCGCGCAGCGCAGAGCGCCCTGGGGAAGCAGCTCGTACCATGAGCCCTCGGGGAAGATGAGCATCATGGGATACGTGGACCGCAGCGAGTTGTGCTCCGTCCAGTTCCTGCGCCGCGCGGCCATCGCCGGGTCATCGGCGATGCCGGCCACGCGCCGCGCCAGGTCTCTCAGGATATCGCGATCCGCCTTCGAAAAACTCATCGGCCTATTCCTTTCCAGCGGCCGGGCCGCAGGTGCTCACGGAGGAAAAATGGCGTGTCACGCCGCGCCGGAAGCGGACGGCCGGGTAGCCGAGGAGGAGCGCGATCGCGGGCTTGTTCGCGTCGGGGATGCCCAGCCGACGGCACAGCGCGCGGCTGCGCACGATGATCGGGGACGCGGCGCCGATCATCGTGGTGCCCAGTCCCAGGGACTCGGCGGCCAGCATGGCGTAGGTGCAGGCGATCATCGCCTCGGAGGCCTCCGCGTAGGGGGAATGGTGGAACAGAAGAACCGCCGGCGCGTCGTAGAAGAGGTAGTCTTTTCCCCCGCGGCGCGCCTCCACGTAAGCTTTGGCCAGGGGGATGATGAAGCTGCTCATCTGGTCGTACGTGGCCCGCTTGACGAAGGGGCGCATCAGGGCGAGCAGCCACGGCTTGAGGAATGAAAGCATCCCCGCGTAGCCGGAAACGACGTCGCCCGCCAGCGCCTGGACCTGTTCGCGGCCGCGGATGACCACGCACCCCACGTCCCACGGGGGGATTCCCATGGGCCCGGAGGAGGCCATCGAGACGATGCGCTGCAGCAGCTCCGGGGCGGGCTCTTCCGTCTTGAAACGGCGCACGCTGCGGCGGGCCCGCATCAGGTTTTCCAGCGCATCTGCGCTTGCCCTTTCCGACGGCGGGGCGAGCGGCGCCACGTCGGCGGGCGAAATGCCGCGCCCGGTCACATGGACGCTTTCGGTGGGGCAGACCATCATGCAGTGGCCGCACGCGATGCAGCCGAACATGCTCTCCGCCTGCACTTCGACGCGGCCGCCCTTCAGGACGAGCACCTCGCTCGGGCAGATGCGCGTGCATTCCCCGCACCGCGTGCAGGTGGCGTGGTCGATCGTGACCGACCCCGCCTCGCTGTAAAGGCTGTGTCGAACAGGCATGGCGCGGCCTCACTTTCTTCGTACGATCCCGGTCGACTCTGCCCTCACGGAGAGCGCTCAGGCCGATGCCGTCCGGAAGACCACTTGCGCGCCGCGCTACAGCCCGCGCGCGAGGTGGTAGTACACTTCGTTCCAGCGCAGCTCCTTCTGCAGCTCAACCAGGCGCGTGGTTCCATCAATCAGCAGGAACTCGATGCCGGCCATATCCGCGAAGTCGCGCAGGTGTTCGGAGGTGACCGCCTGGCTGAACCCGGTATGGTGTGCGCCGCCGGCGTGAATCCAGCCGCCGGCCGCGATCTCCAGGTTCGGCCGCGGAATCCATACGGCGCGCGCCACCGGCAGCTTCGGCAGCGGCGCGTCGGGCGCCAGCACGTCGACCTCGTTGACCAGCAGCCGGAAGCGGTTTCCCATGTCCAGGAGCGACGCGTTGAGCGCGGGCCCGGCCGGCACGTTGAAGACTAGCCGCGGCGGATCGCCCTTGCCGCCGATGGAGAGCGGGTGGATTTCCAGCGCGGGCTTCCCCTCGGCGACTGAGGAGCACACTTCCAGCATGTGCGCGCCGAGCACTTTCATGGGGCGGCCGAGGTGGTACGTGTAATCCTCCATGAACGTCGTTCCGCCGGGAAGGCCGGCGGCCATGACCTTCATCGCGCGCACCAGCGCGGCGGTTTTCCAGTCCCCTTCGGCGCCGAATCCGTACCCGTCGGCCATCAGGCGCTGCACGGCCAGGCCGGGCAGCTGCGCAATTCCGTGCAGGTCCTCGAACGTCGTCGTGAAGGCCTTGAACCCGCCCTCTTCCAGGAAGGCGCGCATGCCCAGCTCGATCCGCGCGGCCTCGCGCAGGGCGCCGCGCCTGCGCCCGCCCTTGCGCAGCGGCGCGGCGACGTCGTACTGCGCGTCGTACTGCTTCATGAGCCGCTCCGCCTCGGCGCCGGACACCTTGCGGATGCGGGCCACGAGCTCGCCGACGCCAAACCCGTTCACGGAGTAGCCCAGCTGGAGCTGGGCCTCGACCTTGTCGCCTTCGGTGACGGCCACGTCGCGCATGTTGTCGCCGAAGCGGGCGACCTTTCCGCCCTGCGCATCATGCCAGGCCGAGGCGGCGCGCAGCCAGACGGCCAGGTCCGCCTGCACCTTCGCGTCCTGCCAGAACCCGACGACAACCTTGCGCCGCATGCGCATCCGCGAGCAGAGAAAGCCAAACTCGCGATCGCCGTGCGCGGACTGGTTGAGGTTCATGAAGTTCATGTCGATTCCCGCCCAGGGGATCTCGCGGTTGAACTGGGTGTGCAGGTGCAGCATCGGCTTGCGCAGCGCGGTGAGCCCGCCGATCCACATCTTGGCGGGCGAGAAGGTGTGCATCCACGCGATGATGCCGGCGCAGCGCGGCGAGTTGTTGGCCGCCTGGCACAGGGCGCTGATCGCATCCGGCGTCGTCAGCACCGGCTTGAATACGATCTTCACGGGCATGCCCCTGGCGCGCGAAAGCGTCTGGGCAATCTGCCGCGAATGGTCGGCGACGGTGCGGAGCACGGCCGGCCCGTAAAGGTGCTGGCTTCCGGTTACAAACCACGCTTCAAGATTCTGCTTTTCCACTAATTCCCCCTTTGCGGCGCGAAAGCCGCGCATAAACAGGATGTGCAACTGCGGTTCGACGGGAAAAATAGGCGCAACGGCGCGCGGATGCACGCAGAATCTGGAGGCCTAGTCGCTGACCGGGCGAAGTCTCTGGCTGAGAGCATCCAGCTCGGAGCGAAGCTGCGCGACGGCGCTTTCCAGCGCGGCCAGGCGTTCGTTCTCCCCGCGCACTTCGGCCATGGCCGTCGCCGGCGGAGCCGACGCTTCGTTCGGCGCCGCGGGGATATCGCCGCAGAGAAGGTGTGCGTAGCGTGTTTCGCGCGTGCCGGGACTGCGAGGGATCCTTGCGGCCAGAGGCCCGGCGGCCCGCTCCATCAATTCCTGCAGCGCCTGGTCCAGTTCCGCCGCATCGGCAAACGCGTGCATTCGCGCGGCCCGCGCCCGCAGCTCGCCCGCGGTTTGCGGTCCGCGCAGCATCAGCTCGCACAATACGCTCATCGCGGCGGGGCTCAAGCCCATCCGGCTCGACACATCGTGCCTGTACTTCATTGTGCGGCTCCCCGCTGCGGAGACCTCCCAGGCAAGATGCTTCGAGCGCAGGTCTTCCAGGGCGCGGGCGACGGTCTTTTCGTCGAAGTCCACCACGGGGCTGCGGTTCGACTTCTGATTGCAGGCGGCTTGCAGCGCGTGGAGCGTGAGCGGGTAGTACTCCGGCGTCGTGAGGTCCTTTTCGATGAGGGCCCCGAGCGCGCGGCATTCGACAGGCGTCAGCAAGTCATTCATCGGAAGGCTACTCCCGCTGCTGGGACGAACGGAAGACGGGCTGTGCGCCGTCGATGTGAATCGCCCCGCTGCCTGCGCCCGCTGCCTCCTGCGAGGTCTGGCCCGCAATCTGCCTGAGCAGGGGCTCGAGCGTTTCGGCCAGGTGCCGGACGTAGAGCTTGACGAGCCCCTCGGTTGTCCCGCGGCCGAAGAGCACGAGCAGCAGAAACTGATCGGCCAGGCTGCGCACGTAGATGCACTTCTCCTCGCCCTGGTGCGAGATCGAGAGAAAGGTTCGCTCGCCGACGAGCTTCGCGAGCTCCTTGGTTGCGCAGAAGGCGCCCGAGCATAGCGCCGCGATGGTCTGCACGGTGCCGGCGTCCCGGTCGGAGCGCTGGGCCAGCACGTTGCCGGTGTTGTCGGTCAGCAAGGCTTCCGCCGCGTCGGCCTGCACGACAAAATCGGCAATTGCCACGTTCAGCACGCGCCCCTGCTCAGCGGACAGTCCGAATGCCATCGCTTTGTTTCCCTTCCTTGGCGGCCTGTGGCTCGCGCATGAGATCGTCGAGCGTCATGTTGTGCTGCTCGATGAATTGGGCCATTGCCATTTTGCAGACCATGTTCAGGGACTCCGACACGGCCACGCCCTTGGTGGCGACGGATTCGAAGAAGGGGGCCTTGAACGTCCTGCGGTTGAGAAGAAAATCGAGATACTCCACCGGCGCCACGTCCGGCATGTCGCGCTTGTTGAACTGCAGAATGTAAGGGATGGTGTCGAGCGCGCGGTTGTAGGTCTTGAGGTTCTCTTCGAGGTTCTCAAAGCTCTTCACGTTACTTTCCATGCAGTCCCACTGCGAGTCCGCCACGAAGACAATGCCATCGGTGCCGGCCAGAACGAGCTTGCGCGTCTGGTTGTACATGGCCTGCCCGGGAACCGTGTAGAGCTGGAACCGCGACAGGAACCCCTTGATGGCGCGCGACTCGAGCGGGAGAAAATCGAAATACAGGGTGCGGTCCTGCTGGGTCGAGAGAATCGTCATGTCGCCTTTGACGTTGCTCGGCATGGCGGAGTGCAGGTAGCTCAAGTTTGTGGTCTTCCCGCACAGGGGCGGGCCGTAGTAGACAATCTTGAAACTGATCTCGCGCTTGTCAAAGTTGACAAAAGACACTGGCGTCCCCCCCCCTCTATATTCTCATCCGCGGCGCCCCTGAAGAGGCCGCCAGCGATGAATGTGATTAAAGACTACGTACAAGCCGGCTAAACCGCAACCGAGAAACAATCTTCGTCGCATGATGGCTCCACTTGAAGCACAGGAGAGCCGGCGCCCGAAGGCACAATCCGAATCGACGGGAACGCGCATCGTTCCGACCGATACGGTGTAAGCAAAAAGTCTGCCATCCGGCGCTGCGAGGTCTCAGAAGAAGAAAAATCTTTCCTGCTTTACCGGGTGTTTCATCGTTCGGTTCTGCGGGCCGCTTCATCCGTAGCCAGGCGTCGACTTAATCACCGCCCTTCGTGATCACCGATTACGCGCGCAGTTCAATGCAGTGGTCCAGCATGGTGTCGCCGTCGAACAGAAATCGGCCGCGAAAGAGGGTGCGCTCCAGCACGAGCGGAAGCCAGAGCGGGTCATCCCGCCACATCTGGTCATAGGGAATCTTGTCCACCGGCGTCCAGAGCGGTATGGCTTCGGGCGTTTCCTGTGGCTCGCCCACGCAGTTGTCCGCACGGAACACCGTCACGTGGAGAGAAAGGCCGTCGACGAATTGGAAGCTCAGCGCGCCGCTGCGGCGCACCTGGATGGCTTCGACGCAGAGCTCTTCGCGGACCTCGCGCACGGCGGCCTGCAGCGCGGTTTCGCCGGGCTCAAGGCGCCCGCCGGGGCCGTTGATTTTCCCGGCTCCGAGCCCGCGCTTTTTGTGGATCAGCAGCATCTGTCCGTCCCGGATTACGAACAGGAGCGTCGCCTCCTCCCGGGGCCGCCAGGTGGGCCAGGGCACGTCCCCGAGCGTCTTCCATGCGCGCGCGTCGGTGCTCAAGGACCTTCCCGCGTAGTATGGAAGGGCGCCCAGACAAGGCGCTTGCGTCCGATTGTGAATTCATGCGAGGCATAGGCCTCCGGCACTCTGGGTGCCAGGACGTCCTGCCAGGCCTCCTGCGTACAGATGATCGCGCCGCGCCGCAGCGCATGCACCATCAACTGGAGCTGCACCACGTCCGTGGCGCTGCGGCTGCTCCGCTCGCAATAGAGCGGAACAATCTCCGTGGTTTCTCCGAAGATGAGGAGCTTTGCATCAGGCGGAACTTCGCGCTGGACCGCGGCCACGATCGAGCGCGGCGTCTTGATCGGATTCAGCGCGGGGAAGACGAAGAGGCCGACGCTGGCCAGCGTGGCGCAGAACGTCACGGCGAAAGCGCGGAACCAGCGCAGCCCCAGGCCCTCTGAGCGGAAGCGCTGCCGGCACACGAGGCTGCCCGCCAGGAGGGCCAGCCCCGCCGGGACCGCCACGAGGGGGTCGATGGCCGGCGCCCGGGGAATATGCTGCCAGTAGAGCGGAGCCGCCAGCGCGGCGAGTCCCAGCAGACCGGTCGTCGCCGTCGCCACGCCGGCAGTCCAGGCCTGCCATCGCCGGGCGAGGCGCGCCATGGCCGGCCAGGCGCCGGCCAGGAGGAGGCTGAGCGCCGGATAGGCCGCGAGAATGTAGAGGTTCCGCTTGCCCGACGAAAGAGTGAAGAAGATCACCACCAGCAGAAACCAGGCCCAGAGCTTGCGCCGCGCGGGTGTCGACTCCGGCTGCAGCCGCCACGTGGCGAACATGGCCGGCAGAAAAAGCGTCCACGGCATGAAATCGGAGAGCACGTGGACGAGGTAGAAATAGACAGGGCGCGGCTTGCTGAAGAGCTCCTCGCCCTTTAGCCGTCCGATATTCTGCTTGAAGACCAGCTCGCGGAAATACGCGGCGGGCGCCCCTTCCTGGTAGGCGGCGAAAAACCAGGCCGCGGGAAAGAGCAGCGCCAGCAGCGGGCCCCAGATCAGGTGCGCCCGGGCCAGCGCGCGCGGCCCGCAGGACGCCCAGGTAATGGCGATATAGGCGCCGAGCGGCACGAGGAGGCCCACGGGCCCTTTGGTCAGGATCGCGAGGCCCATGCAGGCGTACGCCGTCAACGTGCGCCAGGCGGCGGGCGCTTCGTTGTTCCACAGCAGGAGGTACAAGGCCGACAGCTCCAGGCCGCAGAGCAAGGCATCCATCCGGCCCATCCCGCCTTCGTGCCAGAAGATCATCGACGTGGCGAGGATGAGGATGGCGCGCCAGCGGGCCGCCTCGTCGAGCCAGCGCCTGGCGAAAAGGCCAGTGATCCAGAGCGTCAGCAGCGCGCCCAGGAAGCTGGGCAGGCGCGCGGAGACGCTATTGACTTCGCCGCCCGTGAGGTGGGAAAAGCCCCGCTGCAGCCAGAAGAGCATCGGCGGCTTGTGGGCGTAGAACTCGCCGTGCCGATGCGGCACGGCCCAATGCCCATCCCGCACCATTTCGCCCGTTACATAAGCAAAGCGCGCCTCGTCCGGTTCCCACAGTTCGCGGCGTACGTATTCTCCACCCCAGAAGGCTGCGGCAAATAGGAACAAGAGCACAAATTGCTTCATCGGCGTTCAAGTACACCATGGGCCCTCCATGGCGCAATCAGAATTAGCATATTGACAATGATGATCATGTCACTCTATTATTGCACCCTAACAAGGAGCAAGTCATGGCTAAGATATTCAAAGACAACTCGGAGTCGATTGGCAACACGCCGATGGTCAAACTGAATCACGTCATCGCGGGCGCGAAGGCGACGGTGCTGGCGAAGATCGAGGGCCGGAACCCATCGTACTCGGTCAAATGCCGCATCGGTGCCGCGATGATTTGGGATGCGGAAAAGCGGGGCCTTTTGAAGCCCGGAGTGGAGATTGTGGAGCCCACCAGCGGCAACACCGGTATTGCGCTTGCCTTCGTGGCTGCCGCGCGCGGCTACAAGCTGACGCTCACCATGCCGGAGACGATGAGCATCGAGCGCCGCCGCGTGCTGGCGGCCTTCGGGGCCAACCTGATCCTCACGCCCGGCGCCGAGGGGATGAAGGGCGCGGTGCGCAGAGCCGAGGATCTTGCCGCGTCTGACACGAAGCGATTCTTCCTGCCGCAGCAGTTCAAGAACCCCGCCAATCCGGCCATCCACGAGAAGACCACCGGCCCGGAAATCTGGACCGACACCAACGGCGGAATTGATGTGCTTGTCTCCGGCGTCGGCACCGGGGGCACGCTCACGGGAATTTCCCGCTACATCAAGAAGACGATGGGCAAGGCGATCGTTTCCGTGGCTGTGGAGCCGAAGGAAAGCCCGGTCATCACGCAGAAGCTCGCCGGCCAGGAGCTGAAGCCCGGCCCGCACAAGATCCAGGGAATCGGCGCCGGGTTCATTCCCGACACGCTGGACCTCTCGGTGGTGGATCGCGTCGAGCAGGTGGATTCGGCCGAAGCCGTGGACTTTGCCCGTCGACTGGCGCGCGAGGAGGGCCTGCTGTCCGGAATCTCGTGTGGCGCGGCGGCCGCCGCCGCCGTGCGACTGGCGCGCCTGGACGAGTTCGCGGGCAAGACGATCGTGGTCATCTTTCCCGATGCAGGGGAGCGCTATCTTTCCACGGTTCTTTTCGAGAGCTTTGGCGGCTAGCCCGCCGCAGTTTCATCCATCGCGTTGGCATCCCGGGCTGCGCCGAAAGGGATCGGCGCTGTGGATTCGTTGTGGCGTCCGCCGTCCCTGCCGGTAGCATCCGCCCGGCACGGCGGATGCCACTTTCTATGGGTTTTTGTCGCTCCTCTTTTGTGACTCCGGCCATTGAATAGTAGCCGATATGTGATACCAGTCCCGCCTGAGTATCGGTATATAGTGTATTGCGTTCTGATGCAGGT
>CAYRKB010000008.1:0-56474 GCA_964424705.1 uncultured Victivallales bacterium
TAAAGCGGGCTCTACTGTGACAATCAGCGAGGTAGAGCCCGCTTTACGCGGGCCAGAACTCTTTGTCAGCGGCCATAATGCGGCCATAATGCGAACCGATCCGCATATGTTTGGATGGACACCTGCGCCAGGCGGGGGTATAATGAACGCGTAGATGAGTGCGTAGCGTTCCCTGTCTTATCAGTGCTCTCCGAGCGGTCTGCGGACGCCTCGCAGAGGCTTCCCTGACGGGAGGGCCCTGCGCCAGGGGCGCATGTGAGTTCCGGGGATCGCCGCCCGGGAGATGCGGCGAAGCTCGGAGAGAACGCGGCGGGGTCGCCACATCTCCAGTCGGAGTTGCCCGTTGTCGCTCCCGGCTTGCTTCTGGAGTCGCGACGCCCTCGTCGCGGAGGTACAAAGACGCGCCTGAACGGACAACGCCCCGGAACTCACATGCGCCCCTGCGCCAGTGTGGCGTTACTGGGATGTTGACATTGTGAATGTAGGTGGTACTTTTCGATGGTAGATAGTTTGAAAAGGCGGGGTATGCTGCGGCTCGGGAATCGCCGGGGGGCGACGCAGATGGAAACCAGAGAACAAATGAATCAGGTCAAGTCAGGCTGCGGAGGGCTCGAGCCTTCCTGCAGACCGGAACGCGGCGGGTTCACCCTCATCGAACTCCTAATGGTCATTGCCATTATCATGCTTATGGCGGGCATGCTTCTGGCCGCCGGCAGCTTTGCCAAGACTTCGTATTTGCGTGCCCAGGCGAGGTCGGAACTTCAGGAATTGCACAACGCCCTGCAAGCGTACCGACTCGCCAATGGAGCGTATCCAGACAACACGACCTTTCTCTCTACCAATGTCTGGCAGCTCCTGCCCAGGCCCGTGCAGATGCGCGTCAATAGGCGGAATGCAACCACGATTCTCGATCCATGGCTCAGGGTTTATGAGTATGTCTTTGACCCCGCCACCCCTGAAACCTACGTGCTGTATTCGAGAGGCCCCAAGGCAACGATAACGGCCGATGATATTGTCTCGGGTAAGTGAGAGAGGAACCGCCCATGCACACAATGGAATCGACGAGAATGCCGGGAAGAAGTCAAGCCGGGCGGGCAGGCCATACGTTTCACGTTCCGGCTTCCTCGCGCCGTCGCTCAGCGTTTACGCTCATCGAGCTTCTGGTCGTCGTCGCAATCATCCTTATTCTTGCCGGACTTCTCTTCCCGGCATTGATGTCGGCGTTGAACAAGAGCCGGCGGATGGCTGCGCTCGCGGAAGTCAAGGGCATTGAGACCGCATGGAAAAAGTACTATCAGGAATACACAGGATGGCCCACCCTCTCCGACACTAACAATTCCCTGCAGTTAGGAGGTGCCAACGCATTCCTTGTCAATTGCCTCCGCGGCGCCGACGCGGCCAACAATCCTAAGCAGCTTGTATTCATGGACTTCTTTCATACCAATTCTGTTTCAGACCCCTACAATCCGTGGGGCAGCCGGGATGCGGCCCTGAATACCGTTAGCAACTATTACTACGTAAAGTTTGACACCGATTTCGACAATGTGATCCCGGCGGCCACGGGCTCCGACCCGTTGCCGAATCCTCAACCTTCAGCTGCCGTGCGAGCTAGTGTATTGGTTTGGACCTACGATCCCACGGCAAAGACGAGTGCCATGCGAGTCATCGGGAGCTGGCAGAGATGATGTTACCCGTTCCAACGCGGTTTCAGAGAGAGCGCGGGTTCACGATGCTTGAGATGCTTCTGGTCGTGACCATCATGTGCATATTGATGGTGATCGCCGTTCCTGCATTTATGGATATCGGGCGCGGGACGGGCATAAAGAGCACGGTGAACAATTTCCGGGCGACGGCGGGCTCTGCGCGACAGTATGCCATCACCAAACACGCGAAAGTCTACTTCGTGTACGGCAACACCAACATGGCGGCACAGCAGACGGGCTACTTCTTCTTCGCCACGAATAGCAGCATACCCCCGGCCATCAGCTACAGCCTGGTCGGACCTACCAATTATTCGGTGAACGGGGTCCTGTTCGGCACCGAGGCCAATCCGCCGGCCATCCTTAGCAGCCAGCCAGCCCCGATCGTCTTTGACTCGGACGGCAGCTGCGTAAGGGACAGCTCATGGACCGGCGTTGGGGGTCAGTTCAAACGGCGCATCGTGTTTGCCGAGGCAACCCGCAACGGGCTTTCCCTTCGGCCGTCAGGGCTTATCTCAACAACAGAAGTGTACAGCCTCACGGGCCGGGTGAGAGGTAGCGGATGGGTGGACGAATGAAAACCGAGAAGAAGCAACGCCGGACGCGCGGTCAGGGGTTCACGCTGATCGAAGTGGCACTTGCCGTCGCCGTGGTGGCGGTGGGCGTGCTGGGCCTCTTTGCCCTCATCAGCACGGGGCTCGACGCCAGCGCCAAAGCCACTGCAACGACCCAAGCGGCGTTCTTTGCCGACGCAACCATGAACGCCATGCGCGCCGAATGCGCGAGTGCCTCTGCTGCAGGCAGCACGAATTGGAAGAATTTCGTGCAAGGCATGATGAATCGGCAGACGAACTTCTTCCTCACCGTCGCCGCCGCAAATGCATGGCGTGGAACCGTCACTGTCGTTCTGCCTCCGGCTGGGTCTGCCTCCAGAAAACTGAGCCTCACGAATGCCCCGTTTCATTCTGCCAGCCTGCAGACCATAACAAGCGGATACCTGTGGTACAGCTTGGGCATAACGCAATCCACCAACTCTGGTCGCACCACAGCCAACGTGACGCTCGGGCTATGGCCGCGGGGCGGCTCCGCCGCCCCGGCAAGTGCGCCGACGATCGTCTATTACTCGGAGTTCCCTGACATGGGACAGTTGTAGGACGGGCAATTGGGGATTTGCAGGATGAATACGTCGAGAATTGACAGGCCGGAGTCGGGCGGGACGGTCACAGATGTCGCCATGGCGTCTCCCCTCCGGAAATCGCCCCTTGCCCCCCGCCCCCCCTCCCGCTCCGGCTTCACACTTCTCGAACTGCTTGCCTCCATGGCGATTCTCGGAATTCTCGTGGTGATGATGGCCCAGATCTTCAGCGAGAGCGACAAAGCGTGGAACAATGGCACGGGGCGCGCCTTCAACAACGCCGAGGGACGGGCGGCGCTAAATATGATCGTACGCGATCTGGAGCTGGCCGTGTCGGACAACATCCTCACCTTCAAGATGGATCTGGACCGGAACAACATTGCGACGTACGGCTTCACCAACAGCGAGATTAACTTCGTGTCACTGCAGGGCGATTCCTCAGATACCAACCGGACTGCACGGGAAATCCAATACTGGGTCAATCCCGACTCCACCGTAACGGGGCGCTACCAACTCGTGCGCTCCGAAGTGTCCACCGCCGACAACCCAAATAATCACTGTTATCACTTGCCTACATGGTACGCCGATCGCGCCACGGGCTTTTCCTATGCAGTGATCGCCGAGAACGTGGTGGGCCTCGCGTTCTATGCTCCGGATGGGAGTAGGTACCACGAATCCGGCGCCGGCAACCCCTCCGGCGTCAGGACACCGCAATATGTGGATGTTTTCCTCGAAATCATGAATGAAAGGGACATGAAGCTGCTGCGCGAATTGGGTCGCACGGGACCTGCGACATTCAACCCGAATCAACAGAAGTGCCTTGATTTCGTCGAACGAAACGCCCGGCGGTATACCGGGCGGGCCTATTTCCAGAACCGGCAGGGGTACTTGGTCCGGTAGCGGCGCAGGCGCAAACAAGAGGACACGGCATGAACGCAGTAGACAGGAATCAAGGAGGCCGCAAGAGCGGCGTGGCCTTGGTAATCGTGCTTGGATTGCTGGCCCTGCTGACGACGCTGGCTGTCGCCTTCGCCATTTCCATGCGTGTGGAACAGATGGCGGCCCAGAACTTCAGCAACGCCGTCCGCGCCCAACAGCTGACTCACGTCGGCGTCACGCGCGCCATGTCATGGATTCACAACAGCATGACCAACCCGATCCCTGTGGTCTATCCCCGCTGGGCCACGAACGGAGTGCTTACCGAGGCGGTCGCCTCGACCGGCGGAGTCGTGAACTGCACAGATATTCTGTCCGGAGAAGCTGCGAATGCAATTCCCGGCTTTCTTCTCCCTGACGCTCAGGCGGCAGCGCTCAACTGCAAATGGGTGAGCATCTCGAACAGCTCCTATAACCTCCGGTATGCCTACCTTATCGTAAATGACTCAGGCCTGCTCGACGCAAATTACATTGGCGGAACTAACCGGGTGTGGTCGGAGTCGCTGCGAGAGATCGACATTAGCAATATCCGGGGCATCGCGAACACCAATGATTTCTTTATCAACCGATTCGAAGACGTTCGCTACGAGTCCCAACAGGAATTGCAGGCTCTGCAGGGCGACCCAACGCGTGGCGCAGGGCTGAACACTAACGCCATCGATTTGTTTTGGTATTCCTATGATCCCGGGCGCGATATGGGCTTCGTCAACGAGGCCGCCAAGACAACCCAGTTGGGGTGGGCCACCAATCTCGTACTCAAGTTCAACGTCAACCAAACCAACCTTTTCCCCTACGTCCCTGCGAACGCCGTCTTCACGAATTACATGGCCAAGCTCGCAGACATTCTTAGGGCTGCGGGAATTGGAGTTCCGCCAAATACGGCAAGCAAGACTGAGGACGTATTCTGGAACATCGTCAACTGGGTCGATACAGACCGCTATCCTCAGAATTCCTATGGGCTGGCGGGGTGGCCCACGAACCTCGTGCAGGCCCCAAACCCTGCTTTTTGCAGCACGGAAGGCGGCGAGGCACTGCCCTTGATTAACGAGGTCGCGATTCTTCCAGTATTGGCGACGAATATCGTCGTTGGCCCACCGGGATTCACGAACGTTTACACGAACTGTAAGTTCGCCGTGGAGCTGTGGTATCCGTTCGTTGTTGTCAATGAGACGTGGACCAATGGCGGCACAGTGAATTACAGCCTGAGGATAGACACATTTCCCACGAACGGTTCGGCCGAATGGGATATTGCGCCTATGGCCTACGCCACAACAAATGAGTTCAGGTGGTTCCTGTCGAACGTTATGACTAATGGCACGAACGGGCTGCTCACCGCGTCAGTGCGCGCCGTGGTGTTCGACGGTGCTGTAGGTGACACCAATCGCCGTCCCGTCGACGCCGCCATGAATCGCCAAGCAGGAGCAACATGGGACACGATTGTCAAGTTGAGCGACTTCACTGTTGGTGAACCAAGTCAAGAAGTCGACGATCCCCGTTCTAACGGCAAAGACGGGAAGAACAGCGCCTATTGGAAGCCCTGCCTGACCACCAACACTCTGGGAGGGATGAACACCCGGAGCGATCCATGGGGAACCACTTGGCCGGGTACCATTGATCGGCAGGGGCTGCCCATCTACGTCAAGAACGGGCCGATGGAGAACGTCGGAGAAATAGGCTATATTCCTTTCGGTAACCGGGAGGCGATGGGCGGCGGCGGCACCGCTTTGGAGAGCAAGTGGTACTGGTGCAACCTCGACCTGATGAACAAGGATGAGGGAGCCTACATGCTGGACTACGTCACGGTCTACCCGACCAACCGGTCCGGATACGGGTTCGTTGCTATGAATACGCGTGACGACGAGGTCTTGAGGGCTCTATTCCCGGGCATGATGATTGGCTGGGCCAATCAGACGACAAATTTGCTTAAACCTCTCGACACCACTGCTGCCCCCTATATCAATGCAGTGGTGTCAAATATCATAGACCGCACTATCGCTTCAGGTCGCGGGGCAATCGCCTTTCGGGATCTGTTTGATGGAGCTGCACAGCGGGGCGGCCCCGTGGCAGAGGCCTTCCGCGCCCTTGGCACCAATTGGTGGACGACCCAGCCGGGGGTTACGAATCTTGCCAACGACAAGGTGCGAGAAGACGGCTTCCGTAACATTATTGAAATGATAACGTTCCGCCAGAACATCTTCACGATCGTCGTGGCGACGCAGGTCATGTCGTCCAACGGGAGGACCGTCGAAGCTGAGAAGCGGGCGCTCTGCACCGTGTACCGCGACTCCTACACGGGCAGCTACTTCATCCGCTCGTTCAAGTGGCTGAAGTAGACGGGCAGACGCATCACTCACTGAGAAGTGTGCTTCATTACCCCGGCCATTGAATAGTTTCGTTGACGAAGGACGGCTCCCTGCCAGTGTCGGCGAGGCGTAAAGAATTGAGCCGCCATTTAGGGGCAACACGCCTTATGCGCCCAAGCTGCAGTATCCGGTGTTCCGCAAAGAGGCATTTGTGGAAGACTGGCAGATTGGCAGAGCCGCGCAGTGATAGACAGCAGGGACCTGCGGACGGCGGCCCCGGTGCGCTAAGCGACCCCGAGACCGCATCCCCGATTCCGGCGTCCATCCCCCGGTTGCTCCGCTATGACTTGAGAACGAGCCGGGCCGTCCGTGCCCTTATGATGTCGGCGATGCGACCGACCATCGAAGCATCGGATGGTGCGGCCTGCTGGAGAACAGAATCCAATTCGGACAGAATCTCTTGGCAAAGCGAAGCCATGCGCTCTCTGATCATCGGCCAGCCGAGGTTGGTCTCCGCGGCCATCTTCTTCCAGTGAGCAGGAGCGAGAGTCTTCATGACCGTGCAGCCACCAATCTTCATTGAGAGATTCTGCGATAACTCCGGCCACGCCAGCGTGCAGACGAGATCATAGAAAGGGGCCAGCCTTCGATCCTTGCCCCGGTAAAGCATCGAGTAGTTCTTGCCGTGAGCATCGGCGTTTCCCACGACCATGTTGAAGATCAGTCCGTCAATGAAGCCGCAGATATCCAGTACCGGCACGGAAGACCATTCTCTGAGCAGCACAATGCAATCGCGAAGCAAAAGCCCGCCTTCTGACTGATACTTCCGCTCTGGCGGGAACCCCAGGGCCTGACAGAAATCCTCCTGATGAATGCGCACGGATTCTCCACGGGCGTTGGGCGCCCGGTCATAGCGCTCAACCAGAATACAAGGGTGCCCGCCGATCTGGCGGCGTTCCACATTCGGCACGTTCAAGCCGACCGCCTTCGCCAGAGTCATGCAGAATAACTCGTTGGCCACAAGTCCCTGGAAATGCTCCGGTTCAGGTTTGATGATGTGGGTGCTCGGCGTATCGTCCAGGGGCAGGCATATTGCGCCGCCATGTATGGCAACGGGCAATTTGTCCTGGGCACCCGCCAACGACAGCCGCAATCCCTTCATGCCAGCCATAAGCGGCCGACGAGGGAGCTCAGCAATAATGCCCTCCAGTTCCTCGTCGCTCAAGGGGCGCAGTTCGTTCGTGCCCTGTGTGACAGGCGGGGTGCCCGCCGGCAACAAACTTACCGCGCCAGCGCATTCGCCACCGATCCTTTCCAGCATCGCAAAGTCGTTCTTTTCGCTGATGCCAAGGATTGCGGCGATCTTCTTGCGCGGTCCTTCCTCGGGGAGAATGCCGGCAAAGAATGGCCTGGCTTTGTTTCCGCGAAACACCTCGGACTGAAGCGGGAGCATGCGGGAAAGTGGCACTGCATCCGGACGGCTCAGCCATTCCTGATCGTAGCGGAACTGGAGCAGACCGCTATCATCCTGCGCCAGGCTGCCGACTCTTGCGCCATTCAAGTAGACTGCGAGATCCTTCATGACTCGTCGCGACCGTGTTCGTCGACAACTTCAAGGTGAATTCCCAAAGACTTCAGGACATGAAACATCTTCCCGACGTGACAGGTCGGCTTGCCCCTTTCGAGGTCAACGATGAAGCGCAATCCCGTGCCGCAGCTCATGGCTAGGTCCTTCTGGGTGGCCTTGAGCTGCTTGCGGCGTCCCCTCACGAGCGCCCCGATCTGCTTTGAGTTCTCGATGATCATGTTACCGATCGGGAATTATCACAAGACACGTCACGAGGCAAGCGCTATATTTACCGATCGGGAACATGGTCTTCAGGGAGACACCTTCTGCCTGCCGCAAACCTATACCCGAGCGTGGACAGGCTTCTGCAAAGAGACATTTGTGAAAGCTTGAGCATGGCTACCGTTTGCTCGAAATGACGCATTCCTACCGATAACACTATGGCCTCCGGTCTGGCGGCTGTTCCTTCGAGGGAGGATGTATCCTCGCTGTACTTGCGGGAATACATCAATGGCCACCGTGACACGGCGAAACAGTTGCACGCCGCCTTCGACGCAAAGAGCGATCTGGCCGAGATGTGTCTCGCACTGAAGAACGTGGTGATCTGCCAACCAGTCGCGCTGACCGACCAAATCCGGCTCGCCGCAACGGTGAACCTGATGCGGCAACAGGTACTGCAGGCGGCCGAGCACCTCGACACGCCGCCGTACAGGCAGAAGCAATCGCTTGATAGGATGAGCGGCGATCGCAGGGCCCCAGTCCACAGGGGATAATGAGGCCGACTCATATGACCGAGAACAATAGCAACCCCGCAGTTGCAAAACAGCGAGGTTGCCCTACCGGGGAAGTTGCGATGAGTTATTGATGGTATGACCAAGGAAGCAGGACCATGAGCAAGAATGACAACAGATGAGGTGCGAGGGAAAGCTCAGAGCGGCTTCTTGCGAAAACAAGCCGCTGCGAGGTTCTTAAGCATAAGCATCCGGACGTTGAGCCTATGTCCGACTTGACCGGAATACGAATATGGCAACGCAAGCGGATCGTTCCGGTTCACAAGATCGGACGGACGGTAATCTTCTCAATGGGCGATCTAACGGAAGCGATGACTCGTTTTCGCATGAACGCTGTAGGCGAGTGAGGTGCCGGTTCGTCGATACGAGCGGCGGTGGGCGCAGATGCCCATCGCCGCTTTCTCTCATCTCAACCCACGGCAGGGAAGCTCAGCGCGTCTGGTCCTGCTAGCGGAATCGGTTTGATGCCGACAATCATCGCTGCCGTCTTCTGTGACGGCGACAACGCATCGTCACCATGCTCAAACAGTTCTTTAAGAAGATGCTGACCAGCAGAACTGTACCGCCCTCAGAAGGTGTTGACATTCTGTTGACATTCTTGAGGCACTTTCGCGCCTTTCTTCGCTTTTCTTTGCCGAAGACGTCCGTTCAAGAAAAAGTCAGTAATTTGCCGATTATATTGGTGTTTCGGGATGGTGGGCGAGGCGGGACTCGAACCCGCAAGCCTTGCGGCACAAGATCCTAAGTCTTGCGTGTCTGCCAATTTCACCACTCGCCCGGTATTGAGTTTACTACGTTTTCCACTTCGCTGTTGACTTCCTGTAACGGTTTTGTAACACTTTCGCCAGACATAACGAAAGGGCCGTTACAATGAGCAACAGAAATCACAAGTTACCAGTGAGGCGGCGGGGCGACAAGTGGCAAGTTGACGCACGCAAGACCGGGGGCGGGCAGACCACCTACCCCACCCGCGCACAAGCCGAGGGGGCCGCACAAGCCGCCTGGGACGATTACGTTGCCGCCGAGCTTGAAGAGTTTGACTTCTCAATGGATCGGCGTCGCATTGCCGTTGCCGCCTTCCGTGAGTTGAACGGCTACCCCGACGCGGACCTTATCGAAGCGGCGCGGTTCTACCGAGAGCACGTCCCGGCCGCAACTGAGCGCCGGACCGTCGCCCAAGTCGTCGAAGAGTATCTGCAAAGCCTGGACGGTAACGTTGCGGCCGTTACAATGGCGAATGACTACCGCCCGAAGTTCAAGAAGTTTTCCGGCGCATTCGGGGCAACGGATCTTTGCGGCATAACGCCAAGCGACCTTGAACGCTGGTTTGACGCTGAGAAGATGGCCCCGCTTTACCGTGAGGCGTGGCGGAACCGGCTTTCTACTTTCTGGCGTTTCGCCATTGGCCGCAACTACGCCAAGACGAACGCTGCCGAGAACATAAAGCGACTGAGCCGGCAACAGCGAAAGAAGTTGAAGTCTGCGCCGCCAGCGATATTGAACGCGGACGAACTCCGCGCGCTTCTGAGCGCCGCCGCCGCATATCGGCATGGAATCATCCTGCCCTATTTCGCGGTTTGCACGTTGGCGGGCATTCGCCCGGATGAAGCCAAGCGGATCGGCTGGGAGCATGTGTCATTCGCGGACCGTGAAATCCGCGTGCCGGCCGAGGCGAGCAAGACCGGCGACCCGCGCGAAGTGGAAATGCCGGACGCCCTGGTTGCGTGGCTGGAATGCGTGCCTATATTCCAGCGCACCGGCTTGTTTGCCTGGTCCCGTGGAATGTTTGAGAAGGTCCGCAATGATGCCGGACTTACCGCGCGTTGGATGGAGCCGAAAGGCAGCGATATTCTACGGCATAGTGCGGCAAGCCATGACTACCGGCTGCACGGGAGCATGGAGAAGACCGCCGCCAAGATGGGGCATGACGTGATGGTGTTTAAGTCCCACTACAAGGCAGTAGTCGCAACGCGGGCGGAGGCGGAGGCGTACTTCAAAGTGTTGCCTGCGCATAACGCGGGAACGGTGGAGTTTAGGCAAGTGGCTAGTTGACGATGTTTGCCGCCGGCTGATCCCCGGCGGAAGTCCTGGGGCCGTGTCGCCCTACACGGCGCGGCCCTGGGCATACTGTAGGGGTATGCGATGAAGACCGAGACGAAGCAAGCCGAGAAACCGCAACCGACAAGTTACCCGGATTACTGTTGCCAGAAATGCGGGCATGAACTGGACGCACGCGGCGCGTGTAAGCGATGCACGGCGAAACCGGGCGACTTCTGCCCAACTCCTGATTGTGGGCAGAAACTGAGCGACGGCGGGGCGACCGGCGGGACATACTGCAAGAAATGCCATCAAGTATTCGGGGCGACATATCCTAAGCCGACGCCCTGGGGCAAGAAGGAAGACGCGCACCTTGCCGCCGTGGAAGCGTGGCTTGCTGCGGGGCAAACGCGCGCCGCCGTGGAGGCGATGCTTGACCTTACCGACAAGCGAGGCACGGACGGAAGAACGGGGTACGAGCGAGCGGCGCGCGCCTTTGGACAATCGCCGCTTGCCTGGGAACGCGGCCGGAATATCCTACAGGAAGAACTGAGGGCGCGCGATATGCGAGCCGAGGGCATGCGCGTTGAACGGCACGGCGACAAAGTGACAACGACGACAAATGCCAAACGCCTACGAGCTGCCAGATTTAACGGCAAGAAGGCCGTTCATGAACCACAAGACGGAGCCGAAGCGATACGCGTTGCCGTTGCCGATGTATTGAAGGCCCGACGCGGCAACATATATCTGTCCATGAAGGCCGCGTGCCTCTTTCAGATAAAGGAACACACGCTTTCGATCAAATGGCCAGCGCTACAGAAGCACGTCAAGAAGGCTTCAAAGCCGAGTGTAACGAACTAACCTACACCCTTCGTTACAACTTTCTTCTAGGGGCCGGGATCAATGATTCCGGCCCTTTTCTTTTCATCCGTGTAACTAACCCCCGAATGCTGCCGGAGCGTGTCGTCATAATTGACGCATGACAACGCAAGATTCACGGGAAGGGCACGCGATGAAAACACCCAACGGTTTGCTTGACGATGCCGGCGCGAGAGAGCGCCTCACGGTGACTTCTGAGAAACTGAAGGAGCTGCGCCTGCGCCGTGAGATTCCATACTTGCGGCTGGGGCACCGCACAATCCGTTACCGCCGCGACGATTTGGAAGCCTATCTAAGCCGCATTCGCGTTGCCGCTGTGTGGGAGGGCGTGCAATGAGCGGCACCGGCCCCACACGGAACGACTCTCCCGCCGCCGACGTCCCCTGCGGTTCACTCGCCGACCTGGCGGCCCGATGCAACGAACTTCACGGGCAACTTATCGGCGCGCTGCGTGTATCCCTTCAATCCGCAATCGAAATCGGCGCGTTACTCCGTGAGGCCAAGCGGCAGACCGGGCACGGCAGCTTCGGCAAGTGGATTGCTGATAACGTGAAGTTCAGCGCGCGAACGGCGACGAACTACATGCGGCTGCATGACAACCGAGATTCCTTGAAATCGGAAAACGTTTCCGATTTGAGCGACGCCTACCGGCTACTGGTGGAGCATAGAGAACTGGCGGGCGATCCTCTGACAACGGCTGAGTCTGAGGCGCTGACGGAATGCGAGGCTACGATTGCAAGCGGACTTTCTTACATTCGCTCGCTGCCCCCCGCGTCTCTTCGAGCGATGCGCGCTGAGACGGCGCGCCGCAATCCTGAACTGCGTGACATATTCGACATGATTTGTGGAGGGCTTGAATCGTGACCGAACAAAGCGAAATGCTGCCCGCCGCCCTGGCCTATGCCGCACGCGGAATGCCGGTCTTCCCGTGCAAGCCGGACAAGCGCCCCTTCACGGCAAACGGATTCAAGGATGCGAGCACGGCCCCCCAGACGATCCGCACCATGTGGACGGCACACCACGGCGCAATGATCGGGCTGCCAACGGGCAAGGCATCCGAGCTTGTGGTGGTGGACGTTGACGTTGACCCGGCCAAAGGGCTTGACGGGTTGACCACCTGGGCCGCCCTGGTATCCCAGCACGGCGCACCAGTGACCACGCGGACGCACCGCACGCCGAGGGGCGGGCTTCACCTTGTCTTTCGGCATCCGGGCGAAAAGGTGAAGAGTACAACGTCCGCTCTTGCTGCTGGGATTGATACGAGAGGCGATGGTGGATATGTGATCCTGCCCCCGAGCCGTAACGGATCGGCACCCTATACCGTGGAAGTGGACACGGACCCGGCACCGCTGCCCGCCTGGTTGATTGCGCTATTCCGTGAGCGTGGAATCATGGAAGCGCCGGCTGCCCCGAAAAGGAGCACGCCCACTTTCAACGACGCCCCACCGAGCCGGGAAAAGATTGAAGACGCGTTGCGGCATGTATCTGCTGATTGTTCATTCAACGATTGGCTGTCAATCGGTATGGCGCTGCACAACTGGAACGCCGAGGCGGGGCGGGCGCTGTGGGATACATGGAGCGCCAGCGCCCCGGAACGATACGACGACGCTGCAATCTCCCAGCATTGGCGGACGTTCGCGGACAAGCCCGGCGGCGTGACGATTGCCACTCTCTTCAAGCGAGCGAGGGAGAACGGATGGAAGCCGGCGGCCGCGTTCTACGGAGCGGCGCACGCTACGGCGGCTAAGCCCGCAACCGTGCCCAGCGTGACGGTGGACGCGATCCGGGCGACGCTGTGGACTATTTCACAAGAGCCAAAACTTACCCCGACGGAGCGCAACCGCGCAATCGCCAGCGCTGTTGTCGAGTGGCTACACGCGCGGGGCAGATTCTACTTTCATGCAGACCGCCGCGACTTTGGGGGCGTGCTGTACTTTGACGCGGCGCGCAAGTTGCTGTTGCCCGTGCAAGGCGACGCATTCCTTGCCTGGCTGGCTGACGCCATAGCGATGAACCGTGCAGAGCGCCCCTTCGTCTTCGTTCAATCGGCGTGTGAGACAGAGGGCTTGTCAGAACGCGCAACCGGCATTGATCCTGCGACCTACTGGGCCGCTACCACTGAAGCGTACTACATGAGCAACGGACCCGGCCACATGGCGCGTGTGACCGCTGAAGGTGTCGCCCTGGTAGATAATGGCACCGACAACATTCTCTTCCCTTACGGGGCAACGCTGGCACCCTGGAAGCTGACGGAGCCGGCGGACCCCTTCCAGACATGCGCAATCTTTCGCGACATGAGCACGGCGGCACCGCATGGAAAAGAACTGTTGCGACTGTGGCTTGTTGCGCTACCGGCAGACCTTTCATGCAAGCCGCCCGTGTGTATCTCTTCGCTGATTGGCGGCGGAAAGACGGCGCTTGTCCGTGGCATGTTCAAACTGCTGGGAATCTCCGAGCAGATTAACGCCGTGACAAAAACCGGCGATGGTGACTTCTGGGCAACATTGGACGGCGGCGGGCTTGTGTGCTTCGACAACGTGGACACAAAAATTGATTGGTTGCCCGACGCCCTGGCGGCCGGGGCTACTGCCGGCACGCACCAGAAGCGAAAGCTATACACCGACGCGGACCGCGTGACGCTGAGGGCGCGGGCCTGGGTTGCCCTGACTTCCGCAAGCCCTTCGTTCGCTGCCGACGCTGGGCTTGCCGATAGGTTGCTTGTTGTGAGGCTGAACCGGCGCACGGGGGAAACTGCTGAGTCAGCACTATTCGAGGAAGTGGCGCGCAACCGTGACGGCGGGCTGTCATGGATTGCGCAAGTCCTATCCCGCGCGCTGGCAGACAAGGGCGACGTGCCGACGGGGCTGAACGCGCGGCATCCCGACTTTGCCCGCCTTGCCGTTCGCATAGGCCGCGCGATGGGCCGGGGCGACGAAGCGGTTGCGGCGCTGCGGGCGGCCGAGTCTGACAAGTCACTATTCAATCTCGAAAATGATTGGATCGGGGCAACGCTGCTGGAACTCCTACAAGCCGGACCGTTCACCGGGAGCGCCGGCGTACTACTGGAAGCGCTGAAGATGATTGACCCCAGCCTTGACGGCAAGGTGAGTGTCAAGCGGCTGGGCAAGCGCCTTGCGAAGCTCTGGCCGCACCTGGAAAGCGCCTTCCATGCCAGACAGGAAAAGGACGGACACACCCGAGAAATTCGCTACAGCCTGGGCGCGCCTGAAGGTTTTGCGCAGTTTGCGCAGTTTGAAACGGCTCTTTCAGAAAAGTCCCTATGCGAGAGAAATAATAGGACTTTATGCAAAACACCGTTTGAAACTACGCAAACTACGCAAGATGACTTCGACTGGACCGCCGAAGCTGAAGACTTGGAAGGGGGCGACCGATGACAAACAGGCCGACAACGCGGCGGGGGGCTAGTTTAGACCCCTATGATGGGTCCTTGCTGGCCCAAACGGCGCAGCACAGCCCTTAGGGCGACAAACACAAGTTTTCTATCGGCTTTATGAAGCATACCGAGGCAAACCATGATTTACGCTGAGTCACCGTCCGGCATCCGCGGTCTCCTGCCCTACAGGAGCACGTTTAATTCCCGCGTGAGGGGCGACAAGCGCGTTGCCCTGGCGTCGCAACGTGTCTATCGGTTCAAGACCGCTGGCGAGTCTTCTAGCGTGTGGCAGAGCCTCATTGAAGCCGCACGCGAAGACCTGGGCTGCGTTGCCGTGTGGGTTGTACCTGGGCACGAAGCCGGGAGCACGTCGCAACTTCAACGTCTATTCGGGGAGAGCATCCGCCGGGGGCACACGGTAGAGCCGCGCAAGTATCGGCACGCCGAACCCGTGGACATGACAAGTCTGATATTCCCGCCGCGTGCATCCGCCGCCGGCCGTGTCCTGCTGGTTGACGATGTGGCAACGACGGGCGCAACGCTGGTTGCGATCCGCGACGCCCTGGGCAAGCGCGGCGTCGAATGCGTGCCGCTGGCGCTGGGGCTGAACTGGCGACTTGTGCCGAAGGATTGCGACGCCGCCGAACTTTCCGGGCAATGGGAGCATGCCGCCGCTGAACTCCATGCCGCCGCCGGCGATGCTAACGAGCAACGGCGAGCACGTCGCAAGGCGGGAAGCACGATAGAGCGCCGGACGTGTGCGAACGAGGCCCGCCGCCGCCGGCTGGAAGCGGACCCGGCCGCCTGGTTGCGCTGGTATCTGTCCGCCGCCTTCCCGCTGCCCTGGGGCGCGGTTCACACTGACATGATTGCCGCTGCGGTCCGAGCGATCCGCACCGGGGCCGGCATGGCGTGTGCCGCACCGCGTGGCACGGGCAAGTCAACTGTGCTCTGGGGCGTCGCACTCTGGGCGCTGCTGTCCGGGGCGTGCCGGTTTCCTGTAGTGTGCGGATGGAGTCACGGAGCCGCGCGGCGGATGCTTCGTAAGTGGCTGCAAGCGCTGGCAGAGAATCCGCGCATTCAAGCCGACTATCCCGACGCAACGGGACCGTTTGAGGAAAGCACGCACACGAACCGGCTGAAGGGTATGGCCTGGGCGGACACGGAAGAGTTGTGCGGCGCTGACGTTCGCATGATGGACGGCGCGCTTGTGCTTCCTGGGGCGCTGGGGGCGCTGGGCGCTGTCAGTATCGGGGGCAACGTTCGCGGGCTCCATGCGGGGCTGCCGGACGGTAGCACGATCCGCCCGGACGTGCTGCTGCTGGATGATCCACAAGACAAACCGACTTCCCAGAGCGCCGCACTTGTCCGCAAGGTTATCGAGCGTGTCGAAAGTGACTTGTTCAACCTGAGCGGCCCCGGCACCCGGCTTGCGTGCATGGTTGCCGTGACGGTTGTTGCCGAGGGCGATGTTGCCGAGCACTTCCTGGCGCACCCGGATTTCGAGGGCATCCGCGTTGCGCAAGTCACGTCATGGCCGGCGGGATTCGCGGACCGTTCAAGCGTAACCCGTAAGTTGTGGGAAGCCTGGAATGCGGAACGTGTCGAGGGGCTGGCAGACCATGACGAAGGGAAGCGCGCCAGAGCGTTCTACAAGGTCCACAAAGCCGCGATGATCGAAGGGGCGGCCGTGTCATGGGCGGCACGCTATGACCGCAAGCGGCGCGATCCTGACGCGATCTATGCGGCGCTGTATGACTACTTCCGAATAGGAGAGGCGGCATTTATGAGCGAGCGACAAAACCAACCGATGAAAGAGAACACAACCGTTTATGACCTTACGCCGGCGCTAGTGGCAAGCCGCGTCCATGCTGGGCGTGTCCGGGGCGACGTGCCCACCGAGGCGCGCGCGATAGTTGCGGCTACTGACTTGAACCACTACGGACTACATTCCGCCATTGTGGGTTTTGCCAATGACGCGACGGGCTGGCTCGCCTGGTACGGGCGCTATGATTGCGGCGGGCGAGGCATCGTTGTGCCGAATGAGCCGGAACCCGTAGCCAAGGCGGCAATGTTTGAGGCGCTAGTCACGCACGGGCAACAACTGGCTGCGCTACCGTTGACCCGAGGTGGACAGGCCGCACGCCCTGGACTGTGGATCATAGACGGCGGCTATATGCCGGACGTTGTGCGTCGCTACGTTGAAGGGCCGGGCCGAACGCTGGGCATCCCCATCGTGCCGGCGCGCGGCTACTCCGCGACGAATTACCGCCCCACTGGAAAGAACGTGATCGGCAAAGCGCGCGAGGGCTGCCACTTCACCGAGAGCACCGTTGCCGGCCGCTTCCTGGCGTTCAACGCGGATTACTGGCGCGAGATCGGGCAACGCTCATTTCTGGGAACGCCGAACGCACCCGGAAGCCTGAGTTTCTTCGAGGGGCGGCACAACGAGTTTGCGGAGCATGTATGCCGGGAAAAGTTGCTCGAAAAGTTACACGGCCAATATGGCACCGTGTGGCGCTGGGCGACTCAACCCGGCTGGCATGATTACCTTGACGCCCTGGTTATGTGCTTCGTTGCGGCCGCCTGGGGCGGGATCGGTACGCAAGGCGCGGCGCCAGCGGCACCCGCCCGCCCGCGATACGTCGAGACGCGGCGCTGTACGCAACCGATTGACGATTATGGATTGCGCAGATGATCGGTAACAAACAACAAGCCGGCACGACCGGCGGAAAGGTACGAATGAGAACGAAAGAGGAAACGGCGGAACTGGCACGGCTGGAGGAGTTGCTGCAAACGACGGGGCTCAAAGTGAAAATGGCAACCACTGTGGTCGAGCGCTTTCTGCGAAAGAATCTTGCTGGCGATTTGACGCCGGCTGAGACGGAGGCCCGCGACAAGGCGACGGCTGAGGGGCGCGGCTTAGCCGAACAATGCGCCGCACTCTCCAAGGCCATTGGCGAGGTCCGGTCCGGCTCGTGGGCGAAAGAGCAAGCCGGGTTTGCCAAGAACAAGAGCGCCGCTGCGGAAGTGGCAGAACTCCGCAAGGCGACGCCAGAGTTGCGGGACGAAATGGCAGACCTTGACCGCAAGCTGCGCACGCTGGCGAAGATCGAGGCGGCCGGCGGGAAACCGCTGGAAGGTATCCAAGCCGATGACCGCGCGGAATACATCCGGCAACGGGCAGAGGTTGCGGCCCGGCTGGCCCGGACGGAAAAGCGAATCAGCGGATTGCGGGCGATGGTGATCCGGTAAACGAAGCACCCGACACAACGAGAGGACAACGCGACATGAAGACCGAAAAGACATTGAACGAACTGCGGGCCGAACTTGCGACGGCAAAGGAAGCGATCGAAGCGGCGGAAATCGAACTCCGGGAAGTGGAGGCGACCGGCGACACCGGCGCAAAGAACTTGGAACGGCACGGGCGAATCACAAGCCGCCTGGCGGTCCTGCGCACCCAGCACGCCAGCATGACAACCGCGCTATGCCCGGCCACGCTTGCCGAACTCCGGCAGGCCGAAGCTGAAGCACATACGGAATTTGAAACGGCGTTCGCTGAGTACAAGCGCCAGTTTCAAGCAACAATGAAGATATTGGCGGAGATCTTCGATTTCAAGGATTGGAACCTGACTATTTCGTCCGACGAGTTGGCCGGGGGCGCGATAGCGGTTGTCGAGAAGTCCCGCTTGCTCGAAGTGGCACGCCACAAATCTGTGACGGCAACGCGGACGGCGACGGAATTTGCGCGCAGTCACGCGGCTGCATAGAAAAACGGGCGAGTTGCGGCGCACTCTTTCACCCGAGGCCCGGCCGGTCCGCTTCACCGGGCACCATTTCACAATGAACGCCTTGCCACCATTGCCAGCGCTGCGCCACCTTGGCGACGTGGCGGACCGCTTGCCCTGCGTGATAGTGGACACACGCGAGCAAGACCCCTTGCCGATTGCCCGGTTGCCCGTGATCCGTGCCGGACTATACACGGGCGACTATTCGGTTGCGGGACTGGAAACTGTTTTCGCGGTCGAGCGCAAAAGCATTCCCGATTTGGTCTCATGCTGTGCCGCGTCGAATCGGGAGCGCTTCGAGAATGAATTGCACCGGCTGAGGGGCTTTCACTTCCGGCGCTTGCTGGTGATCGGCACGCGGGAAGAAATTGAATGCGGGGGCTACCGTAGCAACATCCGCCCGGCTGCGGTCCTGGGCACGCTGTATGCCTTTGAATGCCGCTACGATTGCGCCGTTGTATTCGCCCCTACGCCGGCAGAGGGGGCCGCCCTGGTCGAGCGCTGGGCCTGGTACGCGGCGCGGGAATGCGTCGAGACGTGCAACGGCATTCTGCGGGGCACCGCTGGGCCTAGCTGACGCGCTACGGCACCGCGACGCCTGGGCCTATGCGTTGACCGTGGCGACGCCCCAGCGCCCCCGCCGTGACGTGATCGGCTGCGGGCGTGTGTGTTGATATAGACCCGCCGCCGGCGTCGCCTGGGGGCGTGTGGGTTCGCAAGGCACACCGAAAAGAAGTGAGTTTTCGCACGGCGTTACAGTGGCGTAACAGTGTAACGATTGCGTAACGAAGAACTGATGCTATTCGGCGCTGAGTGAATCTTATTGCTACCGAATGACACCGAATGAACAAGACGCAAGCATTTATGCATTAACGCATTGCGTTGATTGTGCGGGACTTACACAAGAGCGCGTTGAAGTTCCTAAGTCTTGCGTGTCTGCCAATTTCACCACTCGCCCGGATACCTTTCAATCGTCACAGCGTACCGACAAACCGCTCCAGGCAATCCATGCCTTCGCGGATGGTATCCATGCTGCACGCGTAGGAAAGACGAATATGTTTGTCCGTGCCAAAGGAAACCCCGGGCACCGCGGCCACCCCTTCGGTTTCCAGCAGCCTTTCGCAGAACTTCACGGAGTCCATCCCAAAAGAACCGATGTTGGGCATCATGTAGAAGGCGCCCATCGGCTTCACGCAGGTCACGCCCTTGATCCCCGTCAGCCGTCCGTACAAATAGGCGCGACGCTCAACAAATGCGCTGAGCATCTTCTTCACGTCCGGCCCGGCCGACTTCAAGGCCTCAATGGCGCCAAACTGGGCAAATGTGGCCGGCGCGGACGTGCTGTGGCTCTGCAGGGCGCTCACGGCATCCACGATGACCTTGGGCGCTGCAATATATCCCAGGCGCCATCCGGTCATGGCGAACGCCTTGCTGAAGCCGTTCACGGTGACCGTCAGGTCGTACGTCTCTTTTGAAAAGCTGCCGATGCTGGCGTGCACTGTGTCGTCGTACACCATCTTCTCATAGATCTCGTCCGAGATGATATACACGCCGCGCCTCACGGCGACCTCGGCGATGGCGCGCAGTTCCTGCTCGGTGTAGACAATGCCCACCGGGTTCGACGGGGAGTTAATGATGACCATCTTCGTCCGCGGCGTGATGGCGCGCTCGAACTGGCTCGCCGTCATCTTGAATCCCGCAGTCTCATCGCAATCCACAAACACCGATACTCCGCCCGCGACCTTCACCATCTCGGGATAGCTCAGCCAGAAGGGCGACGGGATAATGACCTCGTCGCCTTGCTGGCAAAGCGCCATGATCACGTTGAACAGGGAATGCTTCGCGCCGCCGCTGACCACAATCTGTCCCGGGGCATAGGTCAGCTTGTTCTCAACCTCAAGCTTCTTGGCGATGGCGGCGCAAAGCGCCGGAAGCCCGTTGATCGCCGTGTATTTGGTCTCCCCCGCATTCAGCGCCTTGATCGCCGCCTGCTTGATGACCTCCGGCGTGTCAAAGTCCGGCTCGCCCGCCGCAAAGCCGTACACCTTGCGCCCCGCAGCCTGCATTTGTTTGGCGATAGTCTGAATCCCGAGCGTTACAGACGGCGCAATCGATGCAATCGACGAATTAACGATGTCCTTCTTCACAAACGCAATTCCCCTTGTCAGCTCCCCTCGTCCCCTGCCCTCACGGCCCCGTCCCTACTACACCGGAATTCCGCCGGGGTAGTACCGGTCAACCCACGGCTTGATCGTGTCTTCTCCCACGCGGATGATTCGCAGCTCGCGCTCCACGCTCTCAGGTGAATCGGAAGCATGCGCGGAATTCACCATTACATCGCTGCCAAACTCATGCCGCACGGAGCCGGGGCTTGCTTTGCTGGGATCCGTCGCGCCGAGGATGCCGCGGATCTTGCTCACCGCATCCGCGCCGTCGTACACGAGCGCCAGACACTCCTCTTTCCCTCGCACAGTCTTTTCTTCCGGAGAGCAGTCGGAAGGCTTAAATCCCGTCATGAACTTCACGATGCTCTCGAACTGCGCGTCCGCAAAGAGGGGCCCCAGCTGCGTGCAGATCGTGTCCATGCACTCCATCGGAACGCTGAATCCGAACTCGCGGGACAGGGCCGCCGCCGCCCGCGCCGAGCCGATCTCCCGGAACTTGTTACGCAGGGCCTCTCGAACGGGCCCGTAGAATTCCTCAGCCTGGGCGACGGTCATGGAGAACTTCTTGACCGCAATGATCCGCAGGCCCGAGGTCGACAGAACGTCGATGATGCTGCCGGGGCGATAGCTGCGGGTGCGGAAGCTGTCGGGCTTGAGCATCACAAGCGTCTTTTGAATGCCGTCGCCCTCGGGCACGTCAATGGCCCGGTCCAGCAGGCCGCCGTCGCGCGCAGAGTATTTCGCCCACAGCGTCAGCGTGGCCGCGGCCCGCTGTTTGTTCGGCGCCACGAGCACGGCCGGCTCAAAGTGGCGCACTTCGCCCTGCCCGTTCACAATGTAGTCCCCATACGTATCGCGCACAGTCTGCCCGCTGCCTTCCTTGAGGGTGGCGCTGCCGGTGACCTCCCAGATCTTGCGGATCGCATCCTCTCCTTCGAACAGCAGCATCATGACGCGCCGCCGCTTCCCTGTGGCGGCGATCGGCGAATAGGATTCTAGGACATACTTCGGAATCAGGTCGGTGGCCCCCGCCACAGGCTTGTCCGCTTCGCGAATCAGTGCGGCATACTCCCGGACCAGCTGCTCGCTGGGCCCGAACATGCGCGCCGCCACAAAGTTGAGGTCCGTCCGGCCGGTGTAACGGGCAATCACGCCCCCTGTGCGCGACTTTGCAATCGTATAGGGGTTAATCAGCACAAAGGCGAGTTCTCGGGCCATGGTCGTCTCCTAAAAGCATCACGAAAAAGTTGCGGGTGTTTAGCAGAACATCCGGGAAATGTAAAGTATAACCGACTTTGCAATTGCGCCTCGGGCGCATGTGAGTTCCGGGGATCGCCACCCGGACGAGATGCGGCGAAGCTCGGAGGGAACGCGGCGGGGTCGCCGCATCTCCAGTCGGAGTTGCCCGTTCTCGCTCCCGGCTTGCTTCTGGAGCCGCGACGCCCTCGTCGCGGAGATAAAGAAACGCGCCTGAACGGGCAACTCCCCGGAACTAACATGCGCCCTTGCGCCTCCGCCATTGCGGACGGACGCCACACTACAGTATAGTGCGCCCCTTGTTGACCGTAACAGCACCACCAACCACGGGGATACCATGAACAGCGACCAGATCAAGCAGGGATGGGAGCGCGCGCCGCACCGGAGCCTGCTGCGCGCAACGGGCGTGCAGTCAGCCGATTTTGCGAAGCCCTTCATCGGCGTATGCAACTCCTTCACCGACGCCATTCCGGGCCACGTTCACCTCAACAAGGTGGCAGCCTACATCAAGAAGGAAATCCGCAAGGCGGGAGGCGTGCCGATCGAGTTCAATACCATCGGAATCTGCGATGGAATCGCCATGGGCCATCCCGGAATGAAGTTCTCGCTCCCCAGCCGCGAACTGATCGCCGACTGCGTTGAATCGGTGGCGAAAGCGCATTGCTTTGACGCCCTCATCTGCATTCCGAATTGCGACAAGATCGTGCCTGGCATGCTGATGGGCGCCCTGCGCGTCAATGTGCCCACTGTCATGGTCAGCGGCGGCCCGATGGCCGCGGGCAAAACGCCGGCCGGCAAAGTCGTGGATCTGATCAGCGTTTTCGAGGGCGTCGCCGCCCACCGCAAGGGCTCGATTCCGGACGCGGAGCTGCAGGCGATCGAAGAGTGCGCGTGCCCGGGGCCGGGCTCGTGCTCGGGCATGTTCACCGCCAATTCGATGAACTGCCTCTGTGAAGCGATCGGCATCGCGCTGCCGGGCAACGGCACGGTATTGGCCTCGGACCCGAAGCGCAAGCGCATCTATCGCCAGGCCGCCCGCCGCATTGTCGCGATGGCTCAGGCCGGCGGCCCGAAGCCGCGCGATATCGTGACAGCCGAGTCGCTCGATAACGCGTTCGCCCTCGACATGGCCATGGGCGGCAGCACCAACACGGTTTTGCATGCCCTCGCCATCGCCCGCGAGGCGGGCGTGGACTACGATTTGCAGCGCATCAACGCAGTCTCCCGGCGCTGCCCCAACGTCTGTAAAGTGGCACCCTCCTGCAGCTATCACATGGAGGACGTTGACCGCGCGGGCGGCATCAGCGCCATTCTCAAGGAAATATCCTCTATCAAAGGGCTGCTCAACCTGAATGCGCCCACGGTCACAGGGAGGACGATTGGCCGCAATATCGCCCGCGCCAAGGCGACGGACCACGACGTAATCCGCACCTGCGACAATGCCTATTCAAAAGACGGCGGGCTTGCCATCCTATGGGGCAACCTTGCCGGGCAAGGCGCCGTGGTCAAGAAGGCCGGCGTCTCGGCGGGCATGCTCAAGTTCGAGGGGCGCGCCATCATTTTCAATTCCCAGGAGGAGGCGTGCGAGGGCATTCTGGCCGGCCGCGTAAAGCCGGGCCACGTTGTGGTGATCCGCTACGAGGGGCCCAAGGGCGGCCCCGGCATGCAGGAGATGCTCGCCCCCACGTCCTACATCATGGGCCAGGGGCTCGGAGAGAGCGTGGCGCTGATCACGGACGGTCGTTTTTCCGGCGGCACGCGCGGCGCATGCATCGGCCATGTTTCGCCCGAAGCGGCGGAAGGCGGCCTGATCGGCCTGCTCGAGGACGGCGACACCATCTCGATTGATATCGCGGCCAGTTCGCTCGTCGCAAAGTTAAGCGAGGAGGAGATCGCGCGCCGCCGCGCGACGTGGCAGCCGCGCGAGCTGCGCGTGCAGACCGGCTACCTCAAGCGCTACGCCATGCTCGTGAAGAACGCGAGCTGCGGAGCCGTGCTGGAGTAAAAGGCGCAAGATCAGCGACGGCCGGCCGGGGGCTCCAGCCATTCGTCATGGCCGATCAGCCGGCCGACGTCCGGCGCGCCCATCAGGAACATCGCGGTGCGGAATTCCTTCCGCAGCCTCTCGATCACGGCAACCACCGCGCCGTGCGATTCCATCGCCGGCTTGAGGAACGGCTGGGCCAGGCCGCAGAGCGAAGCCCCGAGCACAAGCCCTTTGACCATGTCGATGCCCGACCGGATCCCGCCGGACGCGATCAGCGTCACGCGGTCTCCCAGCGGCTTCAGGCCGGCCAGCGCGTTTGGGGTCGGAATGCCCCAGTCCTGGAAGGCCAGCCCGATATCATCCTCCGCGCCGCGCCGATGGTGCTCAATGCGGCTCCATGACGTCCCGCCGCTGCCCGCCACGTCAAGAATCCGCACGCCCTGCTTCACCAGAATCTGCGCGTCGGCCAGAGAGAGGCCACAGCCGGTTTCCTTGGCGATGACCGGCCTGCCTAGATCGCGGGCAACGTGGCCGATCTTCCCGGCGAGCCCCGCGAAATTCGTGTCGCCCTCAACCTGCACCGCCTCCTGCAGCGGGTTGAGGTGCAGGCACAGGGCGTCCGCCTGCAGCACGTCCACGGCCTCCCGGCACTGGTCGAGCGTGAACCCGTAATTCAGCTGGGCCGCGCCGAGGTTTGCGAAGAGCAAGGTGTTCGGGGCGAGGGCGCGCAGCGCGAAACTGTCCCGCGCCGCCGGATTTGTGAACATGACCCGCTGCGAACCCACGCCCATCGCAACTCCGGTCGACTCCGCAGCCCTCGCCAGGTTGCCATTGATCTTCCGCACCATCTCGTGGTCGCCGCCCGTCATGCCCGAGATCAGCAGAGGAAAGGACAGCTGCCTGCCCAGGAACGTTGTCTTCGTGTCGATCGCTGCCAGATCCAGCTCAGGCAGCGCGCGATGCTTCAGGCGGATGTCGTCAAAATAGAATTTGCGCCGGTCCACGTCCGTGTCACCATTGATGATGTCGACATGTTCGATCTTCCTGCTGTTGGTGGAGTCCGGCATATTACGGCGCGTTTTTTCCCGGATGCCGGAAGTCGGCGTAGCTTACCAGGCGGATCCGTTCGTCGTTGATCGTCCGCCGGACGCGCGGGTCCGTGAGCGTACGGACCTCTTCTTCGCGCTCGGCCAGATAGACGGCCTGATAGCCGGCTGTGACATAGCCGGGATGGCAGGAGAATTCCGTCCAGCCCGGCGGAGTTTCATCCCGCAGCATGCGCTGCAGAAAAGGCACTCCGACGTATTCCAGATTCGTTACTTTCCACTCCCACTGGGCATAGAAGCCGCCGACGAATAGCGCCTGGCCGTCCCCGCGCAGCGGAACGTGGAGGGGCTGCACCAGCTCCCGGAACAGATCGAATACGCCCTCTTCCCGGTGAGCGTGCCGGTGCGAGTCGACATGCGTCGGAAGCCGGCCCACCAGCCGCACGAATTCATCAAGCTGGCGACCGAACTCCTCCCGCACCGCGGGCAGGTTCTGGATGTCGAATTCGCGCTCGTCCTCGCCCCATACGTCGAAGTGCAGCCCGAGGGCGAGCCGGGGCACGTCGCGGCTCATGGCGGCAGCCTCCGCCGCCGCGCGCCCGGCGACCGTCAGGCTGGCGCTTGTGACTACGCCCCGGCAATGACAGTCAACGATCGCGCGGTTCACGCCGTCGGACGCGCCAAAATCATCGGCATTAAAGATGAGGTATCGATCCATAAACGCGAAAGCTCCTACAGGCCAACGTCCCGCAGCAGCCGCCCGGCTACCCGCACGGCATCGAGGTATTCTGCTGCAACCGCCCGCGCCGCATGGCAGTGCCGCGCGTAATCGGCATTCACCGCCTCCACCGCCCGCACAGCTTCCTCCGGGGTGCGATAGGGCAGCAGCCCCTCCCCGACCGGCAGCGCACAGCCAAATCCCGTATCCTGGGCCACCACCGGCTTGCCGCAGGCCAGGTAGCACGCATCGCGCTCGCTGAACCAGCCGCTGCGCAGCCGCACGTTCTGATCCTTGGCCACAGTGAACTCCGCCCGCGAGCGGCGCATGAATTCCGGATACGCGCCGAAGATATCGAGGGACATCGGGATCGGCCGCTCGAGAGCCCATCCGTGCGACGTGAGAAATTCACGGTCGCCGGCCGCATCCGGCCACATCGCCAGGCGGAACGTCTGCCCCGTCCGGCGCGGCAGTTCGACAACCCGCTCCCACTCGTGGTGCTTGCTCCAGCGATACACCTGGCCCTCGAACTCCACATCGCTGCCCTCCTGCCGGTAGTTGCCGATGGTCGTGAAGTCCGCGGCGGCCGGATCGAACGCCGCGGGCCACAGGTCGAGGTCCACCGGCTGGCGCGTCTTGAGGAACGTCAGCCCGCATTGCGGGACGCCGCAGTCCGGCGCGCCGTAGTTCTCGCCGTACGTTACGACAACATGGTGGGCAGCGAAAGCGGCGCGGGTGTGCTCGTCGCCGCCGGCGAGGCGCAGCTCCGCCGTGACGGGATCGGTCTCGACGTATACGCGCAGCGGGGCCGCCATGTGCTCTGCGCGCAGGTCGGTGGCGCCGACGATGTTGAGCAGCGCATCGCATTCCCCGTAAAGACAGTCCAGCGCCTGCGAAGAAAGCCCCCAGCAGGCGTCCTTGCGATCCGCCAGCCGGAATGCCCACCGCCCCTCCAGCCCGATCCGCGCCATGCAGGATGCGATATGGTTGACAGCGTAAGCGCAGTCGTCGACGATCGTGTTGCGCACAGGATCGTAGGGCCAGGTGCTGTCGTCCTCAACGTACCAGACTTCGTGCCCCAGCTTCGCGAGGCCTGACAGCCAGTTCAGGTACAGCCAGGTCTGCCCCGCGAACGGGCAGCGCCCCATCATCCCCAGCACGACAATGCGCTTGCGCCTGCTTGTCCTGCGCGCCGGCTGTGCGGGGCTCTTCATCGGGGCCGAAGCTCCTCGACCATCTTCAGCACCCTGGACGCCACAGCATCCCACGAATGATCGCGCAGCGCCTTGACGCGTGCGGCCCGGGCCATCGTCGCGGCCGCGGCGGGATCGGCAAGCATTCGCTCCATCATGCCCGCAAGCCCTTCCTCGTCCCCGGGCTCGTACAGCAGGCCGGTCCGACCATGCTCCAGGATTTCGCCAATCTGACCCAGCGCCGCCGCCACAATGGGCCGGCCCGACGCCATGTATTCGAACAGCTTCATGGGCGAACCATGAAAAGAGCCCTTCCAGCGGGGATACGGCGCGACCACGACATCCATCGCGGCAAGATAATCCGGAATCTCGGCATGCGGCGCGCTCCCGGCGAACGTCACGCAGCCTTCCAGCTTCCGGCCGGCCACATACTGGCTGAGCTCGTCGCGCAGCGGCCCGTAGCCCACGAGCAGGAGGTGAATCCCGGGATGGCGCGGACGGACCCGCTCGAACGCACGCACGAGACAGGCCGTATCCTGCCAGGGCTGGAAGCTGCCAACAAAGCCGATGATCCGGCTGCCGGCCAGCCCGAAGCGCTCCCGGACGCGCACCCCATCCCCCGGCCGCTCGAAGCGGGCCTTCGAGATGGCATTGGGAATGACGTGCAGGCGCTCGCGTGCAACGCCGCGGGACAGAGCCCAGTCGCCCACCACTCCCGAAACAGCAATCACCGCCCCCGCCCCGCACAGAATTTCCTTCTCCACCCGGTCCGCCATCTGCATCAGCACGAAGCGTTCGTAGCCCTCCTGCTCCTGCGCAATGGGCGCATTGACCTCCAGGATCAGGGGCACGTTCCAGCGGCGCGCAAGCTCCAGCCCGCTCCACCCGAAAAGGCCGTACCGCTCATAGATGAAATCCGGCCGCCCTCCCTGAGCATACGCTTCCATCCGCTTCTGCAGCCACGTGTTCACCATGATGGACTTCAAATCCCGGTCCAGGTTGTGGGCGCCCACGAAAGGATCCTGCTCCAAGGCGGCCCAGGCCGCAGCGTCCATCCCGTGCGGCTCGATCCCGTGGACGGGCGAAACAAGATCCGCCGGAGGCGCGCCGTCGAGCCATGACCCGAAGATGTCGACCTTGTGCCCCGCGGCCGCCAGCGCGTTCGTGAACCCGCGGATATGGAGCGATGATCCCTCGGAGCCGCAGACGGGGATCTCCACGTCGGAGCAGATGTACAGGATCTTCATGTCAGGCTTCTGCCTCCAGGCGGGTTCTCGTCGCGCACGATCGCTCCATGGCGCGACGATACACGGCCAGCACGCGCTCAATATAGCGATCCATGGCGAAATACTCGTCCACGCGTCGGCGGGCATCCGCACCCATCGCTTTCCTCAGTTCAGGATTCCCAAGGATCCGGTCCAGCGCGATCGTCGTCGCATCGACGTCGCCGGGCGGAACGAGATGCCCGGTCCGGCCTTCAATCACCGCTTCCGTTGCGCCGCCCGACGTCGACGCGACCACCGGGCAGCCGCAGGCCATCGCCTCGATATACGTGTTGGCGACGCCGCTTTCAAATTGCGCCGGGGAGCAGAACACGTCCGCGCTGCGATAGAACCCCGGCAGCTGCTCGCGGCCTGCAAAGCCCGCATACTCCACGTTGGACTCGGCACCGCCCGCCGCCGCCTCGCGCAGAAGGTGCCGCAGCGTGTCGTCGTCATCCTTTCCGGCCAGGCGCAGCAGGATGTCCGGGTATCGCGCGCGCAGCCGCATGACCGCACTGAACGCGGTACGCACGCCCTTGTTCTCCGCAAGGTTGCCCACGAACAGCACGGTCGGGCGGCGGGGGCTCGCGGGCGGCGGGCCCGGCGTAAAGGCGACGGCGTCCACCCCGCAATGCACGACCTCGATCGAATCCCGCGCCACGCCATGGCGCGCCGCAACGTGGTCCGCAATGGTTCCGCTGCAGGCCATCAGCCCGTCCGCGCGACGGATGCAAAGGTCCTCCATCATGGCGCCGACCCGGAACAGGTCGCCGTCCTTCGCAGGCCAGCCGATCCGCTCCGCCAGGAGCTCAAGCGGGCCATGCAGCTGCACGACGACCGGCACCCAGTTCCACGGCGTCCGGTCCAGCAGGTAGGCAAAGGCCTCGCCGCCGTACTCCGCAACATCCACAACCTCGGGTTTCTCCGTCTCCATCAGGCGCGACAGGTGCCGCAAAACGGACCAGGAATAGCCCACCCAGTAAGCGGCCTGGCTGTAGACCGGGAAGTCGGCGCCCGGCGTCTGAATGCGGTACACGGTGACGCCGTCGTGCGTGCTGACGGCGGGATCCGGCCCGCGCCGCGCCGCCGAGGAGAGCACGCTGACCGAATGACCCAGGCCGGCAAGCGCCCGCGCCTTGTTCCACGTCTGCGACCCGATGCCGCCGCGGGCGGTGTCGGGCGGGTACTCCTGGGATATGAGACAGATGTTCATAAATCGGGCCGGGCGCCCTTCCCTTCCGCCGCCAGGTCGAGCACAAGCAGGCGGCTGTTCCGCAAGAGGGTGGGGAAGCTTTCCAGAACTTGGCGCGCGAGGCGCGGGTACGTATCCAGCCACCAGAATGACGGCCAGGCGAACGCGAGGTAGCGCACGCCCTTCGCGCGCCACTCGTTCAGGCAACGCAGCCCATGCTCGTCATTCTCCGGCGGGCCATACGACACTCCATCGCGTTCAACGAACGGGTGCACGTCGCGCCCGGGCAGCATGGCGGCTCCCCACTGCCCCTCGTCCGCGAGCACCACCGGGACGCCGGCCGGGATAAGCCCCTGGAGGTCGCGCGCCGTCAGGCGCGCCCGGTGCTCCCAGAGGTCAGCGGGCGGCACCGGCTTGCGCACGAAGATCGCGGCCATCCCCTTCTGGAAGCCGGGCAGGAAAAAGATCTCCACCGCGTCGCCCAAGTTATCACGCCAGTGCTCAAGGGCGCCGCGCTCGTGCGGCCGGCCGGCGTCGTCGGCGAGCACCAGCGTGCCGGGGCGCACGAAACTCATGAGCTGGTACAGCGTGCCCTGCCGTCCGCCGAGCGGCTCGGGCGGCCCATCAATCAGCACGAGGTCGGCGGGCCTGCGCGACGCCAGCGCGTCCGCCCGGATTGAGTAGGCAGGCAGCATTTCCCCGCCGAATTCCCGCAGCACGACCGGTGCGATCTGGAACTGGACCCGGACATCCGCCGGCCGTTCGACCTCGGCCGCCGCCCGCGCCAGGGCGCCGTACTGCGGGTCGTGATCGACGGAAGAGATGGCGCAGCGCGGAGTTTGCCCCGCCGCCGCCCGCATGAAGGCCCGCGTGGACATGCCCGCGCCCAGCTCCAGCACATGGCGCGGCTTAAGCACCTGCACAGCCGCCATGGCGAACCGCAGCGCGTCGGGCGAGAGCGCCCACCCGCTTGTCGGAGGCGGGGCCCACGAAAGGTCAATTCCAGCCGCCGCCTGCTTCACACGGCCCAGCACGGACTGACAATCACACGATGCTCCAAGATCAGACTTTCTCATCGCTCCCCCGCCCGGTTCACCCCGCGGCCGGCCTCCCGTCCATAAGGACCTCGAGCACTCGGCCTGCTACCCGTCGCCCATCAAAGTATTCCTCCGCGAGCTGCCGGGCAAGCCGCGAGTGACGCTCATAATCCGACGCGGCCGCCTCGAGCGCACGAACCGCTTCCGCGGGGTCACGAAAGCGCAGCAGCCCCGCGTCGTCCGGGAGGTACCCGCTGGGGCCGGTGTGCTGGATCACGGCTGGCTTGCCGCAGGCCAGGTAGCAGACCGTGCGGTCGCTGATCCAAGCCGTCTGCAGCCGGACGCAGGACGGCTTGACGCATGCGAACTCGCCCCGCGACTGCCCCAGGTAGTCACGATACGCCTCGGGGTTTCCTGCCACGGCGACCGAGTCGCGCAGCCGCCAGCCGCGGCGATCGAGATCGGCGCGCTCGGCCTGGTCGTTTCCCAGGCACACGGCCAGCTCCAGCGGGATGCGGGTGCGGCCCGGCACGTCGAGGAAAGGCAGAAAGCCGGAGCGCTTGTCGTTGGCATAGACCTCGGCGCCGTCCGTGATCCACTCGTCGGCGTACCAGTGGGTCACGGTGGTGAACGGCGCGCCCGGCGCGCCGGGCCGCGTCGGCCACTGGTCCAGCGCCACGCACGGCCGCGTGGGCAGCCAGTCGTGCCCGGTGCGGGGCACGCGCGAGCCCGGGGTCATCATGTTTTCCCCGATCGAGAAATACAGGTCGTAGCGCGGCAGCCGGATGTGCCCCTGCGCGATCCACACCTGCAGCAGGCCGGGATCAATGTCGACCAGGGCCGAGCGCCGGAAGCGCGCCACGACCTCGCCGTGGGTACCGTACCGCAGGCTGAGCAGAGCGTCGGCCCGGGCAGCGGCGTCGGCCAGGCAGATCGTGTCCGCGGGAGCGTCCGCGAGCGGCGTCCCGGCCGTGTCCGCGTATAGCGCAAGCGGCGCGGCGAGCCCGCAGGCCCGCATCCGGCGGACAAGCAGCTCCGCCTGCCCGCGCCACTTCTCCGCCGGCATCTTCGGATGAACCCGTTCAAGCCACAGGACCCGGCACCCCAGGGCCTGCAGCGACAGGGCCCAGTTCATGTAGACCCAGAAATGCCCGCCGCCGTCCGGGTAGCCCATGGCATCCGCAGACAGGCACACCGTCAGGCTCATGTTCGGCCTCCGTGCTGCGCCCCGGACCCGGGGATCATGGCCTCGTGCAGGGCGGCGTAAAGGCCGCCGGCCTGCAACAGCTCCGCGTGGGTTCCCGATTCCACGATGCGGCCCGCTTCAAGCGTCAGGATCCGCGTTGCGCGGCGCACGGTGGTCAGGCGGTGCGCAATGACAAACGTGGTGCGGTCCCGCGTCAGCCGGTCGATCGCGCCCATCACGGCGGTCTCGGTCCCGGCGTCCAGCGCGGCGGTGGGTTCGTCCAGAATCAGCACCGGCGCGTCCTTGAGCAGGGCGCTGGCAATCGCGATGCGCTGCCGCTGCCCGCCCGAGAGCGTGGCTCCGCGCTCCCCGAGCACGGTGTTGTATCCCTGCGGCAGGCGGCGGATAAACTCGTCCGCGTTGGCGTCGCGCGCGGCGCGCTCGATGGTCGCGAGATCGGCCTCCGGGCGCCCGTAGGCGATGTTCTCGGCCACGGTGAGCGGGAAGAGCAGGCTATCCTGGAGCACGATTGAAACCGCGTCGCGCAGCGCGACCAGCTTGAGCCGGCGCAGGTCCGCGCCATCGAACGTCACCGCCCCTTCCTGCGGATCATAGAAGCGCAGAATGAGCGACACCAGCGTGCTCTTGCCGGCGCCGGTGGGCCCGACCAGGGCGATGAGCTCGCCCGGGCGGGCCTCGAGCGAAACGTCGCGCAACACCGGCTGGCCCGGCTCGTAGCCGAAGCTCACGTGTTCGAACCGGACGTGGCCGCGGGCGCCGGGCACCTGCGGCAGCGGCTGCGCATCGGGCGCGTCGCGCACGGCGATCTCGCTGTCGAGCACCTCGAACACGCGCCGGGAGGAAGCGGCCGCGGCGGCATAGCCGCTGGACAGGTAGGCGAGCGTTTCCATCGGGCCGTACAGCGCGGACAGGTAGGAGAGAAACACCCACAGGCCGCCCACGGTGAGCGTGCCATCGAGCGCATGCCAGCCGCCGATCACGATCACGGCCGCGGTGCCCAGCGCGGTCACGGTGCCGGTGCCCACCTTAAACTGGAGCTGCGCGGCGATGGTGTCGAGGTAGGCCTGCACGGTGCGGCGGGAGAGCCGCCGGAAGCGGCGCGTTTCGTACGCCTCGCGCGAGAACGCCTGCACCAGCGGCAGCGAGGTGAGCGCCCGCTCCGCATGGGCCATGATATCGCCCTCCATCTGCTGCTGCCGCAGGCTGCGCGCCGTCATGCGCCCCGAGAAGGCGCGCATGATCAGGCCCAGCGGCGGGGCGACGCAAAGCGAGAGGCCGGCAAGCCACGGATCAAGGCGCCACATGACGCCGAACATGACGGCGAGGCTGACCAGCGAGCTGCCGCCCAGGAGAAGGACCCACAGCACGAGGTCGCGCACGCAGCCCGTGTCGGCTGTAACGCGCCGGATCAGGTCGCCCGTGCGATGCCGGCCGTGAAACCCGAGCGAGAGCCGCTGCAGGTGCTCGAAAAGGTGCCCGCCCAGGTCGTAGACCATGTGCAGGCCCACGCCCGCCTGGATGTACCCCTGCATCAGACGCAGGCCTTGGGCGACAAGGTAAAGCGCGATGGTGAGCCCGGCCAGCCAGGCGAGCTGCCCCGCCGTCGAGCCGCCCAGCGGAAGCGCCGCGATCCAGGCCGCGACGGCGGGCAAAGGCTTCCCCGCAAGAAGATGGTCCATAATCCACTTCATCGGCCACGGGCGCAGGGTATCCAGGCCGACGCCCGCTACCATGAGAAGCACGACGGCCGTCAGCCCGCGCCACTGCGGGCGCGCATAACGCAACAGTCTCCACCACCACGGGCTCATGCGCCACCTCCCGCCGCCGCCCGGCCGAACTGAGCATCGTGCAGCCTGCGGTAGGCGCCGTCCGCCGACATCAGGTCCTCGTGACGTCCGCTCTCAACCACGCGCCCGCCTTCCAGCACGATAATCCGGTCCGCCCGGCGCGCAGTGGAGAGGCGGTGCGCGATCAGAAACGTCGTGCGGCCGTGCATGAGGTGCTCCACGGCGGTCATGACTTCGACTTCCGTGGACGGGTCCAGGGCAGCGGTCGGCTCGTCAAGCACGAGGACCGGCGAGTCCTTCAGCAGGGCGCGGGCAATGGCCAGGCGCTGGCGCTGGCCGCCGGACAGCGTGACGCCGCGTTCCCCGAGCACCGTGGCATACCCTTTGGGCAGCTTCCGGATAAACTCATCGGCACACGCGGCCCGGGCCGCGGCGAGCACCTCATCGTGCCGTGCGGCGGGGCGGCCGTACGCGATGTTCTGGGCAACCGACAGCGGCAGCAGGAACGGCTCCTGCAGCACCAGCGCAATGTGCCTGCGCAGGTCGCCCGTGCGCAGGCTTCGCACGTCAAGGCCATCCAGCAGCACGCGGCCCTCCCACGGGTCGTAGAGCCGCGGGATCAGGGCCGCGAGCGTGCTCTTGCCGGCGCCGGTAGCGCCCACCAGGGCGACCGTCTCTCCCGGCCGGGCCTCGATGGTCACCTCGTGCAGCACCGGGCGGCCCGCCTCGTAGCCGAACGTAACGCGCTCCAGACGGACGTGGCCGAGCACATGGGCCGGAAGCTGCGCGGGCTGCTCCGGCTCGGGAACATCCGACCGGGCATCAAGAATGTCGAGCACGCGGTCCGCGCTTGCCTCGACCGCCTTGACGGTCGCATAGATGCCGATCAGCCCCTGCGCTGCGCCCTGCAGGGATCGCAGGTAGCCGAGCAGCACGATCAGGCTTCCGAGCGTAAGGCGGTGGTCCAGCACGCGCCGCCCGCCGAGATAGACGAGCAGCGCGGTGCCGGCGATGCTGACTCCGCCGGTGAAGAGCCCGAACAGGCTGCGGGTCATGGTCTGCCGCTGGGCGACGCCGATCGCGGTCCGGGCCAGATGCCCGTACTGGCGCCGGCCCCTGCCCTCGGCGCCAAAGGCGTTCACGACCGGAATGCTGGTGAGCGTCTGGTGCACGAAGCTCATCAGCTTGGATTGCGCTTCGCGGCTGGCGCGTACGCGCCGCTTGATGCGCCGGCCGAAGACGAAGGTGGCGGCGGCAAGAAGCGGCGCCAGCACAAGCGACACTGCAGCCAGCACGGGATCCAGGCGCCACGCGACGAATCCGACGGCGGCAAGCGTCAGGACGTGCTGGACCGGCGTGATCAGCAGCCCGTCCGCCAGCGTGTGCAAGCACCATGTATCCCCGGTGAGCCGGCTCAAAGAGTCCCCCACGCTGCGGCGGCTGTGAAACAGCAGCGACAGCTTCTGGAGCTGATGGAACAGGTCGCCAGCCAGGTCGTAGACCATTCGCTGGGTGGCGGATGACCACGCCCACGTCTGCGCCACGTCGAGCGCGCTCTGGACCAGGAATACGCACAGGCCGCCGACAGAGGCCAGCACGATCAGGGCCCGCGCGTCGGCTGCGCCGCAGCGCGCCAGCCACGCGCGCAGGGCCTCCGGCGGAGACACGCCGCCTAGCCCCCAGTCGAAGAGGATCTTCAAAGGCCAGGGCTGGAGAACGGTGAAGAACGTGCCGGCCGACGCGAGGCCAAGGATGAGGAGGAGCGTCCGCCACTCCTTCAGCGCGTAGCGGATCAGACGCCGGTAGGGGTGCATGGCGCCTCGGACGCGTTGGGCTTGTCCAGTTTCGTCAGTCCCAGCTCACGGGCCGTGTAATCCATGAGCGCCACGCCCAGGCGCAGCGTGCGGATGGCGCGGTGCTCCAGGTACCACGCGAACAGCGGAATCGTCAGAAGAAAGGCCGGCGCCCACTGGTAGTCGGCGTAGATGTTGCGCAGCGCGAGCGCGACGGCCATGAGAAGGGCAAAATAGACCTTGCTCAGAAGCGTCCAGCCGGCGCTGAGCCGCACGCGCAGCCTGCGACTCGTGCCGCCGTGGTTCTCAGCGACGGTCTTGATCCGGACGCGGCTGGCCCGGTCCATGTAGATACACACGTCGTAGTCGTCCCACCCCGAGTCCACGCGCGTCGGCCAGCGGTCGCGCTCGAGAAGCGCCAGGAGGTGCTCAAGGAACGTCATGCGCTCCACGCCCTTGTCGGTCCAGTACGTCACGGCGCGCCGGGTGCCCATCGATTGGTAGCCCGTTGCGATGTCGCGGACCGCGGACCGGGCGAGCGCGGGCGTCGGGGACGTGATCAGTCGGCGTGAATAGCGCGGCCAGCCGCGCACGATGGGCTGCAGGAGGTAGAGCAGCGCCACCAGAGGGCGCGAGCACCAACGCGACTGCCGTGGCAGCAAGCGCACACGGCAGGCCGCCGTGACGGCAACGGTGATGCTGGCCAGCAGACTCAGCGCCGCCAGCGGCCACAGGGCAGTCCATAGCGCGGTGAGCAGCAGCATGCCAAAGGTAACGACCACGTGCCACTCCAGGCTGGTTAGGAAAGGAATCAGGCCCACCGGCTCCGGCGTATACATGGACTGGAACAGCCCGCTGCCAAAAGGCCCGTGATAGATCACGGAGCGGCCAAACAGGTCGGCCATGCGCGCCGGGCCGTAGATCCGCCCGTGCCACCGCATGCCTCCCAGAGAATTGAAGTATTCCGGGTGCTTGTGCCGGAGCTGGGCCTCCGCGCGGCCATAGCCAGCCTGTTGGTTCAAATAGGCCTGCACGGTGCTGCGGCGGTAGTGCCAGACAAAACCGGCGTGGGAGAAGCCAATCTGGCACCCCGACTGCAGCAGGCGCCAGCATACGTCGACGTCGTCGCCAGCCGCCCGGAAGACGGGGTCAAATCCGTCAATCGCCTCGATATCGCCCTTCCAGAAAGCCATGTTGCAGCCCGGAATATGCTCCGCCGTCACGTCGTCCAACATGACGTGCGCCGGACCTCCCGGCGCAACGGCCACGCACGTTGCGACCCAGTCGCTGTCGGGCGGCGGAAAGTTGTGTCCGCCGATCGCGCTCGCGCTGCTCTTCATCAGGTCGCCAACCAGATAGAGCAACCAATCCTCGTCGACGCGGCAGTCGCTGTCTGTGAAGGCGACGATTTCGCCCTGCGCCGCGCGGATGCCGGTATTGCGGGCCGCGCTGAGCCCGCGGTTCTCAGAGTGGGTGATGCACCGGATGCGGGGATAGTGCGCCGCGATGCGCGCGGTGTCATCCGTGGACCCGTCATCCACCAGGATCACCTCGCAGTCGGGATAATTGACGTGGGAAAGAGAATCCAGGCAGGCCGGCAGAGTGCTCCCCCCATTGTAGCTGGCCACCACGACGCTGACCTTCGGGTACTGCGGGAGAGGAAAGTAGGGGGCGATCGCAAACTTCTCCGCCACCTGACGGTACGACGGGCGCGGAGACCGCTCGCGGTCGGTAAGTCCGAAAAACCAGTTGTCGATCTGGTGGCCGCCGGTAAACCAGTCGTCCGTGAACGCAAAGAGGAACGTCCCGGCCACCCCGGCCCGAAAGGCGGTTTCGACATGGCCGGAAAGAAACTCGGCCTGCGTCTCGGCACCCTCTTTCATAGCGTCCATGCCGAACTCGGTCAGGACCAGCGGCTTCTCGTTGGCAATGTTCTGCAGCCGCGTAAGGTAGTTCCTGAACGCCCGGCCGTCGTGCAGGTATACGTTGAAGCTTACGAAATCAACGTCATCCGGGTTCAGGAACTCTGTTGACGGAAAGTTCGCGAACGTTACCAGGCGGTGTGGGTCCTCGGTCTTTACAATCTCGGCCAACTCATCAAGAAAACCCTCAACCCGGCGCGTGCCGTACCAGCGGGCGACGTCGTTAGGGATCTCGTTGGCAAGGGTGAGCGCAAATACGCCGGGGTGGCCGGCAAATTGCCGCGCCACCGCGCGGGTAATCTCTCTTGCCTGGCGGGCGGTCGACCGGTCATCGAGAAAACAGGTGTGCTTAGACCAGTTATAGTCGATGAGAATGCGTAGGCCGCGGGAGTAGGCGAGGTCCAGAAACCAATCCGGCGGCACGAAGTATACGCGCAGGCAGTTCGCGTTCATGCCGCCGATGAGGTCGAAATCGCGCGAGGCCCGTTCGCGATCCGGGAACGGCGATCCGCCGGGGCCCGGCTTGAAAGGGCCGTACGTCACGCCTTTGGGGTGGAACTTGCGAGCGCCAACGCGAAAGAACTTCCCGTCAACCTGGACACGGTCCGAGATGGATGCGGGGCTCACCCGCTCTTTCAGGTCGGAAGAAGCGCTCACTGCGCATCCCTGCTGATCGATCCGGTGCCACCCGCCCGGGACAAGCCCGGCCGGAACAGACGCACAGGACTCCGCAAAATCCTAAAGATACTCACGCGTCAATTATGCGGGTTGGACGGCCGATGTCAATGCAGTGTACACATTTGAGTGCGTTGCTTACGCGCGCCTTACGCGCGGTCTGCCGCTGCGCATGGCCGGCTGGGGTTTTGAGCAGCGACAAATAAAGTTCTTTTCCATTTGCCACCGCGGCACATACTGTTAAAATCCCAGAATCATTTGAAACAGACTTAGGAGCAGGGGGAGCATCGGCGCAAATGAAGGGCGGTAGTAGTTGCAGCACGGTTTATAAATAACTACATCGAAGGGTGTTATGCATATACTTGTAACCGGCGGCGCGGGTTTTATTGGTTCTCACATTGTGGAGTACCACCTCAAGAAAGGGGACAAGGTACACGTGGTGGACGATCTTTCGACGGGGAGCGAAGAAAACCTCGCTCCCTTCTCGAATGATCTGAGCCTTCGGTTCGATCAGGCGGACATTCTGGTGTGGCCTGGAATTGAGCGGGCCGCGTGCTGGGCGGACAGAATCTACCACATGGCCGCCGTGGTCGGCGTGTTCCGGGTGCTCGAGGATCCGATTCGCGTGATGGCCGTCAACATCGCGGGGTGCGAGAGGGTGCTCCGGGCCGCACACTCGGGAAACTGGAGCCCCCAGATCTTGATCGCCTCCACATCTGAAGTTTACGGAACAGGGATTCCCAGCGCCGGAGAAGGAAGCCCGAACTGCGGCAGCGGGGGGTCGAACGCCACCCCCGAGTTTGTGGAGACCATGGAACCGATGATGGGGTCAAGCGCCGTGTCGCGCTGGAACTACTCGATCAGCAAACTGGCTGACGAGGCGTTCGGCATGTCCTACGCGCGGATGCACAGGCTGAGGGTGAATGTGGTCCGCTTCTTCAACACCATCGGGCCGCGGCAGCGCGGGCGCTACGGCATGGTTGTTCCGCGCTTCGTCCGCCAGGCCGTGCGCGGAGAACCCATCACGGTCTTCGGCGACGGCTCGCAGTCACGGTGTTTTTGCGACGTGCGCGATACGGTGCGTGCCTTGGACGTGCTGACTTCTAATCCCGCGAGCAACGCCCAGATTGTCAACGTGGGCAATGCACGTGAAGTCTCCATCCTCCAACTGGCAACACTCGTGAGAGAAATAGCCTGCAGCAAATCCGAAATCCGCAGCGTTCCCTATGGGGAGGCCTACAAGGAGGTCTTTCAGGAAACCGTTCGCCGGAAGCCGGACCTGACGAAGTTCCTGTCCCTCACATCCTTCGTGCACAACTGGACGCTGGAAGAGACGCTGGGGGAATTGATCGATATCGAACGGGCTCGTATGGCGGAAGAATCAAGAACCGGACAATCCGAGCGCGGATAGGAGAACGCCATGGCAGCGACCCCATACTTCGTGATCAGCCCGAACACTCTGCTCAGCATCATCGGCCTGCTGCGCGGGCCTGACCGGACCGTGCCGACGCCGCCGGAAGACTGGCGGAAGGCAAAGATCGACGTGGTGATTCCGACGCTAAACGAAGAAGTGAACATCATCTTCTGCCTGCACGGCCTGTGTAACCAGACCGTACGGCCGCGGCAGGTGATTCTCGTGGACGACGGGAGCAAGGATCACACCGTTGAGTACGCGAAAGACTTCTGCGCGGCCAACGGGCTGCCGCTCGTGGTGATCCAGCGCAAAGCGCCCATCGGGAAGACGCCCACCATCAAAAGGCAGGCGCGGGAGTTTGATTCGGACGTCGAGTTCATTCTCGACGGAGACACGGTGTTGACCTCGCCTGAGTACATTGCGCGTACGGTGGAAGAGCTGTACAAGGGAGTCGGAATAGCCAGCGCCTGCGGAAACGTGTTCTCTTTCAGGCAGCGCGACCGGCGGCAATACCTCACGGAGCCTCCTCTGAACGCGTTCATGCAGCGGCACCCCGATGCGCCAACCCACCCTAAGAAGAACATCTGGCAACGGCTGCAGATGGCCATCACGAGCACGTACCGGGACTGCCTCTACATCTTCCTGCAGAAGTTCGTCTACAAGGGGCAAATGGTCTTTTACGGGTCTATTACGCACCCCGTCGGCTGTGCGGTCGCCTACCGGCGCAAATATATAGAGGACCTGTTCGCGAAATATGAGCCGGTCATGGGCGACGACCTGACAAACTCGGAGGATATCTTCATCGGCTTCGCGCTCCTGGACGAGGGGTACCGGAACATCCAGGTTCCCGACGTATTCTGCAGGTCCCAGGAGCCCGAAGCGCGGCGGCTGCCGCGCCAGTTCTACATGTGGTCCTCCGCCTTCCTGCAGAGTTGCTACTACTTCAACAGCCTGATGATGAGCCCCTTCAAGTCACTCAAACGGTGGCGCCATGAGCGGGAGTTCAGGCACAGCCGGGCCGGGAAGGAAGCCCTTGAAAAGCGGGTCATCAAGGAGCAGTACCGGCAGGCGTTCGGCTCCGAGTATACCAGGAAGTATGGGCGCCCGGCTGGCTGGGGCATCTTGCTGTCGGCCGTCGAGAAGGTGGCGTTCCCCTGCATCCTGCTGTGGATGGTGGCCATGCGCATGTGGGAACCGCTGCTCATGACAGTGCTGGCGGAAACGTTGCTAGCGCTGTCCATCATGGCGATTGTCGCCCCGAAGCGGCACCGTCTCGAGTATGTGGGCAAAGGCATCCTGATCACGCCGATCCGGTACTCGGCGCTCCTCTTCGACCTGTCCACAATGCTGCGGTTTGCTGCCGACCTGTGGATCTACCGTGACAAGAAGTGGAGGAAGTGAACTCGTGCGCAGGCCCGCGCACTGGCTGGGCCGCTCGAGCGAATGCTTCGGTTTGCGACTGACCGATGGCGGAGAAAGGACAACCCATGAATAGGACAACATCAGCCGCCGGTTCGCGGATGGACCGGGGTCTGGCATTCGACCGGCCACCGGCGCCGGCACATTGGAGAAGTTCCGGCCTGATGATTCTGCTCGCGGCCCTGACAGCGGCACGAGTGCTTGCCGAGACGGTGGTGCCTGCCGAAGGACTCGCTGCGGAGGGGGAAAAGCGCTGGGCCGATGCCGTTGCGATTTACCGCACGGCCATCAGCAACGACCCCCAGCGCGTCGATCTGTGGCTGAGGATTGCCGACGTCGAGGCCACACAGGATCATAACATTGTCGCCGCAGAAGCGACGGCCATGGCAGCCGCGCTGAAGCCGGATGACGCCGCAACCTGGGCGCGCCTGTCACAGGCCTGGGCCGTGGCCAACAAACCAACCCAGGCGCTGGAAGCCAATGAACATGCCGTGCAACTCGACCCTGCGAACGTTGAGTATCTTTCCGCACGTGCTCAGCTTGCAAACTGGCTTGGGCTCTCGCCAGTGGCCGCGGAAAGCTGCCGGCGGATCCTCGAACTCAATCCCGACGACGAGATCGCGCTGCTGGCCCTCGCGCGCGCGAGGTCATGGACGGGGGAACTTGACGATTCCGTCCGGGCATACCGGAAGTACATCAAGATGAAGCCTGACCAGTTGATGCCAATCCTGGAATTGGCACGCGTCGAATCCTGGCGCGGGAATTTTCCCGAGGCCAGCAAGCTGATCGATAGGGCGGCGCAACAGGGAGCGGATGAAACATCCGTCCAGCGCGAAAAGGCAAAGATACTCGCCGCCGCCGATCGGCCAAGAGCAGCCATGGAGCTGATTGAGCCCCTCCTCAAGGAGTATCCTTCTGACTTTGAGGTGCACTACGCCGCCCTTGTCGCCAGACACTACGGGCTCAGACCGGCCGAAGCGCGGAAAGAGTTCGACATCCTGAAGGCGCTTCGTCCGGACTCGAAGGATACCGCCGCAGCCGAAAGCCTTGTCACTACCCCGCAGCGGCATGTCGTGGAAGGGGCAGTCCGTTACTACGAGGACACGGACCACCTGACCACGACCACCGTCACCGGCAGGGGCGACCTGCGCCTCAACGACAGGACACGTGTCAACGGCGCTATCAAGGTCGACACGCTGTCCGCACGAAAGGGAAGCGGCCTCGAACAGGAAGACGGTGAAACGGACGCGAGATACGAAAGCGCGAGAATCGGCGCGAATTGGATCGCGACGCCGTCGCTATACGCCAGGGCGACGATGGGAGCGGCCACTTTTGAAGGGGACACCATGCCCGTATTCAACGCAGCCTTGGACGCCCGCCCCGCGGACTCCTTCTCGCTGCATGGAGAAGTGGACCGGGACGCCTACGCGATCTCGCCAAGGGCTCTGTCGCTCGCAGTCAAGCGCACGCTGGGCAAACTTTCAGCCCAGTATGCACCGGGCTTGCGCTGGACGGTCACGGGCGGAGGAGCCTATGGTGAGCTGTCGGACGGAAACGAGTACTGGGAATGCGCCCTCGCGCCGCGGCGCACGGTGCTGCGCAGCGAATGGCTGAATCTGGACCTGGGCGTTCGGGGCACGGGCTTCGGCTACACCGACGACCTCAACAACGGATACTACGACCCGGAAGTCTACCAGCAATACTCGGGAACTGCGCTCGGGTACACCAAGCTCTCGGCCAACAGCGGCTTGGGCTTCCTTGCCGCAGCCGGCTGGTACAAAGACAACACAATGGGCCAGTTTGATTTCGGATGGAGCACCGACGTCGACCTGACCGTCGGCGCAAGAAGCGACTGGCTGATGAAGCTTTCGGGAGGATACTTTGAGAACTTCCGCACCGCGGCCTCCTCGGGCACCGGTTCCTATCACGCCCTCGTAGCCTCCTTATCGCTGGGCCGGAGATTCTAGAAGAGCAACAGGAAGCCAGCTGCCCTGGCAGAGCAGCCCCACGCCCGAAAACAAAACCTTTTGTGGAATCAACGCCGTTGCCGCTGGAGGTATGAGCCGTATGACTGGACGCGAACGCTTTCTGGCTTTTGCCGGATTTGAGCCGGTGGATCGAATCCCGCGGGACGCGGGTTTTGTGGAGAGCCTCTACGAGACGCTGAAGAAACGTTTCGGGCGGGACCCCTACCAGCACTTCGTCATGGACAGGGGCGCAGGCGAAGGGCTGACGCCACACACCGTGCCGGAGGGCTTCACCTGGCCTGACTATTCCGTCTACCATCCCGGCCGCAAGGCGGGAGAAAACGGGTTTTCGATCGACGGCAACGGGGTGGGTCACATCAACCACGGCTTCTACCATTTCACCGAGTACATCAGCCCGCTTCGGAATGCGGAGCGGTTCGAGGAACTGGAACGCTACCCCATCGTGAGCAACGCCGGCTGGTCGGATGCAGCGATGCGGAAGGCGTGCTCCGACGCCCACGCCGCGGGGAACTACGCCAGCGTGTTCGTCGGGCACATGTACGAGAACGCCTGGCAGATCCGCGGCTACGAGGAATTCCTCATGGACCTCCTGACCCGGCGGGAATGGGCAGAACTGCTGCTCGACCGTTTCTACGAAAACAGCCTTCGATCGGCCACCGCAGCAGGGCGGGCGGGCTACGATCTGCTGATGTTCGGCGACGATGTGGCGAACCAGAACACGATGATGTTTCACCCCGACCTGTGGCGCGAGGTGATGAAGCCGCGCTGGGCCAGGGTCATTGCTGCAGCGCGCGCCGGCAAGCCTGACATCCATGTCTGGTACCACACCGACGGCAACGCGATGGATATTCTCGACGACCTCATCGAAATCGGTGTGACCATCCTGAACCCGGTGCAGCCGGAGTGCATGGACCCGGTTGCCGTCCGCCGCCGCTGCGGGAAACGCCTGGCGTTCGACGGGTGTATCGGCACGCAGACGACCTTTCCGTTCGGAACGCCGACCGATGTCCGGCGCGTTGTGAAGGACCTCGTGGAAGCGCTGGACGGACTCCACGGCGGGCTCAAGCTCGCGCCGACGCACGTGTTGGAACCGGAAGTCCCGCCCGAGAACATCGAGGCCTTCTTCGAAGCTTGCGACAAGGCCTGAGCCCCTGCCTACCCCGGTTGCTGCGAAGCAACGGGCGCCTTGCATCCGCCAGCGCTGCGCTGGCGCCGTATCTCGAACAGGGCGATGCCGCCCGCCACGCCGGCGTTGAGGGACGAGATCTTGCCGAACATGGGAATGTAGACCACGTGATCGCAGGTCTCGCGAACGAGCCGGCCCATGCCGTGGCCCTCGCTGCCGACAACAAGCCCCACCGCACCTGTGAGGTCGGTCTCGCCCAGCGGCCTGGCTTCCGGCGTCATCTCCAGGCCGGACAGCCACACGCCCTGCTCCTTGAGCGCGTTCATCGCACGCACCAGATTTACGACGCGGCAGATGCGCAGGTGCTCCGACGCCCCCGAGGACGCGCGCACCGCCGCCGGGGTTATGGCTGCGGCCCGATCCACAGGCAACACGACGCCGCTCACGCCCGCCACCTCCGCCGTGCGCAACAGCGAACCGACGTTCTGCGGGTCCTCGATGTGGTCGAGAAGAAGAACCAGGGGGGGCTCGCCCTTCTCCCCCTGAACGGCGAGCAGGTCATCGAACTCGGTGTAGGGATAGTCCGCCGCTTCCACCGCGACGCCCTGGTGATTGCCGCCTTCCGCGAGGCGGTCCAGTTCGTCGCGCTCCGCGTCACGGATTGTCACTCCGCGCCGCGCAGCCCATTGCCGGATCTCCTCCAGGTCAGGGCTTGGTTTCGAGGTGCGCAGGATGCAAAGGCGAAAGAGATTGCGGCGCCCCGCACGCAGCGCCTCGCGCACCGGCTGCCGACCGTACAGGACTTCGCGCCCCGCGCTCCCGCGAGTTCTCTTCGCAGCAGAACCTTGAATCGGACGCCTCACAGTTCCGGCGCCTGGGATGGTGTCTCGGGGGAGGCGTCCTCCCGCCCGTCGGAGCCGCGTCGCCCTCGCGAACGTCTGCCGCGCCGGCGGCGCCGCGGTGCGCCATGGTCCGTGGATGGGGCACCGGAATGGCCACGCCCGGAGTGCGGCTCCTGCGCGGGGCCCGCAAGCGTCTCCCACGCCAGCAGCTCGTGCTCAGGTTTGCGCCGGGCGCGCAGCGCGATCCTGCGCAGCGCGAGCGCCTCGGCAAACGTATCGCTCCGGGCGAATCGCTGCGCGCCCGCGCGACGCGGATCGGTCCCGAACCGGTGCTGCGCCTCAAGCATATGGATGACGCGGAAGAAGGCATGACGCGGCATAGCAAAGCGCGTTGCGACTGGCTCCAGGACCTCATGCGCAACGTCCAGGAGCACCGGCCGATCGCCCGCGCCCTCGATCGCGCGGACCCGCGCCTCGAAAACCGGGTACATCAGCACGCCGAACAGCAGAGCCATCGGGGGAGGGTCGTCCGTCGCCCCGTCGCGCCGATCCAGCTCGGAAAAGAACCGGCAGTACTCCTCGACGTCTCCGCCGCCCACAAAATAGGCCTCGATTTCGGGAAACATATCCACCAGCATGCGACTTTCGCGCAGCAGGCGAAAAGCCTTCTCCGCGGACCGGAACGCAAACAGGCGGCTGATTTCCTCCAGCACGCGCGGCGCCGCGGCCTTCTGAATCTCGGCGTGGTGCCGCAGGATCGCCCCCCAGGCCTCCCGCTCGATCGTAAACCCGAGACGCGCGGCAAAGCGCACCGCGCGCAGCATGCGCACAGGATCCTCCCTGAAGCGCAGGCCCGGATCACCGATGCAGCGAATCACCTTGCGTTCAAGGTCGGCCAGGCCGCCGACGTGGTCGATCACCTTGAAGGTTCGGATATCGTAGAAGAGACCGTTGACCGTGAAGTCCCTGCGCCGCGCATCTTCCACCGGCGTCCCGAACGTGTTGTCCCGGTGGTGCATGATGTCCTCCGAGGGCGGAGCATCCACGCTCACGGTGTCCGGCTGGCGCCGGAACGTGCTGGTTTCGATCACCTTGGTTCCAAAGCGAATGTGGGCAAGCCGGAACCGCCGGCCGACCAGAAAGCAGTTCCGAAAGAGCTTCTTGATCTGCTGCGGGTGAGCGTCGGTGCCGATGTCGAAATCCTTCGGCTTGCGCCCGAGCAACAGGTCGCGCACGCCCCCGCCCACGAGATAGGCAACGTGCCCCGCGCGGCTCAGCCGGTAGAGCACTGTGATGGCGTCAGGATCAATGCTGTCCCTCGAAACCGAGTGGTCGGCCCGGTCGCGAACCACCGTGCCGGCATGGGAAGCATAGCCTTCGTTCCTCTCCTGCGAACGCGTGGCATTCTCATTCCTGTCCCGCGCGTGCACCGCATTCGCCCGCCGGTCCTGCGAATGCGCCGCCTTCTCATGATGCACCCGTTCCTGGACCGGCTCCGTCGCCCCGGAGGGCTTCTCCCCTCGCACGCGCTTCAACCATCTGGAAAACATCATCCTGTGCCTATCCCCGTGTTTCGAATTCGCGAATCCCGCGGCCCTGCCCCGCCGCCGTGTACATCCATCCCACGCCGCTCGGCTCCCGGCTCAGACGGGGGGACAATTATAGTATCTGCACGGAGAAAAGGAATAAGAACTTGCGGCGAAAGAATTTTAGCGTTCGAGCAGGTACATGAAATGGCGCCCGTTCTTCCGGAAGCGACCCGTCTCAAGATTGCCGTCATCAATCCACCCGTCGATGTCCGCCATGTCCGCATCCGACCAGGTGGGATTATCCACCGCCAGGCCGGCCAGCCCCTCACACTGTGCCGTCTTGTAGTCCCAGTCCCAGCGGCCGCCGACCTCGGTGGGCTTCGTCCAGTCGGTATGCTTCACGAAACTCGCCAGGCCGGGAGGGATTTCGCCTGCCTGGCAGTCCGGCGGATAGCTTCCGGTGGACATCACCAGCCGCGTCAGTCCATCGCACAGAACCCTCTGATCGCTGATGAACCGGTTCCGCAGGGCAATTTTCCTGGCGCGCAGAAACGAGGGGATTGCGATCGAAGCCATGACCCCGATGATGAGCGTCACCACCATGATCTCCACCAGTGTAAAGCCGCCTCGGCCCGCTTTCATGCTTGATCGCCTCCCTTCAGACATGCTTGTATCACCCCCGGCAACAAGTTCAAGGCTATATCCAACCGGATTACGGCGGAAGCGAGGTATCATGACGGCTCTCCTTGTGCTTGGCATCTCGTTGGTGGCGTTCGTTTTGTTGGGCCGCAGGTATTCCCGTCACCTTGCACGCACCTGGGGGGAAGACCCTGCGCGACAGACTCCGGCGGTGACGTTCAGCGACGGGCGAGACTACGTTCCGACGCCCACGCCCGTCGTTTTCGCGCATCATTTTGCGTCGATCGCAGGGGCCGGACCCATTGTGGGCCCCGTCCTCGCGCTGTGTTTCGGCTGGCTGCCCGCGGTCCTTTGGGTGATTCTGGGCGGCTTGTTCATCGGCGCCGTGCATGACTACCTCGCCGCGTTCGTGTCCATCCGCAACCGCGGCCAATCGGTGGCTATGATCGCGCGCCGACTGCTGGGCCGCGGTCCGTTCGTGGCGCTCATGATCTTCCTTGTGCTGATGCTGGGGCTCGTAACCGCCGTATTTCTGAACACCTCGGCAAGCGCGCTCGTCAGCATGCTCGACTTTGGACGCATGCAGCTGGCCGCCGACCAGTCCATCTTCCGCACGGTGCTCATCGACGGCCAGCAGAAGGTGATCATCGGCGGGGTGGCCTCGATGAGCGTTATCGTAATCACCTGCTTCGCGCCGCTCGTGGGCTGGCTTTACATCCGGCGCCAGATCGCCGTATGGAAATGCTCTCTCCTCGCCGTCGGAATCTGCGCTGCGAGTATCATCATTGGCCTGTACTACCCGGTCTCCCTGCCCCCTCATCTCTGGAAGGTCGCGCTTGCGGTCTACACGCTGGTCGCAGCCGGGGTTCCGGTGTGGCTCTTCCTGCAAAGCCGCGATTTCATCAACGTGCATATCCTCTACGCCGGCATTCTCTTCCTGATCGCCTCGCTGGTCGTGGGCTCGCTGCGCTGCGCCGGCGCCGACGCAGGCGCGGCGCTGCCGGCGCTCGACCTCGCCGCCGGCACAGCTCGAATGGGCGGACTGTGGCCGGCGCTGTTCATCACAATCGCCTGCGGCGCGGTCAGCGGCTTCCACAGCCTCTGCGCGGGCGGAACAACCTGCAAACAGCTCAAGACGGAATCCGCCACCCGGATGATCGGCTACTGGGGGATGCTCCTGGAATCGCTGCTGGCCGTGGCGGTGATCGGCACGCTGGTAATGGGAACCACGCAGGCGTTCTATCTGCAGGACGTCTTTCCAGCGGGCAAGGACAACAACCCCGTGCTCGGCTTTGCCTTCGCGGTGGGCCGCGCGGGATTCATGGCGTTCGGTGTCCCGATTGCCGTCGGCGCGCTCGCCGGCATGCTGTTGCTTGAAGGCTTCGTCATCACAACGCTCGACACCGCCGTGCGTCTGAACCGCTACCTCATCGAGGAGCTGTGGCAGGAAGTCTTCGGCCGCTTCGATATCTTCGCACGGCAGCACCCGGATGCGTCCCTATCTCAGCTGCGGGAAGCGGCCGGCAGCTCCGGCATACCCCCCGGAATGCAATTGCCCAATGACGCCTCCGGGCCGCCCGTCGTAACCCGCGGCGCGCTGCGGGCGGCCCTTGCGTTCCTGCGCCATTACTGGGTGAACTCCGGGCTCGCGGTCGCCCTGATGTTATGGCTCTCCTTTTCCGGCAGCGTGCTTCAGCTCTGGAACGTCTTCGGCACGGCCAACCAGCTCCTGGCCGCATTTTCGCTCGGAATCGGAGGCATCTGGCTCCTGCGCAACAGCAAACCGGTCTGGTACATCGTGGCGCCCGCGCTCTTCATGCTCGCCACCACCACCACCAACCTGATACTACTGGTCCCGAAGTTCATGCCCGGCCGCGCTCCGGATGGAGCCCACGCGGGCAATCCCACCCTCCTCGGCGCGGATCTTGTAATGATGGGGCTGACAGCGTATCTCGTGGCTGCTGGAGTCGTGGAATTCGTGCGGATTCGCCGGGGCGTGGCCAGGGCCGGCCTAGCGCCCGCCCGAGACTAAAGGAGAGTAAACGTGGACTTTGTAGCCAGAGCCCAGGAGATCCTGGATATCGAAGCGGACGGCTTGCGCAGGGTCAGGGAGAACCTGGGCAAGGAGTTCAACCGGGCCGTGGAACTCGTGCTGAAATGCCTCGCCGGCGGCGGCAAAGTTATCGTCTCGGGCATCGGCAAGAACCTTCCCGTCGCGGAGAAGATTTCGGGCACATTCGCCAGCACCGGCACCACAAGCGTCCTGCTCAACCCTGCGCAGGCAATGCACGGGGATCTCGGAATCGTCTGCAAGGGCGATGTGCTGCTGGCGCTCAGCTACAGCGGCGAGTCGCAGGAGATCCTTGATCTGGTCCCCTCGATCCGGCGCGTGAAAGTTCCGATCGTCGCCATCACCGGCGTTCCGGACAGCGCCCTCGCCCGCCTGAGCGACGTCACGGTGTCAGTCACCGTCGACCGCGAAGCCTGCCCTTTCAACATGGCCCCCACCACGAGCACGACAGCCACCATGGCCCTTGGCGACGCGCTGGCCATGGTGATCCTCGAGGCACGCGGCTTCGACCGCAACGACTATGCCAAGCTGCATCCCGGCGGGGCGATCGGGCGCACGCTGCTTCTGCGCGTGGTGGATATCATGCGCAAGGACGACCGCGTAGCCGCCGTGGCGGCGGATGCAACGGTGCAGGACGCCGTGCTCGCCATGACGCGGGCCCGCTCCGGCTCGGCCGCAGTAGTGGATGGGCAGCAGGTCGTTCTCGGCATTTTCACGGATGGAGATCTTCGGCGTCACATTTCCAGCCTGCCCGGAATCCTCACGCTGGCCGTACGGGACGTGATGACGGCCAACCCTATCACTGTCCGCACTTCCGCGCTGGCCGTGGACGTGCTGCGCATCTTCGAGGAGCATAGCATCGACGACCTGATCGCAGTCGACGAGAAGGGCCGGCTGCAGGGGGCCGTGGACATCCAGGACCTTCCCAAGTTTAAGATCCTGTGACCCGGCCCGCCTCCGCCGTTGCATCCGCAGGGAGAAACCCGTACTGTCTGCACACATGAAACGTAGCGCAGGCAAGCGGCGGATCCCTCTCTGCGCGTTGATTGCCCTGCTCGCAGGCGCCGAGGCCCTTCCGTCCCTGGCTCAGGCGCAAGCGACAGCGTCGGAGCCGCTTGATTATGTGGCCCGCCGCTTCGGTCTATCTGAGCCGGAGCCCCGCCAGGGACGCCTCCACATGCACAGCAGCTTCTATGCAATCGTGCTGGAGGCAAACAGCCGCAAGCTCAACTTCGACGGGTCGCTGCTCTGGCTGAACGGCGCCCTGTTTCCCCGGGGCCACAGCTGGTACCTGACGGCGGCTGACATCACCGGCACCATCGCCCCCCTGCTTCTTCCCAGGGACGCACTCAAGGGCCGCGACGCGACGTGCATTGTGATCGACCCGGGCCACGGCGGCGAAGACAGCGGCGCCCTGAGCCCGCACAAGACGCAGGAGGAACGCATCGTGCTCGAAATCGCGCGCCGCGTCCGCGCCAAGCTGGAACACTGCGGTGTGGCGGCGGCCCTGACGAGGGAAAACGACGTTTCGCTGGGCCTCACCGAGCGCTGTGAGCTTGCGCGGCGGCGCGGCGCGCAGGCCTTTGTGAGCATTCATCTCAACTCCACCTCGAACCAGCGGGCGTCCGGCGTGGAAACGTATGTTCTTACTGCGCCGGGGTTCGCCTCTTCGGCGGGCGGCGCCGCGGAGCCGCGCGCCTTTCAGGGAAACCAGCATGACGCCGCCAATCTTCTGCTTGCCTATTACATCCAGCGCGGGGTTCTCGGCCAGGTCAAGGCGGAGGACCGCGGCATCAAGCGGGCACGGTTCGAAGTGCTGCGCAATGCGCCCTGCCCCGCCACGCTGGTGGAATGCGCTTTTCTTTCCAACCGCTCGGACGAAGTCCGCCTGACGACCGCCGAGGGCCGCGACAAAGTAGCAGAGGGCATTTACCGGGGCATCCTCACGTACGTCAGCCGCGTCGATTCGGCGAACGCACCGGCGGAGACGGGCCCGCAAGCGGCAAGAAACGATGGGGAGAAGCTGGAATAGGAGTGGACATGAAGACACGTAACATGATGATAAATGTCGGATGCGTCGCATTCTTGCTGGTGAGTCACGCGCTGGCAGAACCTGCGGCACCCCTCAACGCAGCCGCAGCTCAAACGCCTGCGCCCTCCACGAACGGACTCCCGAATTTCTTCAAATTCTCCGAAAGCCTGTACCGGGGCGCCCAGCCCGCACCCGGCGGATTCCGGGAGCTCAAGGCCATGGGCATCCGCACCGTGGTCAACCTGCGGTCCTTTCATTCCGATCGCGTCGAAGTAGCCCCGACGGGGATGCAGTACGAAGAGATCCCGATGAAGACATGGCACGCGGAGCAGGAGGACATCGTTCGATTCCTGCGCATTGTCCAGGATCCGAATCGGACCCCGGTCTTTGTGCATTGCCAGCACGGGGCGGACAGGACCGGCCTGATGTGCGCGATGTACCGCATTGTCGTCTGCGGATGGGACAAGCAAAAGGCGATCAAGGAGATGACCGGCGGCGGGTTCGGGTTCCATCCCGTGTGGACCAACATCGTGAAGTTTATCGAGGACATCGATGTCGACGGCCTGCGCCGAGCGGTGGACGCTCCGCCCAAGGCCCCCGCGCGCGGAAACCTTTGAACGGCAAGATCCGCGACTGCCTCATCGGGATCCCGACAGGGCCTGCGCGCGCACGCGCAGCGCGATCACAAGGCTGCGCCACTGATCGATCGTCAGCGTTTCCGGCCGGGCCGCGGCGCAGATTCCGCAGGACGCCAGCAGCGGCTCCGCTTCAGGGCGCGGCATCGCGTGCGGTGCCGGCAACGTGCGCAAAATAGCCGCCAGCTGCTTGCGGCGATGCATGCTTACCTGACGCGTTATGTCGTAAAACTCGCCCCGCAGCTCATCCTCCACAAGCGGGCTCTTCCGCCGCACACAGCGCACAATCGCGGACTCGATGTCCGGCGGCGGCCAGAAACACGTGGGGCTGATGACCTTTGCCATCTCGACCTCGTAGTCCATTTGCGTCCAGATGCTCAGCAGCCCGAAGCTCCGGCCGCCGGGCTGCGCCGCCATCCGCGCAGCGACCTCCTTCTGCACCGTGACCACCAGCAGCTCCGGGCGCGCCGCAGACCGCATGAGGTCCACCAGAATCCGCGTGCCCACGGAATACGGAAGGTTCGCGACCACCTTGTTTAGTCCGCCGGCCAGAAGCTCCCCGAGGTTGAGGTCCATCGCATCGCACGCCATCAGCGTAAGGCCCGAAGCCGCCTTGAGCCGGCGCGTCAGGTACTCTGCGAGTATGCGATCCTTCTCAACCGCCACCACCCGGCCCGCGCGCAGGACCAGTTGTTCGGTCAGCACGCCCAGGCCCGGGCCGATTTCAAGCACGCCGTCATCACGCGTAAGACCTGCAAGACCAAGCAGGATCTCCAGGATATTACGGTCGATGAGAAAGTTCTGTCCAAGCACGCGGTTGGGCTTCACGCCCAACGCCTGAAGCAACACCCTCACATCGGCCAAACGGGTAAGAACCGGGTCCACGCTGCTACCCTCCGTAAGCCACTCGCGCTGCTGCCGCCGCGGCAGGATCCTACAGCGGGGCCTCATCCTTGAGCTTGATGTACGCGTCGGCTTTGAGGCGCCCGATCCACGCTTTGTAGAGGCGCTCGGACTCGGAGGATTCCATGTCCTTCTGGATCGCGGCGCGCACCTCCTCGAAAGGCGTGGGAATGGTGTCCTGCCGGCCATCGCACTGCAGGACATAGAAACTCGAGTCGGTTTCGATGGGTTCGCTGAACTCGCGCAGCTGCAGCTTCTGCGCCTGCTCGGCGAGCTTTGCCTGCAGCAGCTTCGGCTCGACCCATCCCCAGTCGCCGCCCTCGCCCGCCTTGCTGTCCTCCGACACGGCCTTTGCGACGGCGGCAAACTCCTCGCCCGCCCGAAGGCGCTTCACGGCGTCTTCGGCCACGCTGCGCTTCGCAGCGGCGCTCTCCGCCGTGCCGCCCTTCTCAATGACAATCATCCGCAGATGGATCTTTCCGGAAACGTTGAAACGGTCGGGGTTCGCATCGTAGAACTTCCGCACGGCCGCCGGCGAAACGTTGACGAACTTGTCCACGAACTCATGGCGCATGGCGCCAACGGTCATTTGCTCGCGCACCTTGCCACGCCATTCTTCGAACGTCAGGCGATCCGCCGCCAGCTCCGCCAGAAGCGTGGACCGGTCGTTATCAAAGCGCTCGCTGATGATCTCATTGATTCTCCGGTCTACAATCGAGTCGGGAATCTTCATCTTCTGCTTCTCGTAGGAGCTCAGAATGAGGCGCCGCTCGACAAGCACATTGAGCGTCTCATGATAGACTTTTCCGAGGTGGGCCTTGAGATCCTCGCCCGAGAAACGGGCTTCCATTTGCTTCCGCTGCGGGCCCATCGCATCAAACACTTCGCCCACCGTGATCACCGCTTCGTTCACGGCGGCGGCCACGCCATCGAGCCGCACCTCTTCGCCATGCGACGGCAGGGCCGCCAGCAGCAAGACGGCAAGTATGCTGTTCAGTAACGTTCTCATCATGACAGCGCGAATCCCGAACGAATTGAAAAATCCCCGCCCTCTGGGCGCTTAGCGGAGGATAGCGGCCGCCTCCCCACCGTGTCAAGGAGGCGAACGACCTCAGATCGGCGCCTTCTTGCCGTCCGTTCCTACGTTAACGTAGGTCATGAGCGCGGAACAGAACGGCGTGCCATTGGCCGATCCGGCCACCTCCACCTGAATGGAGGTATTGCCGACGTTGTGAATCCGCGCCTCGAAGCTCACCACATCCCCCAAGCTCGCCGGGCGCTCGAAACCGATCTCCGCAGCACGGGTAACGAACGACTTGTCGGGGTATTCCTCGCGCAGCACGCAGTAGGCCGTGGAATCGATCTGCGACATCATTTCGCCCCCGAAGAGATGTCCCTGGTGATTCAAGTGTTCTGACCGCACCAAGAACACCGTCCGCAAACCTTCCTCATAAGGCTTGATCATGGTCCGTCCCCCATTGTCTTATCCGGATGCCGTCATCCTACCAGCCGCCTTAAGGGCCTTGCGACGCCCTCGCGGAACGCATCATCCAGCGGGCGCTCGGAGCCTTGCTCGAGCACGGCATTAAGAAAGCGCGCGTTGCACACGATGACCCCGCCCGCGCCTTGCGTCTTTCCGTCCAGCGTATTGGCCGCCAGGCAAAGCACAGGCGTCACGGCAACTTCGCGCTGTAGCTCCCGGCCCAGGAATTCGCGGACGAGTCTGGCGGACTCCTTCACCTGGTCCAGCGGCGGACGGCTTGGCTCCCGACCGTCGTACAGGACCCGCCCGCTCTCCACGGTTACGCACCCGTTCCAGTTCTTTGTTTCCACGACAAAGATCCCGGTGGGCCCGACCACGACATGATCGCAGTCCCCGCCGAACTCCGTGCCATGCGCGACGGGCACCTCGACGCCGTGAAAAACCGCGAAAGTCGAAGGAAGAAACTGCAGCTCGCGCGCCACCCATTCCTCGCCCTGCGCGCCCTTGAGAAACGAGTCCAGCCCCGGCCTCAGCAGGCGGCACAGAAGCGCCACCGCCGCGCCAAGCAGGACAAGCAGCGCGCCGGCGACGGGCATCCCAAGCGCCGGGCTCGGAAAAGCCGCTCGCAGCAGATATCCCGCGACTGCCGCCGCGGCCAGGATAGGCCATACCACGCGCGCCAAGCCTGCCACACGGGCCCTCGCCCCCGGCGTGCCGCAAACGCTCGCGTGCTTCCCCGCGGCCGTAACAGAACTGGTTTTCATGGGGGAGATAGTATGCCGAACGGCCCGCCCCTGTCGATGCGCTTCCTTATCCAAGCGGCCCTTTACAGTCTCCTATCCGGAGAGTATCCTCCCGCCAATTCCTCCGGAGGCCCCACATGAAGGTTCGAAAGAGCACGAAGCTGCCCGACCCGAAATACCCGAGTCATCGCCAATTCCTCGAATACAAGCGCCTGCTCGGCGCCGCCACGATCGGCCTGACCGCCGTGACCGGCTGGGCGGATCCGACGCGCACTGCCGGGGTTCCGCCGCCACCGAGAACCGGAGACAAGGCCGCCGCGGAGCCGAAGTCCCTGCCCCGGCCGACGATCCGCGCCTCGCCGGTGACATCGCCGTGGCGCCTCGGCCCACGCCGCCTCCGGAAAGACCGGTTCGACTTGCCGGCGAGCCGGCCGCGGTGCCCCGCCCGCCGGGCGGAATTCGGGCGCCAAAGCAGGCGGAGACCAATCTGCAGGCCTGCGCTACTTACACCGTCAAGAAAGGCGACACGTTATCCGGCATTGCAAGGCGCCTGCTGGGGGATAGCGAACGCTGGCCTGATATCGTCGCCGTGAACCCGGGCCTGGCGGCGGAGACGCTGAAGGCGGGCCAATTGCTGGCGATTCCCGCTGCCGCTTCTACCAACGAAACAGATGCAGTGCGCGTGCAGGGGCTGCGGTAGGCCCGCCCCGCCTAACTGCCCTGGGCACCCGATGGACTTCACGCTTTGCCTCACCCATGACTGCAACCTGCGTTGCGCGTACTGCTACGCCGGCACAAAGGCCACCCGGCGCATGACGTGGGAGGTGGCCAGGCAGGCGGTGGATTTCTGTCTCGACCATACGCTCAAGCGCGCCACACTCACCGGCCGCCCCCCGCAGGCGCAGCTGGGATACTTCGGCGGCGAGCCGCTGCTGGAATGGGCGCTGCTGAAGCAATCGGCCGAATACACCATCGACCGGGCCGGCGCCGCCGGCATCAAGCTCAAGAAGACCGTCACGACCAACATGACCTTGCTGGATGAAGAGCAGGTCATCTGGTTTCGAAACAACGGGTTCTATCTCGGGCTTTCTCTCGACGGAAATGCCGCCATGCATGACCTGCTGCGCCGGCGTCCGGACGGAAAAGGCTCCCACGCGGCAGCGGTGCAGGCGCTGCGATTCTTCCGCGGCCCGTCCCCCGGCGCGGAGGTCATTGTGGTCGTCGACCCCCGCAACGTCGCACATCTCGCCGACTCGGTGCAGTGGCTGCTGGCTGAGGACATCCGCAACATCGCGCTGAACCCGAACTTCTACATCGAGTGGCCCGAGCGTGCGCTGGCCGCGTGGCGTGAGGCCTGCGAGCGGGTCGCCGACCTCTACATCGAGCACTTCCGCCAGTCGACGCCCGTCCGCATCAACATCATCGACGGCAAAATCCGGACACGCATCAAGGAAGGCTACGACCTCTGCGACCGGTGCGGGTTCGGCGAGAACGAGATCGCGATCGCGGCGAGCGGAAACATCTATCCGTGCGAGCGGATTGTCGGCGATGATTCCAACGAAGAACTGCGGATCGGGAACGTCTTTGAGGGCTTCGACGACGCCCGGCGCGCCCGCGTCATGGCCTGTCGCGGCAATACGATCGAAGAGTGCGCCGACTGTCCGCTCCACGCCCGCTGCATGAACTGGTGCTCGTGCATCAACTACGCCACCACCGGCGCCACCAACCAGGTTCACGGCCTGGTGTGCCACCACGAGCGCATGATCATCGCCGTCGCCGACCGCGTCGGCGACACGCTCTTCGCCGAACAGAACCAGGCCTTCCTCGCCAAGTTCTACGCAGCGTGAGGCCCGGCGGAAGGCCCCGAGGAAACATGTCA